>JALSHB010000104.1 GCA_026982475.1 Chromatiales bacterium
ACTTCGTAGGGTGGGCACCGCCCACCATGACCTTACTCCGGACTTCCGGTGGGCAATGCTCACCCTATGGATCATTCGCCAAACCCGTCATCCGGCGCATTGGTTCCGCCAGCCCAGCCCTTGGCGTAAACACCCTCTCTGACATACCGGTGAAACGTGGAATACGGCCATGCTTTTACCTCTGTTACCAATCCATGTTTAACCGGGTTGAAATGGATATAATCCACATGCCGCTGGAAATCCACTTCATCCCGGATTTGATGTTCCCAAAAGCGGCGCTGCCATATCGTGCCTTCCCGGTGTCGTCGCCTTGACGGGCCCATCCACACATCACGGTGAAAAAGAGGCTTTACCTGTTTCGTAAACCCGGCCTTTATCATTCCCCAGCGTCGGGAGTAATCGGCATCTGTATCCGGTAATGTCCAGAGGCAGTGCATGTGGTCTGGCAACAACACCCATGCGTCAATGGTAAAGGGGTGCTGTTGCCTTACTTCTCCGATCACCTGTCGCAGGGCTGCCCGGCTTTCCGGGTTAACCAGGATCGGCTGACGCTGATACGTTACCACTGTAAAAAAATACGTTGCTCCCGGTGCCATTGAACGACGGTAGTTTGGCATATGTTTTCTTCCTTGATATTTTTTCGGCATCCTTGCCGTGAAATGGTGGGCGGTGCCCACCCTACACCTATTGGCTACCCACCAGATCAAACCTCCGCCATGTTCCCCTTGCGTTCCAGCCAGGCCTTGCGGTCGGCGGCGCGCTTCTTGGCCAGCAGCATGTCCATGAGCTGGTTGGTGTCGTCGCCGGATTCGATGGTGAGCTGCACCAGGCGGCGGGTGTCGGGGGACAGGGTGGTCTCGCGCAGCTGGATGGGGTTCATCTCACCCAGGCCCTTGAAGCGTTGCACGTTGATCTTGCCGCGCTTGCCCTCGGCCTTGATGCGCTCGACCACGCCCTGTTTCTCGGCATCGTCCAACGCATAGTAGACATCCTTGCCGACGTCGATGCGGTACAGCGGCGGCATGGCGATGTAGACGTTGCCGGCGGCCACCAGCGGCTTGAAGTGACGCAGGAACAGGGCACACAGCAGGGTGGCGATGTGGGCGCCGTCGGAGTCGGCGTCGGCCAGTACGCAGATCTTGCCGTAGCGCAGGCCGCTGAGATTGTCGGAGCCGGGATCGACGCCGATGGCGACGGCGATGTCGTGTACTTCCTGTGAGGCCAGCACCTCGGCGGGGTCCACCTCCCAGGTGTTCAGGATCTTGCCGCGCAGGGGCATGATGGCCTGGAATTCCTTGTCTCTCGCCTGCTTGGCGGAGCCGCCGGCGGAGTCGCCCTCGACCAGGAACAGCTCGCTGCGGGCGGGGTCGGCGCTGGCGCAGTCGGCCAGCTTGCCAGGCAGGGCCGGACCCTGGGTGACCTTCTTGCGCGCCACCTTCTTGCCGGCGCGCAGGCGGCTCTGGGCGCTGGCGATGGCCAGTTCGGCAATGGCCTCGCCCATTTCCGTGTGCTGATTGAGCCACAGGCTGAAGGCGTCCTTGACCACCCCGGAGACGAAGGCGGCGCACTCGCGCGAGGACAGCCGCTCCTTGGTCTGGCCGGAGAAGGCGGGGTCGGCCATTTTCACCGAGAGGATGTAGCTGACCCGGTCCCAGACGTCGTCCGGCGCCAGCTTGACGCCGCGCGGCAGCAGGTTGCGGAATTCGCAGAATTCGCGCATGGCCTCGGTGAGGCCGCTGCGCAGGCCGTTGACGTGGGTGCCGCCCTGCGCCGTGGGCACCAGATTGACGTAGCTCTCGGCAATGGCGTCGCCGCCCTCGGGCAGCCATACCAGCGCCCAGTCGGCGGCCTCGGTGTCGCCCTTGAAGCTGCCGAGGAAGGGTTCCGGCGGCAGGATCTCCACCCCTTGCAGGGCGTCCATGAGGTAGTCGCGCAGACCGTCCTCGTAGAACCATTCGGTCTTTTCGCCGCTGTTCTCGTCGAAGAAGCCGACCTTCAGGCCGGGGCACAGCACCGCCTTGGCGCGCAGCACGTGCTTGAGGCGCGGCACGGAGAACTTGGGCGAGTCGAAGAACTGCGGATCGGGCCAGAAGCGCAGGGTGGTGCCGGTGTTGCGCTTGCCCACCGTGCCGATCTCCTTCAGCGCGGAGATGCGGTTGCCGTCGGCGAAGGCGATGTTGTACTCGCGGCCGTCGCGTCGCACCCATACCTCCAGGTGCTTCGACAGGGCATTGACCACCGACACGCCGACGCCATGCAGACCGCCGGAGAACTGGTAGTTCTTGTTGGAGAACTTGCCGCCGGCGTGCAGCTTGGTGAGGATCACCTCGACGCCGGGGATGCCCTCCTCCGGATGGATGTCCACGGGCATGCCGCGGCCGTCGTCCACCACCTGCAGCGAGCCGTCCTTGTAGAGGGTGACGTCGATGCGCCGCGCGTGGCCGGCGATGGCCTCGTCGACGCTGTTGTCGATGACCTCCTGGGCCAGGTGGTTGGGACGCTCGGTCTGGGTGTACATGCCCGGGCGCTTGCGCACCGGCTCCAGGCCGCTCAGCACCTCGATGGACGAGGCATCGTACTGACTGCTCATGAGACTCCTGTTGAGATTGTCTTAGTAAGGCTCCGGCAGTTTACATGCGGGGGTGGCCTGAATCGAGGTCTCCAGATCCCCCGCCAGCGCGGCGCCGATGGCGGCTGGCAGGGCGCCCGTGCGCAGCCGGTACGCCGGGTGATCGCAGCCCATGGCCAGCAGCGCCCCGCGGCGCAGCGAGACCGCCATGGCCGGCTCGAGTTCGAAGCGCAGAAAGTGCACGGCGGAGGTCTTGCGCTGGTCGCTGCGAGGCAGGTCTTCATCGGCAATGGCCTGTACCGGCGGGTGGCCGGCCACCCGCAGCCAGATGCGGTGCTCGATGCCCACCAAGGCCGCCAGCGCCTCACGGCGCTGGCGCGGATCGGCGTATTCCAGCATCAGCGTGGCCTTGAGATTCGTGCCATCGGGGATCAGCGGATTATAGCTGTCCAGCTCGGCCTGCACTTCATCCGGCGCAAAGATGCGCTCGATGCGCAGCATCTCCTGCACCTGATACTGGATGGTGAGGCGGTCCTCGAAATGCAGGGAGGCGTGATCGCCCAGCGCAACGCGGCGCAGGCGCTTGTGGGCCATCATCCGCTCGCGGAACGCCGCCCGCTGGGCGGCGTACTGCTCCAGGCCCAGCAGGTCTTCACGGGTCAGTTTCTTCATGGGTACAACTAAGAGGGAACAAGAGAGAAATGGAAAAAAAACCTGCGGAGTGGCGACCACCCCGCGCAAGGACGGGCATCAATCGTCGAGGGTATCCAGCGCCTTGTGAAAGCGGCTGGCGTGGGAGCGTTCGGCCTTGGCCAGGATCTCGAACCAGTCGGCGATCTCGTCGAAGCCCTCCTCCCGGGCGGTCTTCGCCATGCCGGGATACATATCGGCATACTCATAGGTCTCGCCGGCAATGGCGGCCTTGAGATTGTCCGCGGTGCGGCCGATGGGCAGGCCGGTGGCGGGATCGCCCACCTCTTCGAGATACTCCAGGTGGCCGTGGGCGTGGCCCGTTTCGCCCTCGGCGGTGGAACGAAACACCGTGGCCACGTCGTTGTAGCCCTCCACGTCCGCCTTGGCGGCAAAATAGAGATAGCGACGGTTGGCCTGTGATTCGCCGGCGAAGGCATCCTTGAGATTCTGCTCGGTCTTGCTGCCTTTGAGCGTCATGACTATGTCCTCATTGAAAAAATGCGGGGGGCAAGATTAGCCCGCTTCACGCGCAAATAAAAGGTGAATCCCCACCCGCGCGGCACGAACGGCGTTTGACCGTTGAGGGAATCGGAAGGTAACGTTACGCCCTCGACCGAACCAGCCCGCACCCGGTGCGTGGCGCGCATTGTGGTGACCGTAACGTGGTAAAGAAAAAAGCCAAGGCCTTTGATTTTGAATCCGCCCTCGCCGAACTGGAAACACTGGTGGATCGCATGGAACAGGGGGAGACCAGCCTGGAGGCCTCGCTGCAGGATTTCGAACGCGGTATCGAGCTGACCCGCGCCTGCCAGGCGGCCCTGCAGGAGGCCGAACAAAAGGTGCAGATCCTGCTCGACAAGGATGCCGAGGCGGTGGACTTCGAACCCCCGGCCGAATCATGAGCCTGACGACCCTGCTCAACGCCTACCAGGCCCGCACCGAACAGACCCTGCAACACTGGCTGCCGACGGCCCGGACCCTGCCCGGCCACCTGCACCAGGCCATGCGCTACGCGGCGCTGGACGGCGGCAAGCGCATCCGCCCGGCGCTGGTCTACATGACCGGCGTGGCGCTGGGTGCGCCGCAGGCGCGCCTCGACGGCCCCGCCTGCGCGTTGGAGCTGATCCACGTCTACTCGCTGGTGCACGACGACCTGCCGGCCATGGACGACGACGACCTGCGCCGCGGCAAGCCCACCACCCACATCGCCTTCGACGAGGCCACCGCCATGCTGGTGGGCGACGCCCTGCAGTCACTGGCCTTCTACATTCTCGCCCACGACCCGCAGATGCTCGACGACCCCGCCCGGCGCCTGCGCATGGTGGAGACCCTGGCCCTGGCCGCCGGCTCGCGCGGCATGGCCGGCGGCCAGGCCATGGACCTCGCCGCCACCGGCCGCGACATCAGCCTCGCCGAACTGGAGGACATGCACATCCACAAGACCGGCGCCCTGATCCGCGCCAGCGTGCGCCTCGGCGCCCTCAGCCAGCCCGGCGGCGACGACGCCCTGCTCGACAGCCTCGATCACTACGCCAAGTGCATGGGCCTGGCCTTCCAGATCCGCGACGACATCCTCGACATCGAGGGCGACACCGCCACCCTCGGCAAGCCGCAGGGCAGTGACCAGGCCGCCGACAAGCCCACCTACCCGGCGCTGGTGGGCATGGACGAGGCCAAGCGCATGGCCCGCGACCTGCACCAGGAGGCGCTGGACAGCCTGGCGCCGCTGGGCGAGGCCGGGCAACCCCTGCGCGACATCGCCGAATACATCATCAACCGCCACAGCTGAAGCCCGGCACCCCCCATGCAGGAGCGGCGCCTCAAGCCGCGCCAGATTGCCCGGCACCGTCATCGCCACCTGGGGGGGGCCGCTCCTGCAGGCGGAAAACCCACCCCGGCACCCGCCGCCGGGGGACAAATCCCCCGAAGAAACGATTTTTCGCTATAATCGTCCCCTTTTTCCGGCTGCCTACCGCTCCCCCTGACCGCCCATGTCCAAATTCCCCCTGCTGGAACAAATCGACGACGCCAACGACCTGCGCCAGCTGGCGCCGGACCAGCTCGCCCCGCTGGCCGACGAGCTGCGCGCCTTCCTGATCCAGTCCGTGGGTCAGACCGGCGGCCACCTGGCCTCCGGCCTGGGCACGGTGGAACTGACCATCGCCCTGCACTATGTGTTCAACACCCCCCATGACCGCCTGGTGTGGGACGTGGGCCACCAGAGCTACCCGCACAAGATCCTCACCGGCCGCCGCGATCGCATGGACACCCTGCGTCAGCTGGGCGGCATCGCCGGCTTCCCCAAGCGCAGCGAAAGCCCCTACGACACCTTCGGCGTCGGCCATTCCAGCACCTCCATCGGCGCCGCCCTGGGCATGGCCCTGGCCGCCCGGCAGGCCGACGAAGACCGCGAGGTGGTGGCGGTGATCGGCGACGGCGCGATGACCGCCGGCATGGCCTTCGAGGCGCTCAACCACGCCGGCAGCCTGGACGCCAACCTGCTGGTGGTGCTCAACGACAACGACATGTCCATCTCCGCCAACGTCGGCGGGCTGTCCAACTACCTGGCGCGCATCCTCTCCGGCAAGCTCTACCTCACCGCCCGCGAGGGCTCGAAGAAGGTGCTCAGCCAGCTCCCCAGCATGTGGGAACTGGCCAAGCGCGCCGAGGAACACATGAAGGGCATGGTGATCCCCGGCACCCTGTTCGAGGAGCTGGGCTTCAACTACATCGGCCCCATCGACGGCCACGACCTCGACACCCTGGTGCGGACCCTGGGCAACCTCAAGTCGCTGCAGGGCCCGCAGTTCCTGCACGTGGTGACCAAGAAGGGCAAGGGCTTCCCCCCCGCGGAGGAAAATCCCTGCGCCTTCCATGGCGTCGGCAGCTACGACCCGGACACCGGCGAACCCCTGACCCGCCGCCACGGCCAGCACGGCCCCACCTACACCGAGGTATTCGGCGACTGGATCTGCGACATGGCCGCCGCCGACGAACGCCTCATCGGCATCACCCCGGCGATGCGCGAAGGCTCCGGCCTGGTACGCTTCTCCGAGGAATACGCCGACCGCTACCAGGACGTGGGCATCGCCGAGCAGCACGCCGTGACCCTCGCCGCCGGCATGGCCTGCGAGGGCCTCAAGCCGGTGGTGGCCATCTATTCCACCTTCCTGCAGCGCGCCTACGACCAACTGATCCACGACGTGGCGATTCAGAACCTGCCGGTGCTGTTCGCCATCGACCGCGCCGGACTGGTGGGCGCCGACGGCCCCACCCACGCCGGCAACCTCGACCTCAGCTACCTGCGCTGCGTGCCCAACCTGCTGATCATGGCCCCGGCCGACGAGGCCGAATGCCGGCGCATGCTCAGCACCGGCTTCCGCCACAACGGCCCCGCCGCGGTGCGCTACCCGCGCGGCTTCGGCCCCGGCGTGCAGCCCGGCACCGATCTCGACACCCTGGCCGAGGGCAAGGCCGAGCTGCGGCGCCAGGGCAAGGGCGTGGCCATCCTCGCCTTCGGCAGCATGGTCGGCCCCGCCGAAGTGGCCGGCAGTGAAACCGACGCCACGGTCGTCAACATGCGCTTCGTCAAGCCGCTGGACGAGACCCTGATCCTGCAACTGGCCAAGACCCACCACGCCTTCGTCACGGTGGAGGAAAACGTCGTCGCCGGCGGCGCCGGCAGCGGCGTGAGCGAATGCCTGGCGGCGCACGGCGTCAACCTGCCCGTCACCCACCTCGGCCTGCCCGACCGCTTCGTCGAACACGGTGACCACCAGCAGCTGCTCAGCGCCTGCGGGCTCGACACCGCCGGCATCCGCGCCGCCGTCGAGGCCCTGCGCGGCGACAACCTTGCCAGGCAGCACGCCATAACATAGTATTCTGCTAGGTTTTTTACCCATGAGCGCCAAATACACCCTCAAGGTCGTCAGCGACTTCGCCTCCGCCCACACCCTGCGCGACTACCCCGGCGCCTGCTCGCGCCTGCACGGGCACAACTGGAAGGTAGAGGCCGAGGTAGAGGCCAGCCAACTGGATGAAGTGGGCATGGCGGTGGACTTCAAGGTCATCCGCAAGGCCGTGAAGAAGCTCACGGACCGCCTCGACCACTACTATCTCAACGAGATTCCGCCCTTCGACACCCTCAACCCGACGGCGGAGAACATCGCCGCGCACCTGTACCGGGGGCTGGCGGACGCATTGAACGACGAACGCATTCGTGTCAGCGCCATCACCCTGTGGGAAACCGAACGGGCCTGCGTGCGCTACAGCGAAGACTGAAAAACAGATTCACCACAGAGACACGGAGACACAGAGAAAAACGGCGAAAAAGGTGCGCGCACGCGTCCGCAAATGAACGCCGGGAGACGCTAACGCCCCCCAGAAAGATCTTTGCCTTTTTTGCGTCAATTGGCGGATTCGACAGCCCTTCTCCGTGCCTCCGTGTCTCTGTGGTGAAAAACAAGAAACGAACAGAAAACCAGAGGAAGCAGCCGTGACCGAAACCACCGGCACCGCCATCGAAGACGTGCAAAGTTCCACGGACACCCGCCGCATGCCCATCAACAAGGTCGGCATCAAGGACATCCGCCACCCGGTGCGGGTGCGCGACCGCAGTGGCGGTGATCAGCACACCATCGCCAATTTCAACATGTACGTGAACCTGCCGCACAACTTCAAGGGCACGCACATGTCACGCTTCGTGGAGATCCTCAACGAACACGAGCGTGAGATTTCCGTGCAGTCCTTCAAGCACATGCTGCGCGAGATGACCGCACGCCTGGAGGCCGAATCCGGCCACATCGAAATGAGCTTCCCCTATTTCGTCTGCAAGGCGGCGCCCATCTCCGGGGTCAAGAGCCTGATGGACTACGACGTGTCCCTGATCGGCGAGATCACCCACGGCGAGCACCAGACCACGCTGAAGGTGGTGGTGCCGGTCACCAGCCTGTGCCCCTGCTCGAAGAAGATTTCAGACTACGGCGCCCACAACCAGCGCTCGCACGTCACCATCACCGTGCGCACCTGCAAGTTCGTATGGATCGAGGACATCATCGACGTGGTGGAGGAAGAGGCCTCCTGCGAACTGTACGGCCTGCTCAAGCGCCCCGATGAAAAACTAGTCACCGAGCGCGCCTACGAGAACCCCAAGTTCGTCGAGGACATCGTCCGCGACATCGCCGGACGCCTGAACAAGGACGAACGCATTACCGCCTATTGCGTCGAGTCGGAGAACTTCGAGTCCATCCACAACCACTCGGCATACGCGTTGATCGAAAAGAACATGTCGGTTTGAACGGGACTGAGCACTCCGCACCCAGTCCTCACAGCGTCGCCAGCTCCACATTGTCGAAATTGCGCCGGTAGCGGCGGCGCAGATCCACCTTGTGCTCCAGGGCGTGGATCACCTCGCGGGAAAAGTTTCGCGCCTCCATCCGGTCCACGCCGCTCAGGCCGCCGGGACTGAATACGTTGATTTCCATCAGCTTGTCGCCGACGATGTCGAGCCCGACCAGGAACATGCCGTCCTGCACCAGCTTTGGCCGCACCGTCTCGGCCAGTTCCAGCATGCCCTCGGTGATCCGCACCCGGCGCGCCACGCCGCCGGCGGTAAGATTGTTGCGCAGGTCGGGGTCGCCGGACAGGCGCACCCGGCGGAAGGCGGCGTAGCGGCCGTCGCTCATCAATGGCCGCCCGTTCATCAGGAACAGGCGGATATCGCCCTCGGCGGCCTCGGGCAGGTATTGCTGGACGATCACATAGCCCTCGGCCTGTACCGCCTCGATGATCTGATTGAGGTTGGCCCGCTCGTGCGGCTCCACCAGGAACACGTTGCGACCGCCGGAACCGGCCAGGGGCTTGAGCACCGCGGTGCCGCCCAGCTCGCGGATGAAGGCCTTGATGTCGTCGCGGTTGCGGCTGATGAGGGTGCGTGGCCGCACCTGCTCGGGAAAATATTGCAGGTACATCTTGTTCACCGCCTGGCTCAGGCCATTGGGGTCGTTGAGCACGATCACGTCGTGGTGGATGGCGAGGCGGCCGAAGTTGATCCCCGCCAGCCGCGCCCAGGGGCGCTCGATGACGTCGTCCGCCGGGTCGTTGCGCAGCAATAACACGTCAAGCTCCCCCAGGTCGATGCGCTGGCGGATGGCCGACTTGCCGCGCAGGCCGTTGAGGTAGACCTCGGCGGAGCGGTATTTCTTCGGTGGCGCCATGGTGGCATGGGCGTGGACACGTTCATCCGCGTCATAGGCAAAGTCGCCCATGCCGATGTACCACACCGGGTGGCCGAGGCTGGCGGCGGCCATGGCGAGATGGGTGGTGGTGTAATCCGCCCATTCGGTCTTCAGATCGTTGATGGCGATGCCCAGTTTCATCGTTCACATGCCTCCACAAGCCGGCTCAGGCTGACGCCCTGTTGCAACCACGCCAGCCGCGCCCGGTTTTCCTCGCCCTGCAGATGCCGCGGCCGCAGCGGGGGCGGCCGCAACACCTTGCGCCATTGCAGTTCCTCGATGAGATGGATCTGCTCGAGGTCGATCTTGCCCAGATAGAGGCGTTCGATATCCCCGCCTTCGCCAAGATAGCGCAACAACCCGGCCAGGCCACGCAGGTAGACCGCGTCCTTGGTGAAGCCCCCGCCACGATGGACGCGCAGGGTGATGGCGAAGGCCTGGCGTTGGGCGAAGCCGTGGCGGCGGGTCAGTTCGCGGAAGGTGTCCGTGAAGCTCGCCGCCTGGGTCAGGCTGTGCACCGCCAGCACCCGCCCCGCCAGTTGCCGCAGGCGCTCGCGGTCCAGCTGACCGGTCAGGAACTCCGCCAGCACCGCCAGTCCCTCCTGCAGGGGCTCGTAGTTGGCCATGCCGGCGTGGAGCAGGCGCAGGGGCTGGTGCTGGCCGTTGTGGTAGGTGACGACGTGGGTGCCGATTTCATGCGCGAGGACGGCGTCCAGCCGCGCCGCCGCCACGCAGGCGTCGCGGGCCACCAGAAAATGCCCCCGCGACACCATGATGCCGGTCATGTCGTCGCGCAGTTCCACCCGCGCCGGCAGGCCGGGCATGAGGCGGCGGTAGTGCGCCAGCTCTGCCTCGGCGCGCGCCGCGAAGGCCTGTGCGTCCAGCCGCTGCCCGGCCTCCTCGCCGGCCTCGGCGGGCGGGATCTGCGCCACCAGTTGCCGCGCCAGCTGCAGCAGCCAGGCCTCCACCTCGCCGTAGACCTGCTGGCTGCCGCGCAGAAAGCGCGGCGTGTTGCGGTCGGCGATCATGTTGATCTGTCGATCCAGTTCGTCGCGCTTGGCGGCATAGATGGCGGCCAGGGTGGGATCTTCGATGCGCTCCACGGGGATCCGGTAGAGCTGGCGCTTGAGCAGGCCGGGGTCCACTGGCCGCGGGCGGTAATGCAGCTCCGGCGTCTGCTCGAAGCCCCGACGCCGGAATTCCGCCCAGGCGTCGCCGGCATTGACGGGGGTGACGTGGAGCAGCAGGTCGAAACGCTCGCTGACCTCCACCATCTGCCGGTCCGTGGCCTGCAGCGCCGAGGTCATGGCGCGGCGGCCCAGCATGTGGTGGTGGGCGGGGCGCTGGGAGGTGTAGGCATGGGCAAAGCTGTAGAAGACCTGCTTGAGGGCGTGGCCGAGGCCGCGCTGGAGTTCCTGCAGTTCGAAGGGAAACAGCTCGCCGGTGATCCTGTCACGGTAATGCGGGCTCACCTCGATGCCGATCAGCCATACCGCCGGGGCGCCGGCCGTCTCCAGCAGGGGCGCGAGCCCCGGCGGCGCCACCGTCTCGTGGTAGCTCACCTCGACTCGGGGCGCGACGCCGTCGACCGTCATCGACAGCAGGGCACTCTCCAGCGACTCCAGCAGCGGCGTGGGGGCGTGCCGGCGCGGCGCGACGATGCGGAAGCCCGGGGCGTCCCGCGCCTCCGTGGCGGCCCACAGTTCCAGCAACAGGGTGGCGCCGAAGGCCGTCACCTGGGTGGCGGTGACCGCCGCCACCAGGCGCCGCAGCCCCGCCTGTGCGGGCGGCTCGCCGGGGGCGAGGATGTAGGCCGCCTCGCCCAGCAGCAGCCGCCGGGTACCGGCGTCGGGGTGATCGGGGGGGCGGCGATAGACGCACAGAAACGGCAACTGGCGGTCGATGTGGATGCGCCCCCAGCCCGGCAGGCGACGTCGCAGGTAGACGTTCTTCGTCAACGCCGCGCGCACCTCGTCGATGAAGGCGTCGTTGATCACGGCCTTGTTTCCCGTCTCCGTGTTCACAGTCTGGCCATCTCCTCGCTGATGCCCGGCAGGGTGGATTTCAGGGCCTCGTAGAGGCACTCCAGGCAGTCCGGGTCCACCGCGCCGGTCCATTCATCCATGAAGATCTTCTTGAATTCCAGCGACAGCACGCAGGCGGATTCCGGGTAGTGGGCATGCACCCAGCGGGCGAAGTGGCGGCCCTTGAACTTGACGTTCTCGCGCACGTCCAGGTGCCGTCCCTGGCAGTCGAAGCGGCGCAGGTCGGCGATGAAGCGGTCTACCACCGGCGCCCAGCGCTGCCGGTCCATGGAGCCGGTGCCGACGTTGACGTCCGGGTTGTGCGCCGGGTCCGCGGGCGGCGCATCCGGCCCGGCGCGGCGGTGGTTGTAGCTGTGGATGTCGAAGATGATGAAGCGGCCATAGCGCATCTCCAGGGAGGTCAGCAGGTGTTCGAGTTCGGCGTAATAGGCGTCGTACTCCGCCAGGGAACGCTGGATCACCGCCTCCGGCAACGACGCCTTCCATACCTTCAGCCCCCAGGCGTCCTCGGGGCCGAGGTAGACCGCCTCGTCGCGGGCGCGATTCAGGTCCACCTCGAAGCGCGAGCGGTGGGGCACCAGGCGCGTGGGGGCGACGGTGGCCAGGTAATCGGTGTACGGGTCTTCCTCGCGCAGGCGGGTGGCCTCGTCGATGGCGATCAGGCGGGCGAGTTCATCGCGCAGATCGTGGCCGGCGTGCACGGCGGTGGCAAACAGGGGTTTTTCCCCTTCGTGCACCGTCCACAGGGTCTGTACGAAGGATTCTGCGCCTTCGCCGCGTTTTGCCGGCTGCATGGTCATGCCATCCCGCTTCCGCTGCCCACCTTTGCCTGCGGCATGCAGACATCCCTTTTATGGTGTCCGCCGCCAGCAACATCAAGCGCTTCTGCTAGATTTAGGGGAGCAGGAAGAGAGCCACGCCAGCCACCGGGGAGACGACCATGCCAACCGATATCGAACCCATCATCGACAACTGGTACCAGCACCTGGACAAGGGGCAGCTTTTTCGCGTGGTGGCCATCGACAGCGAAGACGGCGTGGTGGAAGTCCAGCACTTCGACGGCGACCTGGAGGAGATCCCCCTCGACGCCTGGCGGCAGCTGGAGCTGGATCTCGCCGAACAGCCGGAGAACTGGAGCGGTCCCCTGGACGTGGCCGAAGAGGACGATCTCGGCGAGGGGATAACCGACACCACGCGCGACGACTGGAACGCCCCCCTGGCGGAGGTCAAGCCGCCGCCCGAGAAGGAGCAGCCCTGAGCGACGGCGCACGCTGGTGAGGCTTGAGGCTGCGGGATGGAGGGAGCATTGTTGCGGCAGGGGTGGCCGGCCCGTCCCGCCTCAGGCCTGCGGCCTCACCCCTCGAGCAAGGCCGCAATCCGCCCCAGCAATACACGAGACGCGACCGGCTTCGTCAGGTAACCCTGAATGCCGATCTCTCGCGCGGCCGCCTCGTCCACATCCTCGCTGTAGCCGGTACAGAGAATCACCGGCAGGTCCGGCGACAGCGCCAGCAGCTGGCGCGCCAGCTCCGCGCCGGTCAGGTTCGGCATGGTCTGATCCGTGATCACCAGATCGAAGCGCCCGGACTGCTGCCGGAAGATCTCCAGCGCCTGCGCGCCATCCCCCGCCAGCACCACCTCATAACCGGCGACGCTGAGCAACTCACGGAGAAAGCCGGCCACCGACGGTTCGTCATCGACCACCAGGATGCGCGCCGGGCCGGCGGCCGGACCGGCTTGCGCGTGGGAAAAGACCTCCTCCGACCGCTCAGCCGCGGGCGCGGATGATGCCGGCAGCAGGATGCGAAATGTCGTTCCCTCGCCTTGCACGGACTCCACGAGGATATGGCCGGCCGCCTCATGCACGATGCCGTGCACCACGGACAGGCCCATGCCGGTGCCCTGGCCAATGTCCTTGGTGGTGAAAAAGGGGTCGAAGATACGGTCCAGCACTGCCTGATCGATGCCGCCGCCACTGTCCTTCACGGATAACTCGATATAGTTTCCCGGGGAGAGCATTTCCCGGCACGACTGGCATTCCAGGCAGCTGCCATGCCCATCGACAGCGACCGGCCGCACGGCGATGCGCAGGGTGCCCTTGTTGTGCATGGCGTCACGGGCGTTGATGCTGAGATTCATGACGATCTGCTGCAACTGCACGGGGTCGATGTTGGCGGCCAGGGCCTGGTCACCGGCGTCGACATCCAGCTCGATGCTCGCCGGCAGGGTAAAGCGCAACAGCTTGATGGTTTCGCTGATGATCGGCCGCAGCTCGATGCGCTCGGCCTCGCCCTTGCGCACGCGGCTGAAAGACAGCATCTGCCCAACCACATCCCTGGCCCGCTCGCCGGCGCGGATGACCTCGCGCAGATACTCATCCAGTTCGCTGTCCGCCAGATCGTCCGGCCGCTCCAGGGCCAGCCCGGCATAACCCAGAATAGACGACAACATGTTGTTGAAGTCATGTGCGATGCCGCCACTGAGCTGACCGACGGCCTCCATCTTCCTCGCCTGCAACAATTGATTCTGCAGGTGCTCATGCTCTTTGCGGGTGCGCAGCGTATCGATGCCAAAGGCAAGGTCATCGGACAGGTCGGTCAGCAGCGCGACCTCATGGCTGTCAAAATCCGTCGCCAGCGACGAGACGATCGTCAGAATGCCCTTCACCTCCTGGGCGATGACCAGCGGCAACAGCAAGGCGGTGAATGCCGGCATGTCCTCTTTCACTTGCAGATTGCGCTGAATGCTCAGGCCCTTGCCCGCCAGCACCGAGGCAATAGCCTGCTGGCCAAGCTGTTGCTGGATCCGTTGCATGTTGTCGGCAACATCATCCGCGTGGTGCGCGCGCGAATGGGCAACCCGACGCAGACCGCCGGCCTGACCCGGCTCGACATAATCCACCCAGGCGGCGCAATAGCCGGATATCTCCACGCTGATGCGGCAGACCTCGGCAACAAAGTCCTTTTCATCCGCCGCCCGCACCAGGGCCTGGTTGCAGGCGCTCAAAGCGCGCAGGGCGCGATTGCTGCGCAGCAGCGATTCTTCCGCAATGCGGCGGGTGGTGATGTCCGTCGCGGTACCCGCAAAGCGCACCACCTCACCGTTTTCGTCCAGCACCGGATAGGCGCGCGACTTGATCCAGCGCACATGGCCACTGGGACGGATAATGCGGAACTCCGGAAACTCCACCGTGTTCCCCGCCTCATTGCCGGCCTGCTGTATGCAGGCCTCGATCATCGGCAGATCATGGGCATGCACGGCATCGCGCCAGGGACGCGGCAGCTCCGCTTCAGTGGACTCATCGGCCTGCCAGCCCCAGATTGCGTAAAATGCCGGGCTCACATAAAAGCTGTGTGTCCAGTCCGGCGACGCCAGCCAGAACACCTCATCGACGTTTTCCGCCAGCTCGCTGAAACGCTGCTCACTGATCCGCAGCGCCGCCTCGGCCTGGCGGCGCGCCTGGCGCTGCTCTGCCTCTTGAAGCTCACGCATGACCACCGGCATCAGGCGCTGGAGATTGTCCTTCATGACGCAATCGCGCGCGCCGGCGCGCATGATGTCCACCGCGGTTTCTTCGCCAATGCGCCCGGAGACCATGATCACCGGCAGGTCGGGATCGGCCTGCTGCAAGGTCATCACGGCGGACAGACCATCAAATCCCGGCAATTGATAATCGGTAATCGCCAGATCCCATTTTTCCTTCAGCACCGTCTGCAGAGAGGCCTCGTCATCGACCCGGCAATAAACGGGAGCAAAACCCGCCTTGCGGAATTCCCGCAGCAGCAACTCGGTGTCGGGCTTGGAATCCTCGACGATCAACAAGCGGATAGCGCCGCCCGGGCGTGGCCCTGCGTCAGCCCGGCGCACGGAAGGAAAGGGACAGGTGGAGAAAGAAAACGAAGAGGGCGATGCGCCTTGGGTGGTCATGATCCGGTCCCGGTCGAGCCAGCCTCGGCAGCTTGCGCCGCCTGGGGGTCGACCGGGAACAGCAGGCGGAAACAGCTTCCCTTGCCGACCTCCGAATCAACCCGAACATGCCCGCCACAACCATGCACAAGACCATGCACGACCGACAGACCGAGTCCGGTTCCCTGGCCCGCATCCTTGCTGCTGAAAAAGGGATCGAACACGCGTTGCAGGGTATCGTCATCGATACCCCGTCCACTGTCGCAGATGGACAGTTCGACATAATCGTCACTCAGCCACTCGTGACACGAGGCACAGCTGGCGCGCACATCACGCACTTGCCGCAAGCGCAGGCGGATTTCTCCCGCCCCCTCCATCGCCTCGCGGGCATTGATGCAAAGACTCATCAGCATTTGATACAGCTGGTCCTGGCTCACCAGAACCAGCGGAATATCCTTGTCAAAATCCGTTTTCAGCAAAATGCTGGCCGACATCACAGGTTGCAGCATGCGCACGATTTCATCGAGCATCACGCCCTGCAGGGGCGCCTTGCGAGAACCACTGCCACCATTGCTGAACGAGCGCAGACTGACCACCAGGTCGCGCGCCTCGCTGCCGGCCTGATGAATGTTATCCAGGAAGTCGTCCAGCTGGCCCTCGCCAACACCGGGAAACATCTCCTTTGCCAGCTCTGCATAACCAAGAATAGCGGCAAGATAATTGTTGAAATTATGCGCAATGCCACCGGTCAGGGTGCCTATCGCCTGCATCTTGTGCGCACGCTGAATCTGTTGCGCCATGCGCTCGCGCTCGGCCTGTTCGCGGCGCGCCTGCTCCACCTCGAGCTGCAAGCGAACCAGGCGGGCGCCGGCCTGCACCCGCGCCAGCAGGACACGTGGGGATACCGGCTTGGGGATATAGTCATCGGCGCCGGCGGCAAAGGCCTTGAGCAGCGATTCTTCGGCATCGTGGGCGGTCAGGACGATGAGATAGAGCAAGCGGCCGTTCTTCCGCTGGCGCAGCGCCTGGCACAGTTCGAGACCATCCATGCCTTCCATTATCCAGTCGGTCAAGACGATCTCGGGATGAAAGGAATCCATCTTTTCCAGCGCCTGCGCGGCGCTTTCGGCGCTTTCCACGCGATAATCGGCCGCCATCAAATGCAGGGCAATCTCCTGCAGGATGAAGGGATCGTCATCCACCACCAGAATACGCAGATTCTTTTTCGGGAGTTGTTCCGGTAACTCTGCCATTGGCCTCATTCTTCCGCGGCCTTGCCAGGCCTGTTCACAGGTTCCTGAATCCGTAGATTCAAGAGCTTGCCGAAAGGGCATCCCGCCCTTTTCAGCACTCGAAAAGCAGAGGCATCCACGCGCCTGTCAATGAACCCCTGGCATCTCCAGCGCCTCCGCCACCGCCGACTTCAGTGCTTGCAGACTAAACGGTTTCTGCAGGATATGTAATGCCCCGACCAGCTTGGCAACGGGCAGATAATCGAACGAACCGGTGATCCCGCCACCGCCCGAGATGGCCACGATGCGAATCGACGGAAACTCCTTCTTCAGCTCCAGAATCATGTCGATGCCGTTTTTTTCCGGCATCACCAGATCCGTTATCAGCAGATCCGGCTGGTGCTCACGGTATTTCTTGCAACCCTGCGCCCCGTTCTCCGCTTCAATGACCTCATGATGTTCCACCGCCAACATCTTCACCAGCATGCCCCGGACCTGGGCCTCATCATCCACCACCAGTATCTTCGCCATCTCAAAACAACTCCACGTCGCTCTCATCCATGTTCTGCTGGTGGATAGGAGACCTTTCGAGCATCTCCGCCGACTCGTCAAAATTCATCCGTAACCGGGCAAGCCGCTCCTGCAGCTGCCGCTCGATCTCCGTGCCCTCATCCGACAACAACCCCGACCGCAAGCCATCCACCGTATCGAGAAATTCATGAAAGGCCTGCAGCCGCTTGCGCATGTGGTCGAGCAACTGCCGGGTCATGTCCTCGAATTGCAGTGAGCGCACGGCAATGGCCACATTCTGGCCGATTTCTTCGGACATGCCCGAGACCTCACGCAGCTGGTCCACCATGCCAGCATTGATATTCGTCACTTCCTGCATCAATTCCGCCACGCGATCCTTGGAACTCAAGGTCATTTCCATGTCACGCGAGGCCATGCGCGCGACAATGACACTGGCCTGATCCATGCTGTCACGCGTCTTGGCATATTCGGCGCGAATCTGGCCGCTGAATTCATTGCTGCGCAGGGACAGCGCACGCACCTCATCGGCCACCACCGCAAAACCCCGGCCCGCCTCGCCGGCGCGGGCGGCCTCGATGGCCGCATTCAAGGCCAACAGGTTGGTCTGCGAGCTGATGCCATCGATCTCGCCAAGCATTTTCTCCACGGTGCTGATCTGGTCCTTCATCTCGATGAACACATCGACCATTTCGGCGCTACCATCACGCATGGCGACAATGCTTTCGACGAACATCTGCACCAGTTCCGCCGCTTCACTGGCGAGGGTGCTGATGCCGGAGCCATCACCGGTCGTCTCCGCCACACGCGCCACCAAGGCGTGCGTCAACGCCTCCTGGTCACGGGACTGCCTTTCCAGCCCGGCAAAGCTCTGCATCAAGCCGCTGATGGCATCCCCCTGCAGGCTCTGCACCTGCTGCAATTCCCGGTCCAGGTGAGCAAATTGCCGCTCCATCTCCTCGGCGGAGCGCTGCATGAGCTGCTGAAAGTCTTCTCGCAGGCGGGTGGAAACGTGCAATTCCTTGTCGGCCTGCGCCTCCCGCGCCGCCTGCCGCCGGCCCAGTTGACGCACGTGCGCCAGCCACACTCCGCTCAACCCCACCAGCAGCGCATACGCCACCATCTGCCCGGGCCAGAGCCAGAGCACCCCGGTGGCGGGCAAGAGGAGAAAACCCGGCCAGTAAGTGCGCATCCATGAATCTTTTGTCATGCCCTAATATTCCCGCTAATTCTTCCAGAGAATACAGCGGCGGGCGGGCGGTGAACTTTAAGGCCGCTGACAATCGCTGGTCTTGCTGTACAAAAAGGAGAAATTTTCTGCAGGCGTCCCCTGCACAGGCAGAGAATAGCTGGTAAACGAGAAAGCGGCTGCTGGCCGCGGGTCGTCAGGGGGCGATCTGGTAGGCCACCACGATGGTGTCGGCCGATGCCCCTTCCCGGGCCTGGGCAAACATCGTCAGCGCAACACCCAGCGACACAACGATGAGCAGGGCGGTCATCAGATCCAGCTTGAAGGGCTTTTTTGGGTGATTCACGGGACAGCTCCAGGGAGCGTCTCATCGCCCGTTCATGGCTGCTGCAGGTGTTGAATTCAGCCCGGGGTAGGCGCTCTCAGCAGAACTATCGACCGCAAGGCCGCCAACTGTAGAGAAGTGGGTCACACTTCAGCAACCGGGAGCCGGCGCGGAAAAGCGCCAGGCCGCCGCTTGATGCCCAGGACCACGTCCATGACATTGGTGCCCGTGGGTCCGGTACGCAGCAGGTCACCGCTGGCCCGCAGGAAGCGCCCGCTATCGGCCCGGCGCAGGGCCTCGACGGCATTCAGGCCCTGTCCTTGCCCGCGCCGCAGGGTGCCGCCGTCGACAACGGCGCCGGCATCCTCCCCCGGGCCGTCGCTGCCATCGGTGCCGGCGCACAGCAGGGTGCAGTGCGCATCCCCCGCCAGCACCGTGGCCGCCGCCAGGGCCAGATGCTGGTTGCGGCCACCCCGCCCCGGCCGCGCGGGCAGGCGCACACTGGTCTCGCCGCCCCAGACATGCAGGCCGGCGGGGCCATCACGCAGCCGCTGCGCCAACCGCCGGCCACAGCTCGCCGCATCCCCCGACAGCGGCGTGGCGTGCTCAAACACCGCAAGGCCCAGCCCGCGGCCGGCATCGGCGGCGGCCGCCAGCGCGTCCTTCAGGCGGGCGATGACATGACTCTCGACCGTGGCGAAACAGCGGTCACCGGCGGCGGGCAGCGCCGGCGCCAGGCCCTGCAGGGGGCGTAGCCAGTCCGGCGTCTGCCTGGCAATAGCCGCCGGCATCGCCGCGGCCGGGGCCAGCAGGCCGGAACCGATCACCCCCGGGTCATCGCCCGGCACGTCGGAGATCATCAGGCACAGGCTGTGGCGCCCCGCCAGCCGCCGCGCCAGGCGTCCTCCCTTGATGCAGGACAGGGAGCGCCGCACGGCATTCATGGCGCCAATGTCCAGCCCGCTGCCCAGCAGCCAGTCGTTGAGCCGCTGCAGTTCGGCCAGCCCGGCGCCCTCCGGCAGCACCTCCACCAGCGCCGAGGCGCCGCCGGACACCAGCAGCAACAGTGGCACCCCGGCCGGCAGCGCATCGATGAACGCCAGCAGCGCGGCGCCGGCCTGCAGGCTGCGCGCATCCGGCACCGGGTGGCCGGCAAACAGGCAGTCAAAGCCCGCCGCCGCGCCCGTCAACGGCTCACCGTGCCCCGCCTTGGTGATCACCAGGCCCCGCAGGATCCGCTCCCCCAGGGCATCCGCCGCCCCCTGCGCCATGCCGCTGGCGGCCTTGCCGATGGCCACCAGCGCAACGGGGGTCGCAGGGCGGTGCTCGCGCAGAAAGCGCCGGCAACACCGGCGGCCGTTTACCGCCGCCAGGGCCGCCCGGTAGACGCTCAACAACGGTTGTCTCGTTGGGTCATCAGACATGGGACATCCCGGTTTCTCGAAGGGGCTGCGGGTTTCTGCGGGTTTCTTGCTGCAAGGGGGGGCGGCCGTTATGCTTCATGCCCTGTGATCAGGCCAAAACAGGCTGTCCTGCGCCAGCCCGGTGCGGGCAACACAGCGAGTCCCTGCGGTTACCGGCCCAACAATCGTCAGACAGCAACGGATGAATGATGCCATGCAGTGCGAGAAATGTGGATTTGAAAACCCGCCGGGGATGCACTATTGCGGAAAATGCGCCGCGCCGCTGAAGCGCCCCTGCCCCAGCTGCCAGTTCGCCAACCCGGCGGATTTCCGCTTCTGCGGCCAGTGCGGCGCCGAACTGGCCGCCATGGCCGGAAAAGAAGCCACACCGGCCCAGGACGAGGATTCCACCCCATCCGTCACGGAACAGCATCGCCAGGAGGCCGAACGGCGCCAGCTGACGGTGCTGTTCTGCGACATGGTGGGCTCCTCCGCCCTCTCCGAACGCATCGACCCGGAAGACCTGCGCGACATCATGCGCGGCTACCGCAGCGCCTGCAGCGATGTGGTAGCCCACTTCGATGGCCACGTGGCGCAGTACCTGGGCGACGGCATTCTGGTCTATTTCGGCTACCCCCATGCCCACGAGGACGACGCCCGCCGCGCCACCCAGGCGGCGCTGGATATCGTGCGCCGCGTCTCCGAACTGCGCTATCCACTGCTCAGCGGTGAAGAGATTCCCCTCGCCGTGCGCGTCGGCGTGCACACCGGGCTGGTGGTGGTGGGCGAGATCGGCGACGGCGACAAGCGCACCCTGGCGCTGGGCGAGACGCCCAACATCGCCGCCCGTCTGCAGGAGCTGTCGACCCCCAACTCGGTGGTGGTGAGCAGCGCCACCCATCACCTGATCAGCAACAAGTTCGACTTCGAAGACCTCGGCGGACATCAGCTGAAGGGCTTCTCCCAGCCCCTCAACCTCTACCGCGTGACCGGTGAACACAGCACCCGCCAGCGCCTGCTGGCCAGTCGCGGCCAGCACCACGAGCCGCTGGTGGGCCGCGACCAGGAAACCGCCCTGCTCATGGAGCGCCTGGAACAGGCGCGCAAGGGTGTGGGCCAGGTGGTGCTGCTGGGCGGCGAGGCCGGCCTGGGCAAGACCCGCATGGTGCAACTGGTGCTGGAGCGGCTGGCCGACCAGTCCTGCTTCATCATGGAATGCGGCAGCTCGCCCTATTATCAGGGCAGCTTCCTCTACCCCATCGTCGACCTGCTGCAACGCACCCTCGGCCTCACGGATCTCACCGACAACGCCGCCCGCCACGCCCGCCTGCTGGAGTCCGTGGAGACCCTGGGACTGGAGGCGACCGAGGTTCTCCCCGCCCTGGCGGAACTGCTCGGCATCCACGTCGCCGGTCTCGGCCCGGAAACGCTGGGCGCCACCCCCCAGCAGCGCAAGCAGAAGATCCTCGACACCCTGGTGTCGATACTGCAGACCATGGCCCAGCAGAAACTGGTGGTGCTGGTGGTGGAGGACCTGCACTGGGTCGACTCCTCCACCCTGGAACTGCTCACCCTGCTGGTGGAGCAGCCGGGGCTGACCAACCTGTTCGCCCTGTTCACCTTCCGCAGCGAGTTCGCGCCGCCGTGGAGTTCGCACGCCAACCTGACCCTGGTAACCCTCAACCGCCTCACCCGTCAGCAGGCCGGACACCTGATCCGCCAGCTCAGCGGCGGCAAGACCCTGCCCATGGACGTGTTCTCCGAGATCATCCGCAAGACCGACGGCGTGCCCTACTTCATCGAGGAACTCACCGGCATGGTGCTCCACTCCGACATGCTGGAAGAAAAGGCCACCCACTACGTGCTGAAGGCCGGGATGGCCGAACTGGCCATCCCCTCGACCCTGCAGGACTCGCTCATGTCGCGCCTCGACGGCCTCGGCGACGACAAGGAACTGGCCCAGCTCAGCGCCACCCTGGGGCGCGAATTCGGCCACGAACTGCTCAGCGCGGTGGCCGGCCGCGACGAGATCAGTCTGCAACTGGGCCTGACCCACCTCATCAATGCCGAGCTGTTCCTGCAACGCGGACGCCCCCCCAAGGCCTCCTACAGCTTTCGCCACGCCCTGCTGCGCGAGGCGGCCTACCAGTCCCTGCTCAAGCGCACCCGGCAGCGCTACCACCGGCGCATCGCCACCCTGCTGCAGGAACGCTTCCCGCACATCGTGGAGGCCAACCCGGAGCTGCTGGCGCACCACTGCAGCGAGGCCTGTATCGACGACCTGGCGGCGACCATGTGGCTCAAGGCCGGCAAACTGGCCGCACGCCGTTCCGCCAACCGGGAGGCCGTCACCCACCTGCAACACGGCCTGGTGGTACTCAAGCGTCTGCCCGACACCCCGCAGCGCCGCGCCCGCGAACTGGAGATGCAGATCACCCTCGGCCTGGCGCAGATGATGAGCCAGGGCTACGCCGCCCCCGCGGTGGAAAAGGCCTATGCCCGCGCCCGCGAGCTGTGCCACAGCATGGCCGACATCAGCACCACCTTCCCGGTGCTGTGCGGCCTGTGGGAGTACTACATCGTGCGCGCCGACCTCGCCAGCGCCGAATCACTGGCCAACGAACTGCTTGGCCTCGCCGCCCAAGTCAAGCAAGCGGAGCTGAACCTGGAGGCCAAACGCACCCTCGGCACCACCCGCTTCTGGCAGGGCCGCCTGCAAGAGGCGCTGGAACTGCTCACGCCGCCCCTCAACGCCAACCCCGCCGTCCCGGCCCTCACCGCCGAGGTCTCGCACTGCCAGGACGTGCGCGTCGCCTGCCTCGCCAACACCGGCTGCATCCTGTGGCTGCTGGGCCAGCCGGATCAGGCGCTGGAGAAATGCCGCCAGGCGCTGGAGGCCGCCAAGCGTCTCACCCATCCCTTCAGCCAGGCCTATGCCCTGCAATTCCTCGCCGTGGTGCACCAGCTGCGCGGCGAACGCGAGGCCACCAAGCGCCAGGCCGAGGCGCAGATCGCCCTGTGCGAAACCTACGGCTTCGCCTTCTGGTCCGCCACCGGCAAGATGCTGCGCGCCTGGGCCGAGGCCGAGGATCACAACATCAAGGACTGCTGCGAGGACTTTCAGTCCGCCCTGGCCGAATACGAACGATCCGGCAGCCGCCTGGTGCGCTCCTACTTCCTCGCCCTGCTGGCGGAACTGCAATTCCGCGCCGGCCAGGGCGATGCCGCCAACGCCACCCTCGACAAGGCCCTGGAAGGAACGAAGCGCACCGGCGAGGGCTTCTTCAGCGCCGAACTGCTGCGCCTCAAGGGCCACTTTCTGCAGCAGGCCGGAGCGGCGCATTCCGCGCAGGCGGAGACCCTGCTCAGCCAGGCGCTGCAACTGGCGCAGCAGCAAAATGCCCGCTCCCTGGCGCTGCGCTGCAGCATCGACCTGGCCGGCATCGCCAGTCAGGAGGGGCGCAGCGCAGAGGTGAAATCACTGCTCGGCCAGCAGCTCGAGCACATCGACGGCGGCGCCGACACACGAGACGTCAGGCGTGCCCACGAAACCCTTCATTGATCCGCCGGCACAGCCCCCTTTCCCGCAACCACGCCACGCACCTGGCCTAAACCCTGAACCCACAGATTCTGGCCAAACCCAATCGTTGCATAAATTCGTGCGCAAACAGCGGGCGACACGGGATGTGAAATCGACCACGAGAATCAACGCAAAGAACGCCAAGGCGCAGAGGACGCAAAGGAAACCTTTTCAATAAACCTTTGCATCCTCTGCGCCTCCGCGACCGCTGCGTTTCATGCCATTCCCGGCAACAGCCTCGGATTTCGCGTCGTCTTATTCCGGTCTATGTAGCTGGATCGCACGAGCAGTGAACGCCTGCAGAAAGGGCGCCACATACAGTAACGCCCGGAAATACCGGAATGTGCGCGATTTTTGATCTGTTTTTTTGCAACTAACGGGTAAAGACATCCCATTCCCTGGCGATAAAGAGGGAGAAACCGCCCCGCGCGGCCATTCACCCCGGTCCTTCGTGACCCACGCACAAGGAAATGGTCATGAGGACAATCCGCGTCACAACCGGCAAGCCGCAGCGATCCCTGCCGGCCCTGAGCGCCCTGCTGGGGCTGCTGATCATCACCGCCCCGGCGCTTGCCAATTCCCGTTACTCCGCCAGCCTGAAAACCCTTGCCGCAGACAGCAGCCAACAGCTGCATGAAACCCACGCCCCAGGCGAGGAAATCAGCCACGGCCTCAGCCGTGAATTCGTCTGGCTCTATGAACGCGGCTACTATCCCCAGGCGCTAGCCACCGCCGAACGTGCGCACGCACTGGCCAGCAGGCTTCACGGCGAGAACCACATCAACAACGCCGATCCCTTGCTCAAACTCGGCATCATCCACCAGACCCTCGGCCACCTCGGCCGTGCCCGCGACTGTTTCGAGCAGTCGCTGCGGGTCCTGCAACACAATCACAGCCGGGACATCCCGCAGATAGCCATCACCCTGACCAACCTCGGCGGCCTCTATTTCGAGTTGGGCGACTACCCCGCCTCGGAACAGGCGCATCGAAGGGCACTGGATCTGCGCCGCGCCGCGTTTGGCCGGCACAGCGCCGAGACAGCGCAATCACACTACAATCTCGGCGTACTGTACGAGCATCAGCGAGACTACAACCGTGCCGCACGCCAATATCAGAACGCCATCGACCTGTGGTCAGAAACGCTGGGCGAAAACCACCCTTTCACCGACAACACGCGACAGAACCTGGCCCGCGTTCACCTCGCCCAGCGGCGTCACATCCAGGTCACCCCGGCGCGCGACACAGCATCACCATTGGTCAGCCGGGAGCCATTGCACCGCCGGCCATTATCTGCAACATTGAACCCCGTGAATGAAACGAACGGACACAGGTGACCCATGGCAAAAAGCAAGAAACTCAAACACGAGGCCGAGCTTGCCAAGGCGGCGATCATCGCCGGCGTGAAATATGCCGAGGAAAGAGGCGCCGCGGTCTTCGAACCCACGGATTCGGTGAGCGAGAAAACGCTCTTCATCTATCGCCTGCTGGTGCACGACAAGCTGATCCAGCCCCTGCCCGAGGAGCAGGTATCGCAAAAGACCATGCGCCACAAGCTGGCCCTGTGGTACGCCAAGCAGCTGCCCAAGGATCATCCGCTGCTGGCTTGAACCTGAAGGAAGTCTCAGGCGACTTTGCCACATAGACGCCATCGATCACCACAGAGACACGGAGGCACGGAGAAAACCAATAAAGCATTGACCGTAAAGTGACGCGAAGATACAAAAAGCTGTTGCTGCCTTTGCGCAACTTCGCCCCCTTTAGTGATTGAATGCTTTTCCCCGTGCCTCTGTGGTGAGAAAACCGGCATCAGAGTAAATCCAGCCCCCGCAGCAGATCGGCCTTGATGTCGTCGATGTCCTCCAGTCCCACCGCAATGCGCACCAGGCCGTCGCTGACGCCGGCCTCAGCGCGCGCCGCGGGATCGACACGGCCATGGGTGGTGGTCGCCGGGTGGGTGATGGTGGTCTTGGTATCGCCCAGATTGGCGGTGATGGACAGCAGCCGCGTGCTGTCGATCAGCCGCCAAGCGCCCGCCTGACCACCCTTCACTTCAAAGGACAGCACACCGCCGAAGCCCGTTTGCTGTTTCGCCGCCAGCGCGTGTTGCGGATGTGACGTCAGCCCCGGATAGTTGACACGGGTCACTGCCGGCTGCACCTCCAGCCACTCGGCCAGCCGTTGCGCATTGCGGCAGTGCGCCTCCATGCGGATGCGCAGGGTCTCCAGCCCCTTGAGAAACACCCAGGCATTGAACGGACTCATGCTGGTGCCGCCAGTGCGCACGATGCCGTAGACATCGCCCCCCACCAGTTCTTCGCTGCCCACTACCGCACCACCGATGCAGCGGCCCTGGCCGTCGATGTACTTGGTGGCGGAGTGAATGACGATGTCCGCACCCAGTTCCAGCGGCCGTTGCAGGGCCGGGGTACAGAAGGCGTTGTCCACCACCAGCAGGCAACCGTGGGCATGCGCCAGCTCGGCCAGCGCCGCGACGTCGGCGATCTCGGTAACGGGATTGGAGGGCGTCTCCAGAAACAGCATCTTCGTTTCAGGGCGAATCGCCGCGCGCCAGGCATCCAGATCCGTCTGCGCCACGAAGGTGGTGGCGATATCGAAGCGCGCGAGAATGGTGTCGAACAGGACCACCGTGGAGCCGAAGATGGCGCGCGAGGAGACGATATGATCACCGGCCTTGAGGGTGCCGAGACAGGCGGTGAGGATGGCGCCCATGCCCGAGGCAGTGGCCACGCAACGCTCGGCGCCTTCCAGGGCCGCCAGGCGCCGCTCGAAGGCATTCACGGTGGGATTGGTGAAGCGCGAATAGATATTGCCCGGCTCGTCGCCGGAAAAACGCGCCGCCGCCTGCGCCGCGCTCTCGTAGACATAACTGGAAGTAGCGAAGATGGCCTCGCCGTGTTCACCCTCGTTGGTACGCTGGTAGCCGGCGCGCACGGCGAGGGTGTCGAAGCCCAATGTCTCGTCGGTCGGTCTGTCGTCATTACTGGCCATGGTTCATACCTTGCTCGATTGATTTTATTCACCACAGAGGCGCGGAGATACAGAGAAGTTCAATTTCTCGCCAAGGCGCAGAGACACAAAGAAAAGAAAATGAATATTTTTTCTTTTCTTTGTGTGCTTGGCAGGCTCTGCGAGAGATGATCTTTTCTCTGTGTCTCCGTGCCTCTGTGGTGAAATAAATAATGTTTCACGCCAGCACAAAAAAACCCGCCCGGCCATCGTCTCGTCAACAGGCCAAAGCAGGTTCCCCTCGCTTTAGCTGCATTTGTTGAGCGCCCGCAAGCTGACATCAAATCGGCGCTGTAAGTCCAGCCTGAATCCGTGGCTTCGAGGCGGACTCGTCATCAAGGTTAGTGAAGGCGCCCCTGCCTGTCAATCAGGCACTGTTGTGCAGATCGATGACCGCGTTGTCTTCCTGCTGGCTGCTACGCGCGCCGTCGTTGCGGCGTCCTTCGAGGAAGTCGAGATAATCCGGGGTGATGTCGCCGGTGACGTAGTTGCCGTCGAAGACCGAGGTGTCGAAGCGCTGGATGCCGGGATTGCCGACGCGCGCGGTCTCGATCAGGTCGTCGAGATCCTGGTATACCAGCCAGTCGGCACCAATGGCCTCGGCGATTTGCTTGTCATTGCGATTGTGGCCCACCAGCTCGTTCACCGAGGGCATGTCGATGCCGTATACATTGGGGTAACGCACCGGCGGCGCGGCGGAGGCGAAATAGACCTTGTTGGCGCCGGCCTCGCGGGCCATCTGGATGATCTGCTTGGAGGTGGTGCCGCGGACGATGGAGTCGTCCACCAGCAATACGTTCTTGCCCTTGAATTCCAGCTCGATGGCGTTGAGCTTCTGGCGCACGGATTTCTTGCGCTGCTTCTGCCCGGGCATGATGAAGGTGCGGCCGATGTAGCGGTTCTTGATGAAGCCTTCGCGGTACAGCACGCCGAGGGCATTGGACAATTGCAGCGCGGAGGTGCGGCTGGTGTCGGGGATGGGGATCACCACGTCGATGTCGTGGTCCGGGAACACGCGATCGATCTTCTTCGCCAGCGCCTCGCCCATGCGCAGGCGGGCCTTGTACACGGAGATGCTGTCGATGATGGAATCGGGGCGGGCGAAGTAGACGTGCTCGAAGATGCACGGATTGAGCTGCGGATCTTGCGCGCACTGGCGGGTGTGCAGCTGGCCGTCGGTATCGATGTAGACGGCCTCGCCGGGGGCGATGTCGCGCACCAGCTCGAAGCCCAGGGAATCGATGGCCACGCTCTCGGAGGCGATGATGTATTCCATGCCGCGCGCGGTCTCGCGCTGGCCGAATACGGCGGGGCGGATGCCGTGCGGATCGCGGAAGCCGACGATGCCGTGGCCGGTGATCATAGCCACCGCGGCATAGGCGCCGCGGCAGCGGTGGTGCACGCCGGCGACGGCGGCAAACACGTCGTCCGGGGTCACCTTGAGGTTGCCCTGCTGCTGCAATTCGTGGGCGAAGACGTTGAGCAGCACCTCGGAGTCGGAATCGGTGTTGATGTGGCGGCGGTCGGCGCGGAACAGGTCGCGCTTGAGTTCGATGGCGTTGGTTAGGTTGCCGTTGTGGGCCAGCGAGATGCCGAACGGTGAGTTGACGTAGAAAGGCTGGGACTCGGCGGAGGAAAAACAGCCGGCGGTGGGATAACGCACGTGGCCGATGCCCATGCTGCCCACCAGGCGCAGCATGTGGCGGGTATGAAACACGTCGCGCACCAGGCCGTTGTCCTTGCGCAGGAACAGCCGCCCCTTGTCGCAGGTGACGATGCCCGCCGCGTCCTGGCCACGGTGCTGCAAAACGGTCAGGCCGTCATACAGTTCCTGGTTCACGTTCTCGTGACCAACGATTCCGATAATGCCGCACATCAGGGATAACCTCTTGCTACTGCCGTTGAATTTGGAGGGAATGGCCTAGCTCAGATAACGCTTGATCTCCGGCGCGACGTTTTCCTGCAGCCACACCGCCAGTTCCTGAAAATAGCCGATGGTCACGGACTCCCGCCACCACGGATCCTGTGGCATGGTGGTCAGGCCCGCCAGCAGCACCAGCACCGCCACCACCACCGCGCCGCGCGCGGCGCCGAACAGCATGCCGATCATGCGGTCGGTGCCGGTCAGCCCGGTCCGTTTCACCAGCTGGCTGGCCAGCCGGTTGATCAGCGCCGACAGCACCAGCACGATCACGAAAAGGATCACGAAGGCCACGCCGACGCGCAGCGAGGGCGCGGAAATGCCGCCGAGAAAGGCCTCCGCCAGCGGCTGGGAAAAATGCAGCGCCACCCACGCGGCCAGCAGCCAGCCGGTCAGTGACATGGCCTCGCGGACGAAGCCGCGCATCAGGCTGAGCAGGGCCGAAACCACAATTATTCCGGGAATCAGGTAATCCACCCAGACCATCAGACACGACCCATCTCAAAGCGAAACAGCGGCGATTTTAACAGACCTTGAGGTGCAACGGGGGGCATCACGGGTAACGCAGCACGATGCCCTTGAGCCCGGCATCGCGGGCCAGCCGCTGCTGCAACTTCTCCGCCAGGTCGCGGCGCAGCTCCGGCCCCACGCGCACCCGGTAGACCGGCTTTCCGTGCGTGTCCTTCACCGCCTCGACAAAGGCGGCGCGGCCTTGCGTGCGCAGCCTGTCACGCAGGGCGCGGGCATTTCTGGCGTTGGAGAAACTGCCCACCTGCACCACCCAGCCGGTGGCCTGGCCATCCCCCGCCTTGCTGACGGCGCTCTGCTTCGGCGTCGCGGCATCGACGGGCAGGTCCGGCTTGGTGACGGGTTCCGCGATGGGCCTGGTGGCCGACTTTTCCCCGGTGACGGCTGGGGTCTCCGGTTTCGCCGGCTCCTCCACCACGGGCGCCGGCAGCGCCTCCACCGGCACCGGCGGCGCCTGCGCCACGGGCGGTGCCGGTGGCGGCTCCGGCAGTGGCGCGAAACGATAGTCCGGCTCGGCGGGAATGGTGCTGACCGGCTGCTGGCGGGTATAACTGCCCTCGCCCGGCAACAACATGGGAATGATGATGACGGCCAGCGAGACCAGCACCACGGCCCCGACCAGTCGCTGCTTGAGTTGGATGTTCACGGAATTTTCCGGCTTCCTTCGCGGCGGGCCGGCCAGGGTGCCGGCCGGCGTCAGGGCGCAATTATACGCGCTAAGCGAGGGCCGCAGCCACCGTGTAAAACGAGCCAAAAATGACAACCCGGTCATTCTCTGCGGCCGCCGCCAGCGCCGCGGCCCGGGCGGCGGGCACGCTGTCGAAGCACTGCCCGGCCCCGCCCAGCGCCTCGCGCAGCCGCGACGCCGGCGCACCGCGCGGCGCCGCCAGCGTGGCCAGGTACCAGTCGTCCACCAGGGCCTGCAGGCAGGCCACGGTGGCGGCGATGTCCTTGTCATCCAGCATCCCCAGCACCGCCCGGGTGCGCCCGGCGCAGGGCTGGCGGGCGAGGTTCTGCGCCAGGGCGCGGGCGCTGTGCGGGTTGTGCGCCACATCGAGAATCTGCACCGGCCGCCCCGGCAACACCTGAAAACGCCCCGGCAGCCGCACCGCCAGCAGACCGCTGCGCACCGCCTGCTGACTGACCGGGAAGCGCTCCCCCAGCCGCGCCAGCACCATCAGCACGCCGGCGGCATTGGCCAGCTGAAAATCACCGCGCAGGGCCGGCAGCGGCAGGGCATGGCGCCGCTGTCCCCCGCCCGTCCAGCACCACTGGTCGCCCTGCGCCTGGTAATGGTAGTCGCGGCCGGCGAGGGCCAGCGGCGCGCCCAGCTCGCCGGCGCGATCCAGCACCGAGCGCGGCGGGTTCGGGTCACTCACCACCACCGGCCGCCCGGCGCGCATGATACCGGCCTTCTCGAAACCGATGGCCTCGCGGTCATGGCCCAGCCAGGCGACATGATCCACGTCCACCGGAGTGATCAGGGCCAGGTCGGCGTCGAGCACGTTGACCGCGTCCAGGCGCCCGCCCAGGCCCACCTCCAGCACGGCGATCTCCACCCCGCGCCGTTGCAGGCAGTCGATGGCCGCGAGGGTGCCGAACTCGAAATAGGTCAGGGAGATGTCGCCGCGGGCGGCGTCGATGCGCGCGAAGGCGGCGCACAGCTCGTCATCGGAAACGGCTTCGCCGCCGGCGCGGATACGCTCGTTGTAGCGCAGCAGGTGGGGCGAGGTATAGGCGCCGACACGATAACCGGCGGCATGCAGGATGCTCTCCAGCATGGCCACGCTGGAGCCCTTGCCATTGGTGCCGGCGACGGTGACGACGGTAAAGTCGGGCCGGGCCAGGTCCAGGCGCTCCAGCACCGTGCGCACGCGCGCCAGGCCCAGCTCGATCTCGCGGGGATGCAGGGACTCCTGCCAGCGGAGCCAGTCGTCGAGGGTGTGGAAGCGCATGAAGGAGGTCCGTCACGGAATCTCGTGGCAGCGGGCCATGCCCGCGATGTAACCCATCAACACACCATCCGTGCACCTGTAGGAGCGCCTTCAGGCGCGAACATTTTTCGTATCCGGCTTTTCGCGCCTGAAGGCGCTCCTGCATTGCCTGATTTTTTCTGCTGCTGTGTCATCAGCCATCGCGGGCATGGCCCGCTCCTACAGGAGGCCTCAAGCCGCCGGCTTGCCGGTGAGCATGGTGAGCACGCGGGCCAGGCGGTCGCGCATCTCGCGGCGGTCGACGATCATGTCCACGGCGCCGTGTTCGAGCAGGAACTCGCTGCGCTGGAAGCCCTCGGGCAGGGTCTGGCGCACGGTCTGTTCGATGACGCGCGGGCCGGCGAAACCGATCAGGGCCTTGGGCTCGGCCACGTTGAGGTCGCCGAGCATGGCCAGGCTGGCGGACACGCCGCCCATGGTGGGGTCGGTCATCACCGAGATATAGGGAATGCCACGGCGGCTCATCTTCGCCAGCGCGGCGCTGGTCTTGGCCATCTGCATCAGCGAGAACAGGGCCTCCTGCATGCGCGCGCCGCCGGAGGCGGTGAAGCAGACGAAGGGGATGTTGTGCTCGATGGCGGTGTCGACGCAGCGCACGAAGCGCTCACCCACCACCGAGCCCATGGAGCCGCCCATGAACTTGAATTCGAAGGCCGCCGCCACCAGTAGCATGCCCTTCAGCTCTCCCTTCATGCCGATCAGGGCGTCCGTTTCGCCGGTGGCCTTCTGCGCCTGGGTCAGGCGGTCCTTGTATTTTTTCAGGTCCTTGAACTTGAGGGCGTCCACGGGCTCCAGGTCCGCGCCGATCTCCTCCCGTGGCTCTTCGTCGAGAAAGGTCTCGAGGCGGCGGCGGGCGCCGATGCGCATGTGGTGATCGCATTTGGGACAGACGTCCAGATTGCGTTCCAGATCGGCGCGGTAGAGCACCGCGTCGCAGGCCGGACACTTGGCCCACAGGCCTTCGGGGACGGTCTTTTTCTGCCTGCCATCGATGCGGATGCGCGAGGGTATCAGTTTTTCCAGCCAGCTCATGTGTCTCGTGCCTATTCTGTCAGGCGTCCATGGCCGCGCGCATGCGGGCGAGGACGTCGGTGATTTCCCGGGTGATTTTATCGCTTTGACCGGCATTCTGCTCGATCTTTTTCACCAGCGCGCTGCCCACCACCACGGCGTCGGCCACCGCGGCCACGGCACGTGCGGAATCGGCGTCCTTGATGCCGAAGCCGACGCCCACCGGCAGCGCGGTGTGGCGACGGATCTGCGCCAGCTTGTCGGCCACGGACTGCACGTCCAGGCCGCCAGCGCCGGTGACGCCCTTCAGCGACACGTAGTAGAGGTAGCCGCTGGCCACCGCGCAGATCTTCTCGATGCGCGCATCGTCGGTGGTGGGGGCGAGCAGGAAGATGGGGTCGACGCCGTGGCCGCGCAGGGCCTCCAGCAGGTCGTGGGCCTCCTCCGGCGGCAGATCGACGCTGAGCACGCCATCCACGCCCGCCTCACTGGCGGCCTTGGCGAAGGCCTCGTAGCCCATCGCCTCGACGGGGTTGAGATAGCCCATCAGCACCACGGGAGTGTCACGGTCCTGCTGGCGGAACGTGGCCACCATGGCCAGCACGTCGCGCAGGCGGGTGCCGTGTTCCAGGGCGCGCTCGGCGGCGCGCTGGATCACCGGGCCATCGGCCATGGGATCGGAGAACGGCACCCCCAGTTCGATGATGTCGGCGCCGGCGGCAACCATGGCGTGCATCAGCGGCACCGTGATGGCAGGCTCGGGATCGCCGGCGGTGACGTAGGGGATCAGGGCCTGTCGGCCTTCGCGCTTCAGTTTTTCAAATCGGTCGGTGATACGGCCCATGTCGATTCTCTTGGCTATTTCGATTCGGACGGATACCCGGCATTGCGGGTTGCTTCAAGCGTGTTTTTCAACGCAAAGGCGCGAAGACGCAAAGGGCGCAAAGCGATGCAAAACACATTTTTCTGTTCCGCGGGATGATGCCCGAGCTTGGTGCCACCGGCTCGTAAAGAAAATCATTGCGGTTTTCCCTTTGCGCCCTTTGCATCTTTGCGCCTTTGCGTTGGATTTCCCATTTGCAGCCACGCATCAAACCTTGATGCCTTCCAACGCCGCGACGGTATGGATGTCCTTGTCGCCGCGCCCGGAGAGGTTGACGATGATGATCTGATCACGGTCCATGGTGGGGGCCAGCTTGGCGGCGTAGGCCAGGGCATGGCTGGACTCCAGGGCCGGCATGATGCCCTCGACGCGGGTCAGTTCATGGAAGGCGGCGAGGGCCTCGTCGTCGGTGACGGCCACGTACCGGGCGCGGCCCTCGTCCTTGAGCCAGGCGTGCTCGGGACCGACGCCGGGATAGTCGAGGCCGGCGGAGATGGAGTGGGTCTCGATGATCTGGCCATCGTCGTCCTCCATCAGGTAGGTGCGGTTGCCGTGCAGCACGCCGGGGCGGCCGGCGCACAGGGGCGCGGCGTGGCGGCCGCTGTCCAGCCCGTCGCCGGCGGCCTCGACGCCGTAGATGGCCACCTCGCGGTCGCCGAGGAAGGGATGGAACAGGCCGATGGCGTTGGAGCCACCGCCCACGCAGGCCACCAGGGCGTCCGGCAGACGGCCCTCCTGGTCGAGGATCTGGGCGCGCGCCTCGCGGCCGATGATGGCCTGGAAGTCGCGCACCATGGCCGGGTACGGATGCGGCCCGGCCACGGTGCCGATGATGTAGAAGGTGTCGTCGATATTGGTGACCCAGTCACGCATGGCCTCGTTGAGGGCGTCCTTGAGGGTCTTGGAGCCGGACGCCACCGACACCACCTCGGCGCCCAGCAGGCGCATGCGGTAGACATTGATGGCCTGGCGGGCGATGTCCACGGCACCCATGTAGACCACGCATTTCAGGCCCAGGCGCGCCGCCACGGTGGCAGTGGCCACGCCATGCTGGCCGGCGCCGGTCTCGGCGATGATGCGGGTCTTGCCCATGCGCTTGGCCAGCAGGGCCTGGCCGACGGTGTTGTTCACCTTGTGCGCGCCGGTGTGGTTGAGGTCCTCGCGCTTGAGATAGATCCTTGCGCCGCCGAGCTTCTCGGTCCAGCGCTCGGCGAGATACAGCGGCGAGGGACGGCCGACGAACTGGCGCAGGTCCTGGTCCAGCTCGTCGAGGAAGTCGGGGTCGGAGAGGTAGCGGTCGTAGGCCTCCTCCAGCTCGCGCAGCGGCACCATCAGGGTCTCGGCGACGAAGCGCCCGCCGTAGGGGCCGAAGTGGCCGTTGTCGTCGGGCAGCGCGCCCTCGGGCTGTTTGATCTGTACTGTCATTACCGTTTCACTCTTCGTTTGTGCGTTTGGTGCTCAAAAAACATTCACCACAGAGGCACGGAGACACAGAGAAAAATTATTGACTTGTGACACCACGCTTACCGATGTCGCCCACGCACGGCTCACGACGACGAGCAAGCTCGCTTCCTTCTCTGTGCCTCTGTGTCTCTGTGGCAAAAGAAATCAAGAGGCATCCGCCAAGGCTGTAGCCTGTTTGATTTTGAACCCCGAAACTTGAGTTATTGGGTCACTACCCAATAACACGCTTATAACGGCTTCCGTCATAAAGTGATTTTCTCTGTGTCCTCTGTGTCCTCTGTGCCTCTGTGGCAAAGCCTTTCAACTTGCGCACTGGCCACTAGCCGTCCGCCAGCCGCACGGCCTCCACCAACGCGGCCATCTTCGGCGCGTCCTTGACGCCCTTGGCCGATTCCACGCCGCCGCTGAGGTCCACCGCCCAGGGGTGTGCCGTGGCGATGGCCTCGGCGACATTGGCCGGGGTGAGGCCGCCGGCCAGCACCACGGGCAGGGACAGGTCGTCCGGCACCCGGGACCAGGCGAAAGACTCGCCGGTGCCGCCCGGCGTGCCGGGACGGTAGGCGTCCAGCAGCAGGCCGGCGGCCTCGCGGTAGCGAGACGCTTCGCGCGCCAGGTCGATGCCCTCGCGCATGCGGATGGCCTTCAGCCACGGACGGCCGAACTGCATGCAGTAGGCCGGGGATTCGTCGCCGTGGAACTGCAGCAGGTCCAGCGGCACCTGCTCAAGCACCCTTCGCACCTGCTCCGCAGCCTCGTCGACGAACAGCCCCACCGTACTCACAAAGGGCGGCAGGGCCTCGATGATGGCCTGCGCAGCAGCGATGTCCACGGCGCGCGGACTGGGCGCATAGAACACCAGGCCGATGGCGTCCACGCCCAGCGCGGCGGCCTGGCGGGCGTCATCGGGGCGGGTGAAACCGCAGATCTTGATTCGGGTTCGCATGCGTGGGCGGTGCGTTTCGGGCAAACGCGCAGATTACCAGACCAACCGGGTATTGGACAGGCGCGGGATGCCGAACTCGGGCGGATAACCCACCGCCATCAGGTACAGTCCGTGCGGCGGCGCGGTCACCCCGCCCTGGGTGCGGTCGCGCGCCTCCAGCACCTCGCAGGCCCAGTCGGGCTCGCGCTCGCCGGCGCCGATGTCCATCAGCACACCGGCGATGTTGCGCACCATGTGGTGCAGGAAGGCATTGGCCTCGATGTCGATGAACACCAGGTCGTCGTGGCGCGAGACGTCCAGCCGGGTGACGTTGCGGAACGGGGTGTTGGACTGGCAGCCGGCGGCGCGGTAGGAGGTGAAGTCGCGCTCGCCCAGCAAGTGCCGGCCGGCCTCCATCATGCGCGCGGCATCCAGCGGACGGTATTCCCAGGTCACGCGGCCCTGGGCCAGACTGGAACGCACCGGGCGGTTGAGGATGACATAGCGATAGCGGCGGCTGAAGGCGGAGAAGCGGGCGTGGAAGTCGTCAGCCACGGGTTTCGCCCACAGCACGGTAATCGCGCGGTCGAGATTGGCATTGGCGCCGCGCACCCAGGAGCGCTCGCTGCGCTCGGCCCCGGTATCGAAGTGCACCACCTGCTCCAGGGCGTGCACACCGGCATCGGTGCGCCCGGCGCAGACCAGCTCCACCGGCGCGTCGGCGACCCGCGACAGGGCGCGCTGCAGGCTGGCCTGCACCGTGGGCAGATCCCCCTGCTGCGCCTGCCAGCCGCGAAAATGCTGGCCGTCGTATTCCACCCCAAGGGCTATGCGCATGTCAGTCTCGGATTCGATGAAGAGGATGAGAAAAGTGGCCGCCCATTTTACCAGCCCAGCGCCATGAACAGCGCGCTCAGCAGCAACGGATACAGCCATTGCGCCAGCGGCGGGTTGCTGGGCCGGGGCACCTCGATGGCCTGCGCCGGCACCGACTCCGCCTGCTCGATCACCGCCACCACCAACCGCTGCGCGGTGGCGCCGATGCGCCACAGGCGCGCCTTCAGGCTGGTGAGGCGCCCGTCCCCCGGTGGGTCTTCATCGCCGTCGCCGCCGCGCGGCCGGTGGCGATAGATCACCTGCACGCTGTCCACGGCATCCAGGGTCAGGGCGATGCGCACCGCCAGGCGCTCGCGCGGCAGCCCTAGCCAGCTCAACGGCGTCAGGCACCAGAGGATGGCCGAGATCAGCGCCGGGCGCGGCGTGGTGCGCAGCAGCAGATTGACCGCGAAGACGATCAGCACCAGCGAGGCGATGCGCTGACCGCCACCGGCCAGCCCTTCCACGGTCGGTCCCCAGGGCCAGGCGGAAAACAGCAGCCGCCCCGGCGTAAAGAGCAGGTACACCAGGGCGATGGAGAGGAAGAACCAGCGCATGCGCCGCAGCATGCGCAACGCCAGCCGCAGCCGCTCCCAGGGCCCCGGCAGGTACAGGGCCAGCACCAGCACGGCACCCGTGAGCAGGCTCGGGACGCCACCAAAGGCGACGGCGGCGCCGTAGATCAGGAACAGGATGATTTTGATGGCGGGGTGCATGACTGTCCGGGTGCTGGGCCGGGGATGGGCATCCCGCGGCATCAGGCAGAAAAAAGGCGCGACCCCTGCGAGCCGCGCCGTTGATTCTACCAGCTGTGGCTACCGCTAGCCGATCTGCTCCAGCAAATCCTTGGCCTGCTGTTTCTGGGTGTCGTCACCCTCCTCCAGTACCTCGTCGAGGATGCTGCGCGCACCGTCGCCGTCGCCCATGTCGACGTAGGCCTTGGCCAGATCCAGCTTGGTGCCGATTTCGTCGACCTCGCCGAAGATATCGTCGCCGAGGAGGTCATCGTCGAGACCGTCCGTGGCGGCCAGCTCTTCCTCGAACGCCTTGATCTCGTCCTTGTCCGATGTTGGCGCTTCGCCGCCCTTGGCGCTCTCTGTCTCGCTGCTTTCGGTCTCGGCAGTTTCGATCTCAGCGCTTTCGATCTCGGTGCTTTCGATACTTTCCTCGACGACCAGGACCTCGCCTTCCGCCGCCCCTTCCAGCTCAAGACCGGCACCGGACTCACGGTCATCCTTCTCTTCGACCACGGCATCAAACTCAATGGCCTCGTTTTCATTCAGGGTCAACGCCTCATCGCTGAGGTCGAGGCTGAAGTCCGAGTGCTCACTGTCCGTCTGTTGCGCATCGGTCAGTTCCGCGTCCAGCGGCTCCACGGAACTCGTTCCGTCCCTGCCCTGTTCGGCGGGCGGGCTGTCGTCCGTGCTGAACTCCAGCACGGTGTCTTCGATGCCGGTGGCCGTCTTGGCGAGATCGAGGTCCAGGTCGAGCGCCGCCTCGTCGTCTGTCTCAGGCAGCCGCTCCGCCACCTCGATCTCCGTCTCTTCCGTTTTCTCTGCCTTCTCTGCAGCGGCAACGGTCTCGCCCAGCATCTCCATATCGAAGTCCAGGGCATCGTCATCCTTTGCAGCGACGGCTTCGTCACCGCTGGCGGCTGGCCGTTCGCCCTCGGCCCCGTCGCTGCGCTGATCGAGGCTGAAATCCAGGCTGGAGACATCGAAATCCAGGCCGTTGTCAGCGGCGGACGGAGCCTCGGCTTGCGCGTCCTTGCCCGGCTTGGCCTCGTCACCGAGGTCGAAATCATCGGCCTTGGTCTTGCCCTGTCCCAGGTCCGGGGAGTCAAGATCGAAATCGAAGTCCAGGAGGTCGTCGTCGGTGCCGGCTGCCACGCCTTCCTGTTCTTCCTGCAGGGCCTGGGCGGCATCGCCAAACAGCGGATTGCCGGGACACAGCTGGCTACCCATGGTAACCACATTGGCCCACAGGGGATCGGATTCGTCATCCAGGGTGTCGTGGAACGCCTGCGCCTGGGTCTCGAAGGCCTCGCCGTTCTTGGCGGCAAAGAACACTTCCAGCAGCTTCAACTTCAAGTCATTGCGTTCCGGCTCGGTCTCCAGCGCCGCGCGAATGATGTCTTCCGCCTGCTGGTGGCGCCCATAGGCCAGGTAGACATCGGCCTCCGAAAGGGGGTCCACCTCGGAGACATCCGTCTGGATGCCGCTCATGTCACTGATTTCGCTCATGGCGAAATCGCTCACCATGGAGCTTTCACCACCCGCGCCCTTGGCCAGCACGCTGCTCGTCGCGCCCGCCGCCGCGCCACCGGCGCCGCCCACGTTGAGAATGCTCTCCTGGAAGCCCTCCTGCATCTTGCGGCGGCGCGCCACGATCCAGCCGACGATGGCCAGCACCAGCACGCCGATACCGCCGTACATTACCAGGGGATTTTCCAGCAGGCCCGGCTCGGGGGCGGGGGTCTCGGCAACCGGAGCCACAACCGGCGGCTTGGGCTTCTGCGCTTCCGTCGTTTCTGCGGCCGTCGGCGCAGGGGCCTCGGCGGCGCCCTCAACCGGCTGCGCGGCTTCGGTGGTTTCACCTTCCGGCGCTTGCTGCTGTTCGCTTGCCGGGGCCGCCGGCTCTTCGATGCCACCGGCCAGCTGTTTCTGCAGGCTCAGCATCTCATCGTCCTTGAGCATGATGAGGCGCTGCATGGCGACCAGCTGTTCTTCCATCTGCGACAGGCGGGCCTTGAGTTCCTCGGTCTCCTGGCGGTTGGCGTCCAGCGCCTCGGCGGCGAGCACCAGGTCCTGACGCAGTCGCTCGACATCGCCATCGCCGGTGCCCGAACCCAGACCTTCGCTACCCGGAGCCACCAGCTTGAGGCGCGCCTGGCCGGCCGCGCCACTGCCTTCACCACCGACTTCAGCAGCGCCGCCCGTATCGGCCGCCGTCTCGGCAGCCGCCACCTGACGCAGGGGACGACCGCTCTTGCGCGCCTCCCACTCGGCGCGCTGCCGTTCGATCTCTGCATTGGCCTCAGCGGGCGATACGGCGGTAATGCTGGCGGGGTCTTCGATGCGCAGCACGTAACCCGCCTTGAGCTGGTTGACGTTACCGTTGTAGAAGGCCTGCGGGTTGTTACGCACCAGGGCCAGCATCATCTGATTGACGGTGACGGCGTCATTGGGCCGCATCTTGTTGGCGATGACCCACAGGGTATCGTTGGGCCGCACGGGGCCGTAACTCAGCACGCCATCGCGCGACATCACCGGCGACAACGCGGCGCGCTGGCGAATCGGTGCCTGGCGGGTGGTTTGCGGGGCGGTGGCAACAGCAGCGGGCGCCGCCTGCGCGGCGGCCTGCTGGATCGGCGCCGGGGCCTCCTCGGAAACCACGGGAGGATCGACCAGCACGGTGAACTCGCGCAGGATGCGGCCTCGCGGCCAGCGGGCCTCGACCACGAAATTGAGAAAGGGTTCGGTAATAAATTCGGTGCTGCTGACCTTGACATAGGGCGTGCCGTCCGGCCTTTGCGCCACATCGAACTTGAACTTGGTCAGAAAATAGGTGCGATCCGCACCGACGCGGGCAAAGTCCTCGGCTGAGGCCAGGCGAATCTGCAGATTTTCCAGGTCGCCCTTCTGCACCGACAGCAATTCGATCTCAGCCTCCAGCGGCTGATTCAATGCCGACTTCATGGTGATATTGCCAAGTCCCAGGGCGTAGGCCGCCACAGGTGCCAGCATCGCCAGCATAGCAATTACCGGTGCCAATCTCTTACCCATATCCACTCCCATTTGAAGTTATTGCGCCCGCCTTCGCGTTTCCATTCCCAGGAATTCCAGTTACAGCATCGGCACCATGCGAGAATAATTTAATCGGGATCCTCTGATGTGATCCGGGCAGGCTGAATTGACGTTCGATTTCTGCAAACTCCAGACGCAGATCACCGCCAAGAGCGGGGCCATTGCTGGGCTTCACGCCAACAGCAGGCACTTCAGGCGGCGCGGAGGTTGAAGGTTCTCGGCTCAAGGCAGTCGGCCATGGCTTGATCAAGGGTTCCCAATATGAGCAAACAGGGCAAAATGACAGTGGGAACTATAGCTTACAAGTATTCTTTTACCAAGATCCTGAATCCCTAGGTTCATGACGGCGAATCGCACAACGCATTGATCCCTCTCGCACTATGAAAAATCTCGGCAATAGTCCCCGCTATTCCCTCGATTTTTCATTACGCGATACGCATCAAGCCGTTGCACGCTTCATCCGCCATGAACCTACGGATTCAGGAAGATTTCAGCGATTTGCACACTATTCAGCGCCGCGCCCTTGCGCACATTGTCTGCCACCACCCACGGGTCCAGTCCACGCGGATGACGGATATCTTCCCGCAGCCGGTCAACGAAAACGCCACCCTCGCTAACCGCAGAAGGATACCCCGCCTCTCCCAGCAACTCCACGCCCGGTTTCTGCCTCGTCTCGCTATGCCGGGCGAGGGAATTGCCAACAATGCCGGTACGCGCGCCGCCGTCGATTGATAACTGTCTATTGACAACTATAGCCTCACCGCCCAACAGCTTTTGTGACTCCCATACCATTTCCGTCTCTTCACGGGCATGGCCATTGTCCCGCACCGCGCCGATTGGGGCCAGTACATTGAGGGCCGTCTGTTTCTCGTCAGGTCGATCTTCAGCGCACGGATGCCGGGCAGGCTGACCGCCTGCCCGCCAGCGGCTAGTGCTCCAGCAGGATGCGCAGCATGCGGCGCAGGGGCTCGGCGGCGCCCCACAGCAGCTGGTCGCCGACGGTGAAGGCGGCCAGGTAGTCGTCGCCCAGGCTCAGCTTGCGCAGACGGCCCACGGGCACGTCGAGGGTGCCGGTCACCGCCGCCGGGGTCAATTCGCGCATGGTGATGTCGCGCTCGTTGGGCACCACCTTCACCCAGTCGTTGGCCTGCGCCAGCAGGTCGTGGACCTCGTCCAGCGGCACGTTGTGCTTGAGCTTGATGGTCAGCGCCTGGCTGTGGCAGCGCATGGCGCCGATGCGCACGCAGATGCCGTCGATGGGGATGGGGTTGTCGGCGCGGCCGAGGATCTTGTTGGTTTCCACCTGGGCCTTCCATTCTTCGCGGGTCTGCCCGGAGTCCATGGGCGAGTCCAGCCAGGGGATCAGGCTGCCGGCCAGGGGCACGCCCCACTGGTCCTTGGGATAGTCGTCGGCGCGCAGGAAATCGGCCAGGCGGCGGTCGATGTCGAGGATGGCGCTGGCGGGGTCGTCGAGCAGTTCCGCCACCTCGCCGTGGATGGCGCCCATCTGGCGAATCAGCTCGCGCATGTTCTGCGCCCCGGCGCCGGAGGCGGCCTGGTAGGTCATGGGCGTGATCCATTCCACCAGGCCCTGCTGGAACAGGCCGCCGATGGCCATCAGCATCAGGCTCACGGTGCAGTTGCCGCCGACGAAGGTCTTCACGCCGCTAGCCAGTCCGCCCTCGATGACACCCCGGTTGACCGGGTCGAGGACGATGATGCTGTCGTCCTTCATGCGCAGGGTGGAGGCGGCGTCGATCCAGTAGCCGTCCCAGCCGGCGGCACGTAACCGGGGATAGATCGCCTCGGTGTAGCCGCCGCCCTGGCAGGTGACGATCACATCCATGGCCTGCAGCTCGTCGATGTCCTTCGCATCCTTGAGCGGCGGCACGTCCTTGCCCACCTCGGGGCCTTTCTCGCCGGCCTGCGAGGTGGAGAAGAACACCGGCTCGATGTCGCGAAAATCGTCTTCCTCGCGCAGGCGCTGCATCAGCACCGAGCCCACCATGCCACGCCAACCGACAAAACCCACCTGTTTCATTTTTGAATCCCTCTTTCAAGATCCAACGCAAAGGCGCGAAGGCGCAAAGATCGCAAAGATCGCAAAGATCGCAAAGTCTTTTTATGAAAATATTTGCTTTGCGTCCTTTGCGCCTTCGCGCCTTTGCGTTGAAAGCATTTCATCATTAAAGCGCCGCCACCACGGCATCGCCCATCTCACGGGTGGAGACCCGACGGGTACCCTCGCTGTGGATGTCGGCGGTGCGCAGGCCGTCGTCGAGCACCCGCTCCACCGCCTGCTCGATGCGCTCGGCCATGGCTGGCTCGTCCAGGGAGTAGCGCAGCATCATGGCAACAGACAGAATCGTCGCCAGCGGGTTGGCCACGTTCTGCCCGGCGATGTCCGGCGCGGAGCCGTGGATGGGTTCGTACATGCCACGGCCAGCGGCGTCCAGCGAGGCCGAGGGCAGCATGCCGATGGAACCGGTGAGCATGGCGGCGCAGTCGGAGAGGATGTCGCCGAACATGTTGGTGGTGACCATCACGTCGAACTGCTTGGGCGCGCGCACCAGTTGCATGGCGGCATTGTCCACGTACATGTGCGACAGTTCCACCTCGGGGTAGTCCCTGGCCACCCGCTCCATCACCTCGCGCCACAGCTCGGTGCACTCCAGCACGTTGGCCTTGTCCACGGAGCAGACCCGCTTGCCGCGTTTCATGGCGATGTCGAAGGCGGAGCGGCCGATACGCTCGATCTCCGACTCGGCATAGACCAGGGTGTTGAAGCCCTGGCGCTCGCCGTTGTCCAGGGTGCGCACGCCGCGCGGCTGGCCGAAATAGATGCCGCCGGTGAGTTCGCGCACGATCATGATGTCCAGCCCGGCCACCACCTCCGGCTTGAGGGTGGAGGCCTCGGCCAACTGCTGGTAGAGGATCGCCGGGCGCAGGTTGGAGAACAATTCCAGTTCGGAGCGCAGGCCCAGCAGGCCCTTCTCCGGGCGCACGCTGATGTCCAGCGACTCCCACTTGTAGCCACCCACAGCACCGAGCAGGATGGCGTCCGAGCCTTTGGCCAGTTCCAGCGTCTCCCCCGGCAGCGGCGTGCCGTGCACATCGTAGGCCGCACCACCCACCAGGCCCTCTTCCAGCTCGACGTCAAGGCCATCGGCGCGCAGACGCTCCAGCACCTTCACCGCCTCATTGACGATCTCCGGGCCAATGCCGTCACCGGCCAGTACTGCAATCTTCTTGGTCATCAGTCGATATCCTCGCTTAAAAAAATCCAACGCAAAGACGCGAAGGCGCAAAGGACACAAAGGCTTTGTTTTCAAAAAACCTTCTCTGCGCCCTCTGCGGCTTTGCGCCTTTGCGTTGAAAAAGATTCATCATCAAAACGCCGCTATCGCCCTGCCGCAATCTTCAGCAGCCCAGCAAACCTTTCTCCGCCCCCTTCAAAGTCCAACGCAAAGACGCGAAGGCGCAAAGGACGCAAAGGCTTTGTTTTCAAAAAACCTTCTCTGCGCCCTCTGCGACTTTGCGCCTTTGCGTTGAAAAAATCACGCAAACAACCACGGCGCCTCGCGGCGGCGGCGGTCTTCGTAGGCGCGGATGTCGTCCACGTGCTGCAGGGTCAGGCCGATGTCGTCGAGGCCATTGAGCAGGCAGTATTTGCGGAACTCGTCCACCGCGAAGGGGATCTCCTCGCCACCGGGGGTGGTGATGGTCTGCGCCGCCAGGTCCACCGTCAGCCGGTAGCCTTCGCTGGCCGCCACTTCCCTGAACAGGCGATCCACCGTCTGTTCATCGAGGACGATGGGCAGGATGCTGTTCTTGAAACAGTTGTTGAAGAAGATGTCGGCGAAGCTCGGCGCGATGATGACGCGGAAGCCGTAGTCCAGCAACGCCCAGGGGGCGTGCTCGCGCGAGGAGCCGCAGCCGAAGTTCTCGCGTGCGAGCAATATGCTGGCGCCCTGATAGCGCGGCTGGTTGAGCACGAAGTCCGGGTTCAGCGGCCGCTGGCTGTTGTCCATGCCCGGTTCGCCCACGTCGAGGTAACGCCACTCGTCGAACAGGTTGGGACCGAAGCCCGTGCGCTGGATGGACTTGAGAAACTGCTTGGGGATGATGGCGTCGGTGTCCACGTTGGCGCGGTCCATGGGCGCCACGATGCCCGTTACCTTGTCAAATTTTTCCATTGTTCAACTCCGCATAGGAAACGCAAAGTTCGCAAAGACGCAGAGGACGCAATATAAAAAACCTTTGCGTTCTTTGCGTCTTTGCGTCCTTTGCGTTAATTCTCAAACTCTCTCACATCCACGAAACACCCCGTGACCGCTGCCGCGGCGGCCATGGCCGGGCTCACCAGGTGGGTGCGCCCGCCGGCGCCCTGGCGGCCTTCGAAGTTGCGGTTGGAGGTGGAGGCGCAGCGCTCGCCGGGCGCCAGGCGGTCGGCGTTCATGGCCAGGCACATGGAGCAGCCGGGCTCGCGCCATTCGAAGCCGGCTTCGATGAAGAGACGGTCCAGCCCCTCTTCCTCGGCCTGCCTTTTCACCAGCCCGGAGCCGGGCACCACCAGGGCCTGTTTGACGTTGTCCGCCACCTTGCGGCCGCGGGCCACGGCGGCGGCGGCGCGCAGGTCCTCGATGCGCGAGTTGGTGCAGGAGCCGATGAACACCTTGTCCACCGTGATCTCGGTGATGGGCGTGCCGGCGCTCAATCCCATGTAGTCGAGGGCGCGGCGCATGCCCTCGGCCTTCACCGGGTCGCTCTCGGCGGCGGGGTCGGGCACGCGCCCGCCCACGGGGACCACCATTTCCGGTGAGGTGCCCCAGGTCACCTGGGGCTGGATGGTCGCGGCGTCGATCACCACCTCGCGGTCGAACACCGCGTCGTCGTCGGAGCGCAGCTCGCGCCAGGCGGCCACCGCCTGCGCCCACAGCTCGGGGCCCGGGGCGAAGGGCCGGCCCTTCACGTAGTCGATGGTCTTCTCGTCCACCGCCACCATGCCGGCGCGGGCGCCCGCCTCGATGGCCATGTTGCACACCGTCATGCGGCCCTCGATGGACAGGTCGCGGATCGCCTGGCCGGCGAACTCGATGGCGTAGCCGGTGCCGCCGGCGGTGCCGATCTCACCGATGATGGCGAGCACGATGTCCTTGGCGGTGACGCCGGGACCCACCTTGCCATCGATCACCACGCGCATGTTCTTCGACTTGCTCTGGATCAGGCACTGGGTGGCGAGCACGTGCTCCACCTCGGAGGTGCCGATGCCGTGCGCCAGGGCGCCCAGCGCCCCGTGGGTGGAGGTGTGGGAGTCGCCGCACACCACGGTCATGCCCGGCAGGGTGGCGCCCTCCTCCGGTCCCACCACGTGCACGATGCCCTGGCGCGGGTCGTTGATGGAAAATTCGGGGATGGCGAACTCGGCGCAGTTGCGGTCCAGGGTCTGCACCTGCAGACGCGCCACCGGGTCACTGATGCTGTCGACACCACCGCGGCGGTCGTCGGGCGTGGTGGGCACGTTGTGGTCCGGGGTGGCCAGGTTGGCGTCGCTGCGCCACGGCCTGCGCCCGGCCAGGCGCAGGCCCTCGAAGGCCTGCGGGCTGGTCACTTCGTGGATCAGCTGCCGGTCTATATAAAGAAGACAGGTGCCGTCGTCCTGGGTGCGCACCACGTGCTGCTCCCACAATTTGTCGTAAAGAGTCTTGCCGGCCATCTCTGCGTCCTCGATTCGGATATTGCCTGCCATGCGTGGCGATGTGCCCATACTACGCCCGCCCATCAATTACCACAATTCAAGTTTCTCATGTTTTGCATTCCTTTTTGGAATGATTCATCCTCGTCTCATGGATACCGCCAATCTCAAGACCTTCATCGCCGCCGCCGAGCTGGCCTCCTTTTCCCACGCCGCCGAGCGGCTGTATCTCACCCAACCGGCGGTGAGCAAGCGCATCTCGGCGCTGGAGACAGAGCTGGGTGCGCGCCTGTTCGACCGCATCGGCCGCCGCGTCAGTCTCACCGAGGCGGGACGCATGCTGCTGCCGCGCGCGCACCGCATCCTTGCCGAGATCGATGACAGCCGCCGCCAGATCACCAATCTCAGCGGCGAGGTGGGCGGCCGCCTCAGCATCGGCACCAGCCACCACATCGGCCTGCACCGCCTGCCGCCGGTGCTGCGCGCCTACACCAGGGCCTGGCCCCAGGTGGAACTGGATCTGCGCTTCATGGATTCCGAGGCCGCCTGCCGCGCGGTGCAAACGGGGCAGCTGGAGCTGGGCATCGTCACCCTGCCCCTGACGCCACTGAACGACCTCGACAGCCAGCGCATCTGGAACGACCCCCTGCGCATCGTCGCCGGCCGGGAACACCCGCTGGCCGCCGAACGGCGCATCTCCCCGGCGCAGCTGACGGCCCATGCCGCCATCCTGCCCGCCCACGGCACCTATACCCGCGCGCTGCTGGAGCAGGCCATGGGTGCCGAAGCCGGCGCCCTGCATGTCAGCATGACCACCAACTATCTTGAAACCATCAAGATGCTGGTCAGCGTGGGACTGGGCTGGTCGGTGCTGCCGCAAACCATGCTCAGCGACGAGCTGCGGGCCCTCGACATCCCCGCCCTCCCCCTCACCCGCCAGCTGGGCGTGGTGCATCATCGCCAGCGCACCCTCTCCAACGCCGCCCGCGCCATGTTGCGGCAATTGCAGGCCAGCCGTGACGCGGATGGCGCCCGGCCATGAAGGATCACGCCAGCGGAGGAAAATCTCTCCTATAATGGGACGTATCCGAAAAAAGCCACCGATCCACAGGAGAGAAGCCCCATGAGCCAGCTCGTCGTCAACGGAAACAACATCGATCTCACCGCCAGCGGACGCCTGGCCAACCTCGCGGACTGGACACCCGAACTCGCCGAGGCCATCGCCAACAACGAAGGTCTGACGCTGAGCGACGCCCACTGGGACATCATCAATCTGATGCGCGATTATTACGCCACCTACAACATCCCGCCCATCCTCAAGCTGCTGAAGCGTGAAGTCGCCCGAAAGTTCGGCCCCGAGCGCGCCACCGACGCGGCCTTCAACGCCCTGTTTCCCGGCGGCGTGAGCCATCAGGGCACCCGCATCGCCGGCCTGCCGGTCCCCATGCTGGACGCGGAGCGGGAGCAAAGCAGCCAGGTGAGAAGGACCACGCCGCAGGCCAGCACGCCCCACTACCGCGACAGCTTCGAGTTCAAGGGCCGGCAGATCAAGGTCTACCCCAGCGGCAACCTGGTCAACCTCGAGGACTGGAACGAGGAACTGGCCGAGCAGCTGGCCAAAAAGGAAGGCATCGAACTGACGGACGCGCACTGGGTGGTGCTGCGCTATCTGCGCAAGTTCTATTTCCAGTACGGCATCACGCCGATGGTGAAGATACTGATGAAGCACATGGGCGAAGAACTGGGCAAGGACGCCAGCGACCGCGACACGCTCTACCGCCTGTTCCCCGGCGGCCCCTCTCGCCAGGGCTCCCGCATCGCCGGCCTGCCGGTGCCGCAGGGTTGCATCGACGACTGACCTCCCCTCAACGCCTCCCGCGACACCGCGGGAGGCGTTTTGCCGTCAACGGCGCGCCCCGCGGCCCTGGAAAACCGCTCAACGGATCGACCGCCCGCTAAACTTTCCCATCCGGCTGCCGAAGGAGTCCCCACAGAAAAAAATCCGACAGGAAACCCGCTCCATCGTGGTCAGACAAACACAACATCCCCCCGCCTTCGTGATTGCCGCCATGCTGGCCGGACATCTGTTTCGCATGATGCGCACCGCCAAGCTCATGTCGCTGAGCGCCAGCAACGCCAAGGGCGTGGCGGCGCGGGCCGGCGACAAGGCGCTGGGCTTCCGGCCGATCACGGATTTCATCGCCGAAATGGCCAACGACACCATTCATTATGCCACCAAGATCAACAACCTGGCGCTGACGGTATCGCGCACCGCGGTGGCCGATCTGCGCGCCCTGGACGGCGCGCGCCGCTTTGCCGAGGCCCGCGCGCAGATCGACGACAGCGGACAGGCGGCCTTCATCGATCGGCTGATCCACCAGGCCGACGAGGAGCGCGCGGTCATGCACGCCGAGACCGCCGAGATCATGACCCAGCTCAACGCCCAGCTGGACGAGATCCATCAGCGGGTGCGCGGCTCGACCATCATCGTCAGCAATTCACGCACCGAGGCGTCCCGCGCCGGCGAGTTTCAGAAATACCTCGACTCCATTGCCGACAGCGTGGAACGGTCGGCGCACGACATTCAGCGCGAGATCAGCAAATGCCGCAAGCTCATCGAGTCCCTCGACGGGCTGGATGAAAACGGCCACGGCACCCCGGATTACCGACTGCGAACAGGCACCTCATGAAGACGACAAACCTCTACAACAAAGGCCACCGCTGGGTCACCTTCGGCCGCGACCCGAAAAAGCTGCACGGCATCATCGATACCAATCAGTACATGATCATCGATGGCCAGCGCGCCCTGCTCATGGACCCGGGTGGCATCGAGGTCTTTTCCGCCATGCTGGCCTCGGTGCTGCGCCTGTGCGACATCGACACCATCACCGACATCTTCGCCTCGCACCAGGACCCGGACATCATTTCCTCCCTGGGCCTGTGGGACCAGACCCTGCCCACCGCCCGCCTGCACGCGCCGTGGATCTGGGAAAGCTTCCTGCGCCACTTCGGCCTCAATCACATCGAATACGTCGGCATTCCCGACGAAGGCAAGACCCTGGCGCTGGAATCGGTGGAGGTGCGTTTCATCCCCGCCCACTACCTGCATGCCTCGGGCAACTACCACGTCTATGACCCCGAGGCGCGCATCCTCATGAGCGGCGACGTGGGCGCGGCCCTGGAGGCCGACGGCGCGCCCATGTTCGTGGAAGACTTCGACGAGCATGTCGACAAGATGAAGCTGTTCCACCAACGCTGGATGCCCTCCAACCGCGCCAAGAACGACTGGATAAAACGGGTGCGCGAACTGGACATCGAGATGATGGCGCCACAGCACGGCCGCATCTTCCGCGGCGACGACGTCAAGCGCTTCCTCGACTGGTTCGAGGCCCTGGAGGTGGGCAGCGCCATTGGCTAGTGCACTGCAACGAATGAAATGCACATTCACATTTTATTCGTTACAGTACACTAGACCACTCAACGGATGCCGTTCTTGCGCTGCTCGGCGCGCACATAGGCGATGATGTTGGCGACATCCTCCGCCGACAGCCCCTTGATGGCGGGCATGTCGCCGAAGTGCCAGTGGTGCTGGCGAACGCCATCCTTCACCGCCCAGTAAAAGGCCAGATCGGCATGGTGCGCCGGGCGATAGACCGAATGCACCAGCGGCGGACCCTGGTCGCTGCCCATGGCCCCCGGGCCATGGCAGCGGGCGCAGTGAGCGCGAAACAGCCGCTCACCCACCCCCGCATCGGCGACAAAACCCGCGGGTGGAAGCAGTTTTTTTTCCGCCGTTGCTGCTTTCTCCTGCCGCTCACAGGCGGCCAGCAAGAGGATTGTCGCCATAGCGGCGACGATAGCCAGTTTTCCGTTCATGATCTTTGTTACTCCGATAGTTACACGGCAGCTATTTGCAGTGATGCAGGCCGCCCAGCCAGACTGAGGCCTGAATCCGCAGCTTCAGGTGAAGCAATCATTTGCGCCGCTTGGCGTAGACATCGCTGGGATTGCCGCAGCAGGCGCCCTTCGCCTCGGCATTGGCGCGGGCGTTTCCGTCCAGATAGCGATACCAGGCATAACGCATGCGCGACCAGCGATCCCGTGCCGGTGGCCAGCCGGCCTCCGTCAGCGCCTGCTCGATGCGCCAAAAACCGAGGCGCGCGGCGTCATAGGTCAGCGCAACCCGTTTCCGTTCGAGGTCGAAGCGTAGCTGCTGCATGCCCGGCAGCGCCTTCAGACAGGCCTGGATCTTCTCCACGTCGTCCTCGCCCATGCCGGGCAAGGCAATCGAGCGATGGACTGAAAAATCTCCCGGTGTCGTCGTATTCATGATTTTTCCCGGCCGCCTGACATGTTGTGTTCTGCCCTCATCAAAACCAGAAGCGCACGCCGGCCACGGCCCGTGCCTCACTGCTGTCCAGCCCGGCGGCGCGGGCATAGTCGGCGCTGCCGCCAAACTTTCCGGCCCATTCCACGCCCACATAGGGGGCAAATTCACGGCGAATTTCGTAACGCAGGCGCAGGCCCGCCGACAGTTCGGACAGGCCGGCGCCAATGCCCCGCCCGGCATCCTTCTTGCCATAGACATCCGCCTCGAAACGCGGCTGCAGGATCAGGCGCTGGGTGAAGAGGATTTCGTATTCCGCCTCCAGACTGAGGGCGGTGCGCCCCTGCTCGCCGACATAACCAGTAATATCCAACTCGAACCAGTACGGCGCCAGGCCCTGCATGCCGAAGGCCAGCCAACTGCGGCCCGGCTCTTCGCCGCTGTCGTGGCGCAGGCCCAGCTGGGCGTCCCAGTAGGTGGCCACGGCATGTCCCCAGAGCAGCTCGGTAGTGGCCTCCTCGAGCCTGCCGTTGTCGACGCTGCCTTCGGCCTTCAGCACCAAGCGGTCGTAGGTGCGGCCAAACCAGGCCTGCAGGTCATACAGGGCCGTGGTGTCGTTGTCGCTGCGCACCGCCTCCAGACGATCCATTCGCAGTGAGGCGAAGTACTGCTCGTCGGCAAAACGGGGCCGCGGGATGGGGCCGAAGTCATAGCCATCCGCATAGGCGTGGGGATCACGGGCGTCGGCCGGCGCCGAACCACCCTGCATGGCGCCCACCGCTCCGCCCGCCTCCATGCCCGGCATGGCCGCCGCTTCGGCGCGCACCGGCGATGTGCCGGCGAGCAGCAACACGCCGGCCAGCAGACCCAGTGCCCCGCTCAATGTCCGTCTATTTTCAGTTGTACTTCTCAGCTCACCACTCATGCCACCACCACCTCGCGGAACATGCCCGCGTCCATGTGATAGAGCAGATGACAGTGCCAGGCCCAGCGCCCCAGGGCATCGGCGCTGACGCGAAAGGTAACCCGCTGCGCCGGCTGCACGCTGACCGTGTGGCGACGGGCGAGGAATTCACCGCCGGGGGTCTCCACGTCGCTCCACATGCCATGCAGGTGCATGGGATGGCTCATCATGGTGTCGTTGTGCAGGATCACGCGCAGGCGCTCACCGTAACGGAAATGGATCGGCGTGGATTTGCCGAATTCCAGGCCGTCCAGCGACCAGCTGTAGCGCGCCATGTTGCCGGTCAGGTGCAGTTCGATGTCCCGCCCCGGTTCACGCCGGTCTTCCGGCTCGCGAAGGCTGTGGATGTCGGCATAGGTCAGCACACGGCGGCCGTTGTCGCGCAGGCCGACGCCGGGATCGTCGAGATTGGTGCGCGGCGTGTCCACGCGCATGTCGACGCTGGGGCCGTATTCGCTCCTGGCGTGGCGCACATGCACCGGGTCTTGCGCCATCCCCTGCATGCCCGCCATGGCCCCGCCGGCCTGACCCATGCTGCCCATCATGTCGGCCATGGTCAGCCATTGCGGCGCGTCCGGCGCCGGCACCGGCGCCGTCAGGCCGGCGCGGGTGGCCAGGGTGCCGCGGGCATAGCCGGTACGGTCCATGGACTGGGCAAAAATGGTGTAGGCGTCATCCTCGGGTGTCACCAGCACATCGTAGGTCTCGCCCGGACCGCAGCGGAACTCGTCCACGGTGACCGGCTCCACGTCCTGCCCGTCGACGTGCACCACGGTCATTTTCAGGCCCGGAATGCGCACGTCGAAATAGCTCTGCGTGCCACTGCTGATGAAGCGCAGACGCACACGCTCGCCGCGATTGAACAGCCCGGTCCAGTTGCCGGCGGGGGTGACGCCGTTCATCAAATAGGTGTAGGTGTAGGCGGAGATATCCGCCAGGTCCGTGGGCGACATGCGCATGCGGTTCCACATGCGCCGCTTGGCGATGGCCTTGCCGAGGCCTTCCTCGCCGACGTCGCGGAAGAAGTCCAGCGCCGTCGGCTCGATAAAGTTGTAGTAGTCGCTCTGTTTCTTCAGCTTGGCGAAGACGACCAGCGGGTCCTCGTCGGTCCAGTCGGACAGCTGCACCACGTAGTCACGATCGGCGCGAATGCGCTCGCCGCCACGGGGCTCGACGATCATGGTGCCGTAGATGCCGGTCTGTTCCTGAAAGCCGCTGTGGGAGTGGTACCAGTAGGTGCCCGCCTGTTCCAGCGTGAAGCGGTAGACAAAGGTCTCACCGGGGGCGATGCCGGGAAAACTGACGCCGGGCACGCCATCCATCTGGTAGGGAAGGATGATGCCGTGCCAGTGAATGGAGGTGGAAACGGCGAGGCGGTTGGTGACGCGAATGGTCACCGTGTCACCCTCGCGCCAGCGCAGGGTGGGGCCCGGCAGGGAGCCGTTGACGGTGGTCGCCATGCGCGGATTGCCGGTGAAATCGACCGGGGTTTCGGCGATGGTGAGATCGAACTCCGTGCCACTGAGCACCGGCGCCGTGCCGTTGGCCGTGACCGCCGCCGGCTCGGCCCAGACCGGGCGTCCCCAGGGCGACAGCCCCATCAGCACACCGCCCGCCGCCAGGCCTTGGATGAAGCGGCGGCGCGAAGGATCGGGCGCGATGCGGCCCTTGAAGGGTACTCTACTCATGTGGCTCCTTTTCTTTTTTGGCTGTTCAAAAACTGCTTGATACAGTTATGCATACTGCGTGTTAACAGGTCATGAATCTCACCTGAATCCGTGGGTTCGGATCTCAGACAGCGGCAAAGATGAAATCGAACTCGCCGTCATTGATACGCACCCGGATGTTGCCGCCATGGCCTTCGGCATAGGCCAGCCATCCCGGTTTGTGCTGGCATTCAGGCACGCTGGGATGCTCCTCTTTGCGCTGGCCGTCGTACCAGGCCAGCAACAGGAAATCCTCGGCGAGGCGCGCGGCAATCTGTTCGGCGAGGGCATTTGCCAGTGCAATATCCATGGCAATGCCCTCGACATTTATCGCTACCCGTTGCATCTCTGTACGATATTCATGCATCTTCTCATCTCCTGAAAAGGCGGCTGTTTCCATCACATTGCTGATCCAGCGATACAACACGGGGCGACGCAAGCCATTGGCCTTGACCTTGGCCTCAGGCATGATATTAACCCGGCGACGAACTATGCCGTGTTCAGGGCTTCAGGAATGGCCCGTATCAAGACGTCGCTCTTGCCCAGGGTGGTTCCCTTGGCAAGAGCGACAACGCGGAGACGGGCCATTCCTGAAGCCCCTTGCCATATGACACACAAAGGAAAGGCCGGCATGAGCCCGCCTGCGGACTGCGTTATCAAAACTTACTGTAGAGCCACCACAGTGGCGTTTTGATGCCTTGCCGCAGGCGGGCTCATGCCGGCTGAACACGACATAGTTCGTCGCCGGGTTAATAACCACGCCCTCGGTGCATCTTCGTGTGGTAGTGCGTTACTTCCCCTTCCGCCTCGCCGTTTGCTTGCGCGGGCTGGTAGGGCTGGGGTGTGATGGCGCATTTCATCTCGACCATCTGCCGCAACACGGCTTCTTCGGCGACAAAGGCCTCCACCGCCCGCGGGTCGAACTGGCTGCCGCTCGTGCGAAGGATTTCCGCCTTTGCCTCGGCGAACGGCAGTCCCCGGCGGTATGGGCGGTCGGAAGTCATTGCATCGAGGGTATCGATAACAGCAAACAGCCGCGCTCCCCAGGGGATGTCGTCACCGGCCAGTCCCTGGGGATAGCCGCCTCCGTCATAGCGCTCTTCGTGGCAGAGCACGATCTCCGCCGCCCTCGCCATGAAGGGCAGGCCGGCGATGATGTCATGCCCACGCTGGGGATGGCTGCGCATGATGGCCCATTCCTCCTCGCTCAACGGCCCCTGCTTGAGCAGCACGGCATCGGGAATTGCGATCTTGCCGATGTCGTGCAACAGCGAGCCCCAGTAGACCTGCTGCAGCCAGTCGTCGTCCTGACTGAAGCGACGCGCCAGCAGCTGAGTGTGGCAGGCAACCCGTTTGGAATGCATGCCGGTCTCCCGTTCACGTGCGTCGAGCGCCGCTGCCAGCGCCTCGACCAGGGCCAGTTGGGTGGCGTCACGTTCACGCAGCGAGCGCTGGTGAGCTACATAGCCGAGAAAACAACCCTCGCAGCAAAAGGCGCCGTGATTCTCGGAGGCATAACTGGATTCGGTAATTTGTCGGCCACACCAGCGGCATGTGCGGGAATTATCCATCATTGGCTGTGGCTCCAGTCTGGGTTTCGGGTGGGCTGGGACAGGGTCGTCAGCCCTTCCCGGATTGCATGGCATCCTCGTAGTCGATACCGATCTCGATCATCGTCGTGGTGTGGAAATGATGTGGCGGCACCACCAGATTGGTGGGCGCCGGCACGCCGCTGTAGACGCGCCCGGCCAGGTCATAGCGCGAGCCATGACAGGGACAGAAATAACCGCCCACCCAGGCCGGCCCAAGGTCTTCCGGCGCCACTTCGGGACGAAAATTGGGCACGCAACCGAGATGGGTGCAAATACCGATGACGACAAAATATTCCGCATTGATGGACCGCCAGGCATCGCGCGCATACTCTGGCTGCTGGGTGTACTCCGTCGAGTCCGGATCGCGCAGGCGCTGGCGATGTTCCGGCGTTTCCATCAGGCGCAGCATCTCTGCACTGCGGCGCACGACTAAGACAAACGATAACAAAGCCTCATTCAGAGTGGGCCGGATGCGGCGAATCAAGGCGTGATCCGCAGGGAATGGCCCAGCCCTTTTCAAGGATCGCAACGCCGAGTCGCCGCATCCGGCCCACTCCCTCCGGGCAGGCGTCTGGGCGGCCA
>JALSHB010000105.1 GCA_026982475.1 Chromatiales bacterium
GGCGGCCAGCAGCAGGCGGCGGCGCCCGCCATCCGCCGGAGGCGCTCCGTCGACAAACTCAGCGCCGGACATGATCGGCCTCCCTGGACCAGGCGTTGCGATAAAGATCATCGCGCGTCAGTGGCGTAGCAATGGCCTGCCCGGCGTGGCCGGCCAGCACCTGATAGACATTGATTTCACCGGCATCGAAGAACCAGGCGCAGCCGGCCATGTAGAGCTTCCACAGACGCCAGGATTCCTCACTGGTGAGGCTCACGGCCTGCTGTTTTTTCTCGACCAGGGCCTTGACCCAGTGGCGCAGGGTCAGCGCATAGTGCCTGCGCAGGGCCTCCACATCGACCAGTTCGAAGCCCGCCCCCTCCATCGCCTGCGAGGTGTGACTGATGGACGTCAGCTCGCCATCGGGAAAGATGTAGCGATTGATGAAGCGGGTCAGTGGCGTGCGCCGCCAGCCGGCCTCGTTGGAGATGCCGTGGTTGAGAAACAGACCGCCGGGTTTGAGCACACGTTTAACCTGCGAGAAATAGGTGGGAAAGTTCCTGATGCCGATGTGCTCGAACATGCCGACGCTGACCACGCGATCGTACTGGGCGTCCTGCGGCAGATCGCGATAGTCGAGCAGCTCGATGAGCACCTGGTCAGACAAGCCCTCCTCGGCAACCCGCTGGCAGGCGAAATGGTGCTGGGCCTCGCTGAGGGTGATGCCATGCACCCGGACGCCGTAATAACGCGCCGCCCAAATGGCCAGCGCGCCCCAGCCGCAGCCGATATCCAGCAGCGTCTGCCCCGGCGCCAGGCGCAGCTTGCGGCAGATATAGTCCAGCTTGTTCTGTTGAGCCTCGGCCAGCGACTCATCCCGATGCAGGAAATAGGCGCAGGAATAGACCATTTCCGGGTCCAGCCACAGCTGGTAAAACGCATTGCCCACGTCATAGTGATGGGCGATGGTGGCGTGGGAATTGTCATGATCCAGACCTTTCCGAGCCAAGCGCATCCGGCTGGCCGGAAGACGCAATGCGAGAGAGAATAATTGCCACTTATCCCGCCACGACAGTTTCAATGCCGAAAGATGCGGCGCCAGACTGAACAGACCTTCCATGTCACCGATGACATCGATCTTCCCCGCCAGATAAAACTCGGTCAGGCGAACGAGGTTGCGGCGCAAGATCAGGTCACGCAGTGCGCCGGGGTGATGGAACACCAATCGGCAAGCGGCATCCTCGTCGCCTGCAGCCAGACCGCCGTCCCACAGCTGCACTGCCACTTCACCTGTGTATCCGGACAGTAAAAGGGAAACAATGGCGCGTCCGGTATCGACCTGCGCACTGAAATGGCGGGCATCTGAAGATGCTGTACCGAGATTCAGATTTGTTTGATCCACTACCTTTTGCATGATTCATCCTCCTGTTCATGAAGCCTGTTTTACGCTCATATTCAGAGGTTAGGACATAGGTGCAAGACACAGGTCAAGCAATATTCAAGTCTTCAAAACCTTTTTCTCACAGTTTCACCCGGTTCAGGCGCAGGGCATTCATGATCACCGACACTGAGCTAAAGCCCATGGCTGCTGCGGCAATAATGGGTGATAACAGAATACCGAAGAAGGGATAAAGCAGCCCCGCCGCAACCGGTACGCCTAACGAGTTATAGATGAAGGCGAAGAACAGGTTCTGACGAATATTGCGCATGGTGGCCCGAGACAGATGCCGTGCCCGCACAATGCCACGCAGATCGCCCTTCACCAGGGTCACCCCGGCGCTCTCCATGGCCACATCGGTACCCGTACCCATGGCGATACCCACATGGGCCTGTGCCAGGGCCGGGGCATCGTTGATGCCGTCACCGGCCATGGCCACGGTACGCCCTTCATCCTGCAGCTGCTTGACCACGGCAGCCTTCTGATCCGGCAGCACCTCGGCCTGAACCTGGTCGATATCCAGCTTGCTAGCCACGGCCTCGGCGGTCTTGCGGCTGTCACCGGTAAGCATAACCACCTTGATACCGGCGGCGTGCAGGTCGCGGATCGCTTCGGGGGTGGTTTCCTTAACCGGGTCGGCCACACCGATCAGCCCGGCGGCCTTGTTGTCGATCGCCAGCAACATCACCGTTTGACCATCGGCACGCAGAACGTCGGCCTGTGCCGGCAAGTCACCCACATCAATACCGAGGTCGGTGAGCAGTTTGATGTTACCGAGCGCCACACAATGGCCGTCTACCGTGCCGGTCACACCCTTGCCGGTGACCGACTGGAAGTCTTCGGTCTTGGCCAGTTCGGTACCGCGTTCCTCTGCGCCGCGCACAATGGCTTCGGCCAGTGGGTGTTCACTGGCGCGTTCCAGACTCGCGGCCAGCCGCAAGGCATCGTGTTCATGAAAGCCGTCTACGGCCACCACGGAGACCAGTTCCGGTTTACCCTCGGTGAGCGTGCCGGTCTTGTCCACCACCAGGGTGTCCACCTTGCACAAGACCTCCAACGCCTCGGCATTCTTGAACAGCACGCCCATCATGGCGCCCTTGCCAGTACCGACCATGATGGACATGGGGGTTGCCAGCCCCAACGCACAGGGACAGGCGATAATCAATACCGCTACGGCATTGATCACGGCATAGGCGATGGCGGGTTCCGGTCCCCACACACTCCAGACGATGAAGGTGATAACCGCGATGACGACCACTGCCGGGACAAAATAGCCAGAAACAAGGTCGACCAGTCTCTGAATAGGAGCACGTGAACGCTGGGCATCGGCAACCATCTGGATGATTTGTGACAGCAATGTATCTGCGCCGACTTTTTCGGCCCGCATCAACAGGCTGCCGGTGCCATTGACGGTGGCACCGATGAGACGCTCACCCTTGCTTTTCACCACGGGCAACGGCTCGCCAGTGACCATGGATTCATCGACATTGCTTTCGCCATCGATAACTGCGCCGTCCACCGGAATTTTTTCCCCGGGGCGGACGCGCAGGATATCGCCGGGCTTGACATGCTCCAGGGGAATATCTTCCTCGCTGCCGTCTTCACGCACGATGCGCGCCGTCTTCGGCGCCAGGCCTAACAGCAACTTGATGGCAGCATTGGTCCGGCTGCGGGCGCGCAGTTCCAGCACCTGCCCCAGCAGTATCAACGTGGTAATCACCGCTGCCGCCTCAAAATAGACCGGCACCACGCCTACTTTGTTGAACACCTCGGGCGGGAAAATACCGGGAAAGACGGTGGCAATAACACTGTAAGTAAAGGCCACCGAGACACCGAGGCCGATGAGGGTAAACATATTCAGGTTACGTGTGATGACCGACTGGATGGCGCGCACATAAAAAATCCAGCCACCCCAGATGATCACCGGGGCTGAGACCACCATTTCAAGCCACTGACGCAGGTTGGGATCAATCAACTCCGCCATGCCCTCGGGCCAAAACTCCGCCGCCATGGCGCTGAACAATACCGGGATGGCCAGCACGGCGCTGACCCAAAAGCGTTTGCTCATGTAGTCCAGTTCACTGGTGTCTTCTTCCGCCTCTACCGTGACGGCTTCCAGCGCCATACCGCACTTGGGACAGTTACCGGGATGATCCTGGATGATCTCCGGGTGCATAGGACAGGTGTATTGGGTCTTGGTGGCAATGACCGGTACGCCCTTGGGCTCCAGAGCCATGCCACACTTGGGGCAACTTCCCGGACCTAGCTGCTCGATTTCCGGGTGCATGGGGCAGGTGTAGACAGCGTCGTCATCACCCTCCGCCGCTTCCAGTTCATCCGGCTCATCGCTTTCATGCAAATATTTTTCAGGCTCAGCGACAAACTTTTCCTGGCAACCGGCGCTGCAGAAATAATGCGTGTGTCCGGCATGCATCACATGATGCGGGGAGTCCTCCGTCACCGCCATGCCACACACGGGATCGGTCAGCGCCGCTGTTTCCGGCTCGACAGAAAGATACCGCGATGGCTCATCGACGAACTTCTGTCGGCAGTGCGCACTGCAGAACAGGTATTCCTGACCCTCGTGCCGTACTCGCTGCTCGGCATCTTCCGATACCTCCATGCCACAAACAGGATCTCTTGCCATTGCCAACTCCTTGCGCCCGGGGGCGGTTGAAAGAACGATGAATCCGGAAACGATGACCGCAGTTTTTGCCGTCATCCCTCCTCTACATTCTCAGCCTAGCTCCTGTGTGCCGCCCACAGGTCAAGCATCGTAGTGAGAACGCGTGGGAACGATCACTTCCTCGATCAGGTGGCATACCGAATCGCCACTGGGAATACCGTCTGGCATTGCCGACCAACTGTCCATCGCCGCCTCCATGCGCTGCTGCAGGGCCATCAGGTCTTCCAGGTGGCTGCGGTTTTCGGTGATGCGGCGCTGAATGATTTCACGCACCCGCGGACAAGGTGACTCGCCCTGCTTGGCATGGCCGAGAATCTCGCGGATCTCGCTCAACGTAAAACCCAGGCTCTTGGCCTGGCGCACGAAGCGCAGCCGATGCACGTCGGCCGGCTCGAACAGCTTGTAGCCGTTGTCAGGGTTTCGCCGTGGTTGCAGAAGACCAATCTGCACATAGTGACGCACCGTATCGGGTGTAACGCTGGCACGCGTGGCCAGCTCGGAAACCGTAAACATGAATAACCTCCTAGTGGGCGTGATCGCCCGTATCACCGTGGGCCGCCGGGCCCTCATCAAGTCCTTCGTCCATGCCACTGAAATCCATCGTTGAATCATCCATTTCAGCCGCGTCATGGGCATGGTCGTGCCCATCGTCCGCCGGCTGCCCCGCGTCGTGTCCGTGCGCGTGTCCATCATCCCCTGCCGCTGCCGCAGCATCGTCATGGGCGTGCTCGCCACCACCGTCATGCGCATGCGAGTCCACATTGGGCAGTGACATCACTCCCAGGCCATAGCGATACACGAGCTCGCCGCCATGCCATGCGGTGGACATCAGCAATACGCCACCCGCCAGCATCAGGGCGGTAAAACCCTTGCCGAGGTTCTTCCCCGCACGCACCCTGCTGACCGACCAGACTGCCAGCAACGGAAACAGGATGAGCACGGAAATGGCCCAGTTGCGATGCTCGGTCATGGCCTCGTGCGAAGGTGTGTCATGGGCCACCGTGTTATAGGCATCCAGGCCGGCAAGCCCGGTCAGCAGGGTAATCGCGGCGCCAAACCACAGCGACCAGCGCGCCACCACCAGCCACTGCTCACGCAGGGCGCCGTGAATGAAGTGGGTAACCAAAAAAAGCGCTACCGACAGCGATAAGAGGGCAACCGTGAAATGCACAAATATCGGGTGCCAGTTGGGAATTATTTCGGGCATTTTCTTTCCTTTCGTCTCGTCTTTTTCCAGTTATCCATACGCCAATGACTCAAGGCTCATCAGCGTGTATTTCACGGCGGGTGCGTATGCGGTACAGCTTCTCCACCGACTGCACAGCGACGATGCCATCGCCCGCCAGGCCGACATGCGCCGAGTCCATGATGGCCTCGACAATAATATCCACCTTTGCCGCCTCGGTGAAGATCTCCAGGCGGGCGTGACGGGTCATCCAGTCACTGCTGTAAAGGTCTGCGTATTCACCATAGCCCTCGATGTGGCTGAGGCTGAAACCCTGCACACCCACTTCCTGTAATCTCCGCTCCACTTTCTTGCAGGCATCACAGCGAAAGATGGCGGTAATCTTGCGGTACTCCATGACATCACCTCCGCGCCGGACGGTAAGGCGCCGGCGCCGTTTTCATTGTTTGTCACCTGAATCCGTAGATTCCGGCGCCATTCGCAACCCCCACCCGTTCACATCGGCCATGGCCCGCAATGCCGGCGAGGGGATATTGCAGATCATTGATAATAGACGCCACCCTTGTGCTTCTTGCCATCTGCAGTCTTGAACAGGATCATCAACTGGTGTTTCTTGCCGTCCTGCATGTCATAGCCCGCCATGTACCAGTCACCCATCTTCATGGCCTTCTTGGTTTCGTCCTTGCCATCCGGAAAAACGACCTTGGTGTTCATGACAATGCCGTCCACCGGCTTTCCATCCCTCTCCACCTTGATCATGACATGATGGCTCCCGCCCATGGAGGGGCCGCCGACGGGCTTCATGACATGGAAGCTGACGAGGTAACCATCGATCTGCTTCTTCTCCAGAAACATGCCGTCCATCTTGTGACCACTGCCGCCGTGGTCCTCATGTTGCATGCCGTCATGGTCACCATGCTTCATGCCAGCGTGGTCATCATGCTTCATGCCACCGTGATCATCGTGTTTCATGCCGCCATCGTGATCGTGCCCTGGCGAGGCCTGGACAACAGGCAGACCGCCCAGGAATCCGGTAATGGTCAGGGCCATCAGTATCTTGCGCATGGTACTTTCTCCTCTTTTCAACTTGCTTGTGGTCAATGGTTCCGCTGTGTGGAACCGGTCATGCCCCTTTTCAGGCGCGGGGTTCATGGGAGGATTCGGCGTGCAGCATTGCCTCATCCGTTTGTTGCAGCTTTTTGCGTCGCGCCTTTTCCTGCCATTGCATCACGATGCCGTAGATCAGCGGCAATACCAGCAGACTGAGCAGGGTCACCGTGACCATGCCGCCCACCATGGGCGCGGCAATGCGCTGCATGACACCCGAACCGGTACCCGTGCCCCACATGATGGGCAGCAGGCCGGCAATGATCGCGGTGGCGGTCATGGCGATGGGGCGGACACGTTCCGAGGTGCCCCGGTGCACGGCGGCCATGATCTGTTCCGCCGTCAATACACCCCCGAATTCCCGGCGCCGACGTGCCACCTCGTGGTCGATAAAGGTCAGCACCAGCACGCCGATTTCCGCCGCCACGCCGGCCAGGGCAATGAAGCCGACGGCCACGGCCACGGACATGTTGAAGCCCAGCCAGTACACCAGCCAGAAGCCGCCAATCAGGCCAAAGGGGATCGACAGCATCACCACCAGCGGTTCGGTGATATTGCGGAAATTGAAATACAGCAACAGGAAGATCAGCATCAGGGTGCCCGGCACCACGATGCGCAGACGCTCGGCGGCGCGCTCCATGTATTCGAACTGTCCCGACCAGACCACGGTATAGCCGGGTGGAATATTCACCTGTGATTCCACCACCTTCTTGGCCTCGGCGACATAACCACCAATATCCGATGTCTTGATGTCCACATAGATCCAGGCATTGGGGCGCGAATCCTCGCTCTTGATGGACGGCGGACCACGACGCAAGGCCAGCTCCGCTACCAGGGTCAGCGGGATCTGCGTACCGGTGGGCGTGGGGATCAGCACTTCCTTGAGCTGAGACAGGTTGTCGCGCAGCTCACGCGGGTAACGCACATTGACCGGGTAGCGCTCCAGTCCCTCCACCGTCTGCGTCACGTTCATGCCGCCGATGGCGGTGGCGATGACATCCTGCACATCGCCCACCGTGAGTCCGTAGCGCGCCGCTTCTTCACGGTTGATGTCGAAGTCGAGGTAATAACCACCGGCGGCCTTGTCGGCGAAGGCGGACAGGGTATCCGGCAGTTGCTTCATGGCCTGCTCGATATCATTGGCCACGGTCTCCAGCACATTGAGATCCGGTCCGCTCACCTTGATGCCGATGGGCGTCTTGATGCCCGTGGAGAGCATGTCGATGCGCGTCTTGATGGGCATGGTCCAGGCATTGGCCAACCCCGGGAACTTGATCGCCGCGTCCATTTCCGCCATCAGTTGCTTGGTGGTCTTGGTCGGGTCCGGCCACTGATCCTTGGGCTTGAGGCGGATGGTGGTTTCGATCATCGCCAGCGGCGCCGGATCGGTGGCGGTATCCGCGCGCCCCACCTTGCCGAATACACTCAACACCTCGGGAAAGGTCTTGATGATCTTGTCCGTCTGCTGGAGGATCTCCTTGGCCTTGGTGATGGATACGCCGGGATAGGTGGTGGGCATGTAGAGAATGTCGCCTTCGTCCAGCTGCGGCATGAACTCGCTACCCAATTGGCTGATCGGAACCCAGGTAAGGGCAAGCAGCACTGCCGCGGCAGCTACCACGGGCCAGCGCCAGTTGATGGCCGCTTGCAAGGTCGGCGCATGCAACCAGTGCAGGACGCGGTTCACCGGATTTTTCGCCTCGGGCATGATGTGGCCGCGAATGAAATAACCCATCAATACCGGCACCAGGGTGATCGCCAGCAGCGCCGCGGCAGCCATGGCGTAGGTCTTGGTGAAGGCCAAAGGCGCGAACAACCTTCCCTCCTGCGCCTGCAGGGTAAACACCGGAAGGAAGGAAACGGTAATGATGAGCAGGGAGAAGAACAGCGCTGGTCCCACCTCGCGCGAGGCACTGGCCACGGCCTCCCAGCGCTCTTCATTGCTCAGTTTTCCACCCTTGCGCTCGACCGCATGCTCCAAGTGTTTGTGGGCGTTTTCTATCATTACGATGGCGCCATCCACCATCGCGCCGATAGCGATGGCGATACCCCCCAGCGACATGATATTGGCATCGATACCCTGTAAACGCATAACAATAAATGCAAGCAGGATGCCGACGGGCAGGGTGACGATAGCCACCAGCGCCGAGCGCGCATGCAGTAGAAATACGATGGCAATGAGGGCAACCACGATGGATTCCATGACCAGCTTTTCCTTGAGGTTGTCCACCGCGCGTTCGATGAGATCGCCGCGATCATAAACCGGTACGATCTCCACGCCTTCCGGAAGGCCCTTGGCCAGCTCGGCAAGCTTTTCCCGTACCCCCTTGATGGTGGCCAGGGCGTTTTCGCCGTAGCGCATGATCACCACGCCGCCGGCCACTTCACCTTCGCCATTGAGTTCGGCCAGGCCGCGACGCAGTTCCGGCCCCAGGTGTACATTGGCCACGTCTTCAATGCGTACTGGCGTTCCATCGCTGCCCACGCCCACCGGGATGGTCTTGATATCCTCGATACCGCGCAGATAGCCTTTTGCGCGCACCATGTATTCGGTCTCGGCCATCTCCACCAGCTTGCCACCGACGTCGTTGTTTGAGCGTTGTATGGCGTGGCGCACCTTGGACAGTGGAATGTTGTAGGCCAGCAGCGCCTGCGGGTCCACCTCAACCTGATACTGCTTGACGAAGCCACCCACCGAGGCCACCTCGGCCACGCCATCTACGGTCTGCAAGGGATAACGCAGGTACCAGTCTTGCAACGAACGCAATTGCGACAGGTCGTGATTTCCCGTGCGGTCGACCAGGGCATATTCATAGATCCAGCCAACGCCGGTGGCGTCCGGGCCCAGCGCCGGCGAAACGCCAGTCGGCAGTCGACCACTAACGTAATTTAGATACTCCAATACGCGCGAACGCGCCCAGTACATGTCAGTACCATCTTCGAAGATGACATAGACGAAGGACAGGCCAAAGAAGGAGTATCCGCGTACCACCTTGGAATTGGGCACCGCCAGCATCGCCGTGGTGAGCGGATAGGTCACCTGGTCCTCCACCACCTGCGGCGCCTGCCCGGGAAATTCGGTGAAGATGATCACCTGCACGTCGGACAGGTCGGGGATGGCGTCCAGCGAGGTCGTCTTCACCGCCCACAGGCCGATGCCGACCATGATGAAGGTGGCAATGAGAACCGTGAACTTGTCACGCAGGGAAGCATTGATGATTTTCTGGATGATCATGGCGCGCCCCTATTGCCCGTCTTCCAGGGACATGTCGCTCATGTCCATGTCATCCATGCTCATGTCGTCCATGCTCATGTCGTCCATGTCCATGTCGCTCATGTCCATGTCGCTCATATCCATGCCGGCGTCCGCGCCGCCACCACTGCCTCCACCCGCCAGCCCTTCCAGCATCTTCGCCGTGGCCTCGCGCAGCTTGGACTCGGAATCGATGAGGAACTGCGCGGAAGTCACCACTTCCTCACCGGCCTTCAAACCATCGACAACCTGCACCAGGCCGTCGGCGGACAGGCCCAGGGTCACTGGCCGTGGCTCGAACTTGCCACGCTCGCGCACTACGAATATCAGGTCACGCTCACCCGAGCGCACCACGGCCTCGGAAGGCACCACCACCGCATCGTCGACGCGCCCGGCGCGCAAGGTGATGTTGGCAAACATCTCCGGCTTCAGCAGCAGATCCGGGTTGTCGAATTCCAGGCGCACGCGCGCGGTACGCGTCTTGCGTTCCATGTAGGGATAGATGTAGGTGACCTTGCCGCGGAAAATGCGCCCGGGCACCGCACGCACGGTCATCTCACCGATATCACCCTGCTTGATCCATGGCAGATCTTCCTCGTAGACATCCACGTAGACCCACACCCGGGAAAGATCGGCCAGCATGTAGAGTTCCGTCTGTGGGGTCACGTACTGCCCCTCGCGCACACCCACCTTGATCACCGTGCCGTCGAAGGGTGAGTGGATGTGGATGCGTTTCTTCAGCTTCCGGGTCACCTCCAGTTCGTGAATCTGGTGATCAGGCACGTCCAGCAGGCGCAGGCGTTCACGCGACGAATTCACCAGATCCTCGGCGCCGCGGCGGATTTCCTCGTAGGGGCTGTCCTTCAAGACCTGCAGGTTGTGCAGGGCCAGCAGGTATTCCTCCTGACTGGAAACCAGCTGTGGTGAATAGATGCTGAGCAGTATGTCGTCCTTCTTCACGACCGAGCCGGTGGTGGAAACGCGCAGCACCTCGATCCAGCCCTCGGTCTTCGGGTGCAGGCGCGCCAGGCGTTTCTCGTTGAAGTCCACCCGCCCCACGGCGCGCACCGCGTGACTCAGGCTGCGCCGCTCGGCGCGAGCGGTGCGCACGCCGATGTTCTGCACCGTCACCGGGTCGATGGTGACCGTACCGGTCGGTTCATCGGCGCCGGCGCCACCATCGGCGTATACGGGGATGTAGTCCATGCCCATCTCATCCTTGGCCGGCACCGGCGAGGTGATGGCGGGATTCATGGGATTGCGGTAGAACAACACCTCTTTCTCTTTCGGCTTGTCCTCCTCTGCATACACCGGGATGTAATCCATGCCCATCTCGTCCTTGGCCGGCACAGGCGAGGTGATGGCGGGATTCATGGGATTGCGATAGAACAGCGGTTTCCGTTCGCCTGTCGCGCCATCGCCCGTCGCCGTTGCGCTTGTGGGAGAGGACTGATTCTGGGCCAGCCAATAGCCGCCGCCACCAGCAACAAGGGCGACGAGCACGAGACTGACAATGGTCTGCTTATTCATGGGGTACCTCGGATTCGGGACGGGAAGACAGGAAATCGGCGGCGGAGGAAACCCCTACCGCGGCCTGCAGGGCGGCCTGTGCCTGGTTGGCACTTGAAACGGCACGCCAGTAGCGTGTTTCATAGTTGAACAGCATCACCTGCACACGCACCACGTTGAGAAAATCCACCTTGTCCACCTGATAGGCGGCCAGCATGGAGGCGACCGTCTGGCGCGCCTGAGGAAGAATGCCGGTTTCCAGCAGGCGTGCCTGTTCGCGGGCGGCGCGATAGTCCGCCAGGGCGCGGGACACCTCGCGGCTGATGCGCAGGCGCGCATCATCCAGGTTGTAACGCTGCTGCTGCAACTGGCTGCCACGCTGGGCGATGGCCGAGTCCTGCCGACGGCTGGTAAAGATGGGCATGTTCATGCTGAACATGATGGAGGCAAGGTCGGCGCGGGAACTGCCATCGGGGTTGTCGCCCACGCGCCGGCCGTAGCGGGCGCCCAGGCTGAAGTCGGGAGAGCGATCCTTGCGCGCCAGGTCCAGGCGCGTGCGCGCCGCCTCGATGACGTTTTGCCGGGCCGCCAGCAGGGGGCGATTCTGCAAGGCCTGCGCCTGCAGTATTTGCTCGTCTGCCGCCTCGGCCAGCACCGCCGGCTTCATTTTCGGCAACCGGATCGGCTGGTCCGCAGCGCGGTTCAACAAGGCGTTGAGGCGCGCCTCCTCACCACGACGCGAGCCCAGCAAAACGATTTCCTGATCATGCAGGCGGGACAGTTCCAGTTGGGCCAGCAGCACGTCCTGCTGCAAGCCCTGGCCGACGCGATACTTGGTCTGCGCCACTTCCACCAGCTGACGCAGCAGCTGGCGGTTGCGTTGCAGGATCTCCAGGGCGCGATCGAGGAAATAGAGGTTCCACCACAGGCTGCGCACGTCACGCTCCAGCTGCAGGCGCACCTCGCCTACCTCATCATGGGCGGCGGCGCTGTCGAACTCCGCCGCGCGCTCACGCAGCGACAGCTTGCCGGGAAACGGCAGGGCCTGCACCACCGCCACTTGCAACTGGGTCATGCCCTCCTGACTGAGGCTGAAGGTATCCATCGGCAGGTTGACGGCATTGAGTTGCAGGCGCGGATCGGGCAACACCACGACCTGCTCCGGCACCGCCGCGGCGGCCGCGGCGCGGGCGCGCATGGCGGCCAGGCCAGGATTGTCCTGCAACGCGACCTCGACGGCATCGGCCAGGCGAAGAACCGAGGCCTCGGTTGCCACACGCGGTTCAACAGGCCCGTCGCCAGCTGTGGCCATGCCAGCCAAGACCGGCAACAGACAAAGCCCGGCAATGCGGAAAAATCTTGAAAACATGAATCACTCTCCATTTTGTTGTCAGCAATCGCAGCCCTTTGGGGAAGCGAGCGTCGATCCGGCGTGGCCGGAGCAAATGACAAACAAGGGGGTCTACAAACAGCGCGCAGGAAAAATCGGCACGCGCCGCGACCGGCGGAAGCCGGCAAAGGCCTTAGAGAGTGGAGATGGGAGGGCGAATCTCGGTGACGAGCGTCACACTGGTGGAACGCCATTGTGGCGCGACGGCCTGCACATAGGGCAATGGCGCAAAGGCCGCATCGATCTGCGGCGGCAAGGCCGAGGCTCCATGGGGACAGCAGTCGCCGCCGGCATTGCAATGGAAGGTACTGCTGTCACTGTCGGGACAGGTGCTGGCGGTGTGCCCGGCCTTTTCGCAGCAGGCATCATGGCGAGCCATGCCGCTGCCCTGCATGTCACCCGCCGGCATGGCACTGAGGGCGACGAAATCGTCCTGCGCCATGGACATGGCCATCACCGATGTCGTTGCCCCGCCCAGCAGCAGGCCGACAACGGCAAGGGCTGCGAGCAAGCGGGCAAAGAAACCTGTGTGCAAGGTGAACATGTTAGTTAGCCTAACCTATCGTATTGGCATGTCAAGAAAGTCGGGCAAAAAGTTTTCTCGTACTACTTTTTGCAAATAGCCATAAAAAAGGGAGGGGTGGGCCATCCCGGCCCACCCTTCACCACTACTCAGAACCCAATCATCAGATCAAGTTCCATGATATTGCTGTCCAGGTCGGAACCGAAGTCCGCATACTTGAAGCCCAGGCGCTTGTTGGGCGCCAGCAGGTAATTGGCGCCCAACTGAGCGAGAGTTCCCTCGGTCTTGCTGGAATTCATCACGGAACCATCGGACATCAGCATGTCCGACCAGTAGGTGGCCTGGGTATAGCCAACGTTCAGTGATAGGCGCGGCACCACCTCCATCTCACAGAGAATGGCGAAGGCCGAATTGTCGCCGCCCACCGACTGGTTGTACCAGTTGAGCTGGCTGTTGCTGTCGGACTTCGGCGTGCTGGCATAGGTCACATAGATACCCGTGGCCCGACCGGCAACATCGCCCTGGGCCTGGAAATCCAGGGTGGTGGCCTTGGCGTCGTAGGTCATCTCGGCGGTATCGGAACCGTAGCCAAAGCTGCCG
>JALSHB010000106.1 GCA_026982475.1 Chromatiales bacterium
CCCAAAGGCTGGAAGCTGACAACCACGCCGATCACACCGCCTTTACATCCCCCCGCTCATTGCTTAACGTAAGCGCTCGTTTTTTCAGCCCCAAGTCGAGCAAGAAACCCCCATGGCACAATACGTCTACACCATGAACCGCGTGGGCAAGGTGGTACCACCCAAGCGCGAGATTCTCAAGGACATCTCCCTGTCCTTCTTCCCCGGCGCCAAGATCGGCGTCCTCGGCCTCAACGGCGCCGGCAAGTCCACCCTGCTGCGCATCATGGCAGGTCAGGACACCGACATCATCGGCGAGGCCCGCCCGCAACCCGGCATCAAGATCGGCTTCCTGTCGCAGGAGCCGGAGCTGGACGAGAACAAGGACGTGCGCGGCAACGTCGAGGAGGCCCTGGGCGACATCACCGCGGCGCAGAAACGCCTCGACGAAGTGTACGCCGCCTACGCCGAGCCGGACGCCGACTTCGACGCCCTGGCCGCCGAACAGGCCGAGCTGGAGGCCATCCTGCAGGCCAGCGACGGCCACAACATCGAGCGCACCCTGGAGATCGCCGCCGACGCCCTGCGCCTGCCGCCCTGGGACGCCGACGTATCCAAGCTGTCCGGTGGCGAACGCCGCCGCGTGGCGCTGTGCAAGCTGCTGCTGTCCAGTCCCGACATGCTGCTGCTAGACGAACCCACCAACCACCTGGACGCCGAATCCGTGGCCTGGCTGGAGCGCTTCCTGCACGACTTCCCCGGCACCGTGGTGGCCGTGACCCACGACCGCTACTTCCTCGACAACGTCGCCGGCTGGATCCTCGAGCTGGACCGCGGCCACGGCATCCCCTGGGAGGGCAACTACTCCTCCTGGCTGGAACAGAAGGAACAGCGCCTGGAACAGGAAGAGCGTGCCGAGAACGCCCGCATCAAGGCCATGAAGGCCGAGCTGGAATGGGTGCGCAGCAACCCCAAGGGCCGCCATGCCAAGAGCAAGGCCCGCCTGGCCCGCTTCGAGGAGCTGAGCAACCAGGACTACACCGCGCGCAACGCCACCAACGAGCTGTTCATCCCCCCGGGCCCGCGCCTCGGCGATCTGGTGATCGAGGCCATCGACGTAAAGAAGGGCTTCGGCGACCGCCTGCTCTACGAGAACCTCAACTTCAACCTGCCGCGTGGCGGCATCGTCGGCATCATCGGCCCCAACGGCGCCGGCAAGACCACCCTGTTCCGCATGATCACCGGCGCGGAAAAGCCGGACGGCGGCGAGCTGCGCATCGGCGAGACGGTAAAGATCGCCTGCGTCGACCAGAGCCGCGACGCCCTGGACGGCAGCAAGACCGTGTGGGAAGAGATCTCCGGCGGCCACGACATCATGCAGATCGGCACCATGGAAGTGAACTCGCGCGCCTACGTCAGCCGCTTCAACTTCAAGGGCACCGACCAGCAGAAGCGCGTCGGCGACCTCTCCGGCGGCGAACGCAACCGCGTACACCTGGCCAAATTACTGGCCACCGGGGGTAACGTCTTGCTGTTAGACGAACCCACCAACGACCTCGACGTGGAAACCCTGCGCGCCCTGGAAGAGGCGCTGCTCGACTTCCCCGGCTGCGCCGTGGTCATCTCCCATGACCGCTGGTTCCTCGACCGCGTCGCCACCCACATCCTCGCCTTCGAGGGCGACAGCACGGTGACCTGGTTCGAAGGCAACTACGCCGACTACGAGGCCGACCGCAAGCGCCGCCTGGGCGCCGAGGCCGACCAGCCGCATCGGGTCAAGTACAAGAAACTGACGCGCTGATGCTGCTTCACCACAGAGGCACGGAGACACGGAGAACCCAAGGCTCAATCGTCATTCCGGGCGAAGCCCAGCGAAGCCCCGGAATCCAGCCGCACGAAAGTCGAACGCATGGATTCCGGGCTGCGCCGCAATGACGCTGGCGTGGTTTTGGTTACCCTGAATCCGTAGATTCAGGGTTACGCTATCGGCGATTCTGTTTTGGCCTTTGAAAAAATACAGAATCGACGTTCATTTCCCAAAATATTCGAATTCATCGCGCGCAGACTGACGCGGAAGCCGCGCACCCCGCACAACAACAGGCAGAGACAGCATGAGTAATCAAGACGTTCGTATCGGCATCGTTACCGTGTCCGACCGCGCCAGCCGCGGTGAATATGAAGACCTGGGTGGCCCGGCCATCCGTGAATGGCTGGAGAAGGCCCTCACCACGCCCTGGCAGGCGGTGGCGCGGGTGGTGCCCGACGAGCAGGATCAGGTGGAGGCGGCGCTGCGGGCGCTGTGTGATGAGGAAGGCTGCTGTCTGGTGGTGACCACCGGCGGCACCGGGCCGGCGCCGCGTGATATCACGCCGGAGGCGACGGAGGCGGTGTGCGAGAAGATCCTCGATGGTTTCGGCGAGCAGATGCGTGCGGTGTCGCTGAAGTTCGTGCCCACCGCCATTCTCTCGCGGCAGATCGCCGGTATCCGTGGCCGTTCCCTGCTGATCAATCTGCCGGGCAAGCCGTCGGCGATCGCCGATTGTCTGGATGCGGTGTTCCCCGCGGTACCCTACTGCATCGACCTGATCGAAGGCCCGTACCTGGAGACCGACGAGGCGGTAATCAAGGCCTTCCGGCCCAAGCATGCGCGCAAGCCGCAGGCTTAGCACCGCCGACGCCACGCCGGCTCAGTCGTCGATGTCGTCCAGTGAAAAGGCCCGCCCTTCCGGGCGGTGGTTCATGTCCGTGTAGCCCAGGTCGTCACGCTCGAGATCATCGAAGGCGCCGGACCAGTCCTCCGGCGGCGGAACCGATTCCAGGGCCAGCTCGTCCCAAGCCTCGAAATCCAGCTCGTCCACTTCGCCTTCGAAATGCTGGATCTCGACGGTGGCTTCGTCGTCGTCGATGGCGACGACGCGAAACATCAGGCCATTGAGGCCGCGGTACCAGTTGCCTATCTCCGGATTTGGGCTTTGGGCCATGTGCTCCCCCTCACGTGCGGTGGCGATACATAGTCTCAAGATAGCACTGTTTGAAGAGATGTGAACGGGCCGGGCGGGACGGATTCCC
>JALSHB010000107.1 GCA_026982475.1 Chromatiales bacterium
CGTACCAATCACGCTCAACCTCGGCGGGTTTCGCACTAAACGTCTTCATATCGGCCTGTACTCCAAAAGAATCGGCTTGGAAAAGGCGCAAAATGGTACGGATTGACTGCGCCGCTGTCAAGCGCGCGTGAGGCGCATAAAAAAAGCGCGACCCAAGGGCCGCGCAATAAACCACCAGAAGGAAGATTTTCCACAAAGGGAAAATTGACCGGACACCAGCACGGGCCCAGCCCGCCACTCAAAAACTGCGCGCCCCTCAACAACAAGGGGCCAACCGGCAAACAGCCGTCGGTGACTGCTTCCGATCCTGGGCCATAAATTTTTCTTTGTCAAGCAGAAGTAATTCTTGGGGGGCGTACTCACCCCCAGGCCTGCACGATGCGCTCCCGCAGCGGAATCAGGCGGCCATGAAAGAAATGCCCTGCGTCATCGAAGCATTCGTAGCGTGGCGCTCGCGCCTGCCGTTTCACCCAGCGCGAAACACTGTCGGCATCCACCACCTCATCGGCGCATCCCTGGATCACCATCCACGGCACGTCGACGGCACCCTCGCGGGCAAAGTCGAACATGTCCACCGGCGGCGCCACCAGCAGCAGCCGCGCGGCGCCGGCCTGCCGATGCCCCGCCCAGGCAACGAAGGCGCCGAAGGAAAAGCCCGCCAGCCACAGCGGCGACGACGCAAACCGCGCCCGCAGCCAGCCGACCGCCGCCAGCATGTCCTGCACTTCTCCCACGCCGTGGTCGAACCGGCCACCCGAACGACCGACGCCGCGAAAGTTGAAACGCAGGGTGACCGCGCCCAGTTCACCGAACGCCTTCGAAACCATGTGCACGACTTTGTTGTGCAGGGTTCCGCCGTAGCGTGGGTGGGGATGGCAGACGACGGCGACAGGGGTGGTGGCGTCCGGCAACGCCGAGTACGTCAACACCGCCTCCAGCATGCCGGCCGGCCCCGGCAGCAGAAAGCCGGCCCCGGAGGCGGGAACCCCGGCCGCCCCCTCGAACCGGGGAAGCCTATCCGTGCCCATCATCACCCCGGCGGAACCCCTTCGCGCCAGCCATGGCACTCAAAGCTTGAGCCTCTCCACCACACGTCCGTGCAGCAGATGCTCTTCGACGATCTCGTTGACGTCCTCGATGCCGGCATAGCAATACCAGACGCCATCCGGATAGACCACCGCCACCGGCCCCTCGCCACAGCGATTCAGGCATCCCGCCGAATTGACCCGCACGCAACCCTCGCGCCCGGCGATGCCCAGCGCCTTGGTGCGCTGCTTGGCGAAGTCACGCATCGCCTGCGCGTCGGCATTGGCGCAACAGGCGCTGCCATCCTCGCGGCGATTGGTGCAGAAGAAAATGTGATATTTGAAATAGGCCATGGACAAGGCACGCAGTGGCTGAAAAGGGCGCCAGCATAGCCGCTGGCCCCGACGGCGATCAAGACGACGATCCGACAACGGATGAGTCCCGCTCGCGCACCCGCTATACTACAGCCCGCCTTCCACGCACCACACGCCAACACCCCGCGGACACCACCCTTGCCCCTCTCCCCCTTGCTCCAGCAACAGATCGACCGCTGTGTCATGTGCGGCCTGTGCACCCAGCACTGCCCCACCTACGCCCTGACGCCGAACGAAAACGAGTCGCCGCGCGGCCGCCTGGCACTGATCGCCGCCGTCAACGAAGGGCAGCTGGCCGTCACCCCGCCCCTGCTCGCCCACCTCGACCACTGCCTGGGCTGCCGCGCCTGCGAACGCGCCTGTCCCTCACAGGTCGCCTTCGGCGAGATCATGGACCAGGCCCGCGACCTGCTCGAACCGCAGCGCCCCCGGCAACAACGCCTGCGCAAACACCTCGGCCACGCCCTGCTCGGCCACCGCCGCCTCCTGCGCACCGCACTCACCGGTCTGCGCTGGGCACGGAAGACGGGGCTCGACAAGGCGGCAAGGGTCATCCCGCCGATCCCCGCCGGCCCCAGGTGGCGGGCCTACTACCCCCCCGTCGCCGAGGCCCGGGGCGAGGTCGGCCTGTTCCTCGGCTGCATCAACGAGACCCTGGGGCAGATGGAGTTGCGCGCCGCGATCCAGTTGCTTACCCATGCCGGCCACGGCGTGCACATCCCCCCACAGCAGACCTGCTGTGGCGCCCTGCACCGACACAACGGCGACACCCGCGCCGCCAGCGGCCTCGCCAGACAGAATCTGCGCGCCTTCGAAAAACTGCCCGTAACGGCCATCCTGCACACCGCCAGCGGCTGCACCAGCCAGCTCCGCGAATACGGCCAGCAGCTGGCGGACGACACGCAGGCCCGGGCCGCGGCGAGATTCAGCGCCGGCGTGGAGGACATCAACCACTTCCTTGCCCGGCAGCCATGGCCCCGGGAGATGCGCTTCTCGCCGTTGCGCAAGCGGGTCGCCATCCACAGCCCCTGCAGCCTGAAAAACGTCCTGCGGCAGGCCGATGCGCCGTTTCGACTGCTGACAATCATCCCCGACATCGAACTGATCGCGCTGGCCGACAACGGACTCTGTTGCGGCGGCGCCGGCAGTTACATGCTGACCCAGGCCGAGCGGGCGGCGCGCCTGCGCGAAGACAAGCTGGATGCGCTGCAGGAGGCGCAGGCGGACATCCTCGTCACCAGCAACATCGGCTGCGCGCTGCACCTGCAGGCGGGACTGCGGGAAAGGGGGCGGGAGATCGAGGTACTGCATCCGGTGACGCTGCTGGCGCGGCAGATGGACAAGGCTGAATGAGTGCTTAGTGCTGAGAATTCAGCGCTTGATGGGTGAGGCGTTTATGCAATCCTGCAAGGGAACCGGCTTGTGCACCCCGTTGCCCTGCGCATAATCGACCCCGAGACGGCGCAGGATGGCCAGGATCTCATCGTTCTCGGCGAATTCGGCAATGGTGCGCATATCGAAGACATGACCGATGCGATTGATCGAGTCCACCATCGCGTGGTCTACGGCATCATTGGCGATGTTGTGCACGAAATGGCCGTCTATTTTCAGATAGTCGACGGGCAGCCGCTTGAGGTAGGCGAAGGAACTCAGGCCGCTGCCAAAATCGTCTAACGCGAAATGGCAGCCCATGCCTTTCAGCGTGTCGATGAAATGCGTGGCATGAACCAGGTTGGCGATCGCCGCCGTCTCCGTCACCTCGAAACACAGGTGCGCCGGCGGCACATCGCCCTGCTCCAGAAGTCCGACCACATAGTCGCGAAACGCACCATCCCCCAACGACTGCCCGGACAGGTTGATGGCAAAGATCTCATTCTCGCGCCACGACCGTTTTCCGGCCAGGGCCTGCAGTGAGGCCTTCACCACCCAGCGATCCAGATCCGCCATCAGATGAAAGCGCTCCATGGCCGGCAGAAACGCCATCGGTGGCACCAGTTGACCCCCTTCGTCCCGCATGCGCATGAGGATCTCCTGGTAGATCTCCCCCCCGCCTCCCTCGGACAGACGCACAGCGGTCTGGCAGTACAGGCTCAGCCGATCCTCCGCCAGCGCCGCCTTGACCCGATGCACCCATTGCATCTCACCGTGGCGCTGGGCCAGCTCTTCATCGTCCGGCGTGTACACATGCACGCGGTTGCGGCCCAGGTCCTTGGCCATGTAACAGGCCGAATCGGCGGCGCTGAGCACATCCGACAGTGAGCCGCTGTCGTGATCGAGGGACACCACACCGATGCTGACACCCACCTCGAACACCTTGCCCTGCCACTCGAAACGGAAGGCGCGGGTGATGCGGCGCAGGTCCTCGGCCACCTCCAGCGCCTGCTCCAGGGAACAGTTCTCCAGCAGCACGCCGAACTCGTCGCCGCCCAGCCGCGCCAGCACATCGCTGCCGCGCACGCGCATCTGCAGCTGCGCCGTGAGCTGGCGCAGCAGCTCGTCGCCGGCCACATGGCCACTGGTGTCGTTGACCAGCTTGAACTGATCCAGATCCAGGTACATCAGGGCATGCTCGGGGAAATCCCCGCCCAGGGCGCTGTCGAGCAGGCGTTCGAGACGGCGCTCGAACTCCGCCCGGTTGATCAGCCCGGTGAGGGCATCGTGGGTGGCCTGATGCGACATCTTGCGCGCCAGACCGCGCAGTTCGGTGACGTCGTGAAACACCAGCACCGCGCCGGTGACATCGCCGTCGGGGTTGCGGATCGGCGACACCGAGGCCTCGATGGAATGCTCGCCGCCGCCACGGCGCAGCAGGATCGGACTGTCGTCGACGGCGCAGCGCCGTCCGCTGGCCAGGCAGGCCTTGACCTTGCCGGACAACGGCTCACGGGAGCGCTCATCCACCACCCGGAACACCTCCTCCAGCGGCCGGCCCAGGGCCTCGGCCTGGCGCCAGCCGGTGAGCTGCTCCGCCACCGGATTGATGTAGTCCACGCGGCCCCGGGTGTCGGTGGTGATCACCCCGTCACCGATGGAACTCAGGGTCACCTCGGCGCGCTCCTTGGCCTCGAACAGGGCGTCTTCCGTCCGCTTCAGCTTGCTGACGTCACGCGTGGTGCCCTCGACACCGATGACCCTGCCCGCCTCGTCACGCACATACTGGGCGTTGCTCGCCACCCACAGGGTCGAGCCGTCCTTGCGCCGCACATGGGTGAGGTAGTTGTGCACCACGCCGCCATTGGCCTTCAGATCGCGGAGGAACCGGGAGCGGTTGGAGGGCGGCACGTAATAATCCGCCAGCGAGGTGCCCAGCACCTCCTCCGGCTCGTACTGCACCAGCTCCCGCACCGAGGGGGATACGCGCACCACCCGCCCCTCGAGGTCGGTGCGGTAGTACATGTCCTGCATGTTTTCCAGGATGCTGCTCAGCTCGCGCTCCGAGGCGCGCAGTGTCGCCTCCGCCCGTGCGTGCTCGGCCACCTCGGCCTTGAGCTTCTCGTTGAGCCGCTCCGCCTCCTCGCGGGCGCGCAGCGACACCGCCGCCAGATCGCTGTTGATGATCCCCAGGCGCAGGCTGTCCACGGTGACCACGTACATGCGCCGCGCCACCAGCCACAGAAAGCCGACATACACCAGCAGCAACATGCCCATGGCATCGTAGGCCCCGTCCGAGGCCAGCAACAGATTGGCGGCCAGGGGCAGCAGCGACAGGGCGGCGAAGAGGATGCCACTCCAGCGCGAGGCCGCGTAACTGGTCAGGCCGGCCGCGGAGATCCCCGCCACCACCACGACCACCATGGCGACATGGGCGACGGAAGCCAGATCGAGCATCCAGCCGCCCAGCCCCCACGCCGAGCCCGTCGCCAGCACCCCCAGCAGGTGTCGCCGCAACAGGCCCGCCGCGGCCGCCATCGTCTCGTCCCCGGCAAGGCGCAGCACGCGCCGGGCCTCGACGAAGCGCAACAGATACAGGGCAGACGCACCCCCGGCCCACAGCATCAGCTGGCCCAGGGGCATTTGCTCGCGCAGCAGGAAGACGATCAGGAACAGCGCCACCGTGCCGCCGGCCACGGCGATGCCGGTTTGCTCGTACAACAAGCGGCACTGAGCCGCCAGCAGGCGCTCATCGACGGAAGGCGAAGGCTGGGCCGGCCGCCTGCCGGTATCGGGACGTATCTTTTCAGCGGAACAGTCCATTACTCACGCCAGCTTGGCGGACCGAAGGATTTCGGCCGCGCGCAGAAGGCACACACCCGTGTGCCGACACGGACAAAATCGCCTTTCATCCGTGTCGGTACACTACGGGCTGCGACAGGGAATTGCAAAGCCGCATTTCACAACTGCGGATTGAAATGAATCACCCCGCAGCAAGCTGACGGGGTATCGTGCTGTCGGGGCGGACCCTTGGGCCGCGATGGTTTTTCCACGCTTGGCATCGCGGCCCAAGGGTCCGCTCCTACGCTCATGTTCAAGTATTCAGGGCAATAACATATTTCGCTGCACCAAATTTCGCTGCACCAAAAAGCAGGCGCCTTAGGCGCGCAGCGGGGAATCCAGGCCGCTGAGATTGATTGCAGTCGCGCCGGGGCATGGGTTAAGGTTTCCACCATGGACACGCGCCGCTATACCCCCGCCGACCAGCTGATCCGTCACATCGACGTCGGCCTGCGCACCCTGCTGGGCGCGCCCCGCGTCACCGAGCGCCCCAATCCGGCCGAAGGCCTGGCCGAGGCCGAGCTGGACGACCACGAACGCGATCTGGCCGCCCGCCTGATGCGCATCAATCACGCCGGCGAAGTGGCCGCGCAGGGGCTCTACGAAGGCCAGGCGCTGACCGCCAGACTGCCGGAGGTGCGCGACAAGATGGAACGCGCCGCGCTGGAGGAGAACGATCACCTGGCCTGGTGCGAACAGCGCACCCGCGAGCTGGGCAGCCACGTCAGCTATCTCAACCCACTGTGGTACTTCGGCTCCCTGGGCATCGGCGCCGCCGCCGGCCTGGCGGGCGACAAGTGGAGCCTGGGCTTCGTCGCCGAGACGGAGAAGCAGGTCATCCGCCACCTCGACGAGCACCTCTCGCGCTTGCCGCCACAGGACGCCAGGAGCCGCGCCATCCTCGAACAGATGCGCGAGGACGAGGCCCACCATGCCACCCTGGCCCTGCAGGCCGGCGGCGCCGAGCTGCCGGCGCCGGTAAAGACACTGATGGGCCTGACCTCGAAGGTGATGACGGGGCTGGCCTTTCGGTTGTAAGGCCTGTCTAACGCGGCAAAACAGCCCGCATGGTTGTGGGTGCGGCTTCAGCCGCGAAGAAGGCTGGCTTCATTCGCGGCTGAATCCGCTCCCACAAACGCCCACCTCAAAGACGCTTCACCCAATATTCCGCCCGTAGAATATTTCCAGCATCTCGCGTTCCAGCTGCAGCTCGATGCGGCCGCGCTCCGCCTCGCTGAGGTCGGCCACAGCGACGCCAAACAGGTAGTTCTCCAGGTCCAGCGCCTTGCGCATCATCTTGGTGTGAAAGATGTTCTCCTGATAGACGTTCACGTCCACCATCTGATAGCAGCTCTTGGTGTCGTCGGCGATGAAGTTCTGGATCGAGTTGATCTCGTGATCGATGTAGTGCTTGTGGCCGTCCACGTCGCGGGTGAAGCCGCGCACGCGGTAGTCCATGGTGACGATGTCCGAGTCGAAGCTGTGCAGCAGGTAGTTGAGCGCCTTCAGCGGCGAGATGCGCCCGCAGGTGGAGACATCGATATCCACGCGGAAGGTGCTGATGCCGTTGTCCGGGTGGCTCTCCGGGTAGGTGTGCACGGTGAGGTGGCTCTTGTCGAGATGCGCCACCAAGGCGTCCGGCAGGGGCCCCGGCGCCTCGGTGTTGGAAATGGCCTGCGAGGCGGTCGGCTCCTCGGAGATCAGGATCGTCACGCTGGCGCCCTGCGGGTCGTAGTCCTGGTGGGCGATGTTGAGGATGCTGGCGCCGATGATGTTGCACACGTCGGTGAGGATATTGGTCAGACGCTCGGCATTGTATTCCTCGTCGATGTATTCGATGTACTCGCGCCGCTGCGCCGCCGTGCGCGCATAGCAGATGTCATAGATGTTGAAGCTCAGGGTCTTGGTGAGATTGTTGAAGTCCTTGAGCTTGAGCTTGGGCAGGGGCTTGATCACGGCAGTAACTCTTTAATCTGCGGAGGGGTCGGCGGGCCGGGCCAGCGGCGGGTGGTAGATCATCTGCACGGTGTTGCCGTCCGGGTCGAGACAATAGAAGCTGCGCGCGCCGTCGCGGTGGCTGCGCGGCGCGGTCTTCATGGGCACGTCGTGGGCGCGCAGGAAGTCGAACCACTCGTCCACGTCGTCGGGGCGATCGAGGATGAAGCCGAGGTGGTCGAGATGCTGGCGGCCATCGAAGTCGTCCGTGACGCGGTGCAGGGCCAGGTTGTCGTTGCCAGAGGTCAGGTAGACGGCATTGGCGTCCGGGCGCCACTCCACCGCCATGCCCAGCAGCTCCACGTAGAACCGCTCGGTGGCCTCATAGTTGCGCACGAACAGCGCCACGTGGCGCAGGCCGCTGGTGGGGTTGGGTTTGATCATGACGAATGGGTTTCCTGTCGTGAAGGGGGTTCATTTTCACCACAGAGACACGGAGGCACAGAGAAGATTTTTACTTCTCTCACCAAGGCACAGGGACCGCCAGGAAAGGCTTTGGCAGGTTTTTCCCTTGCGAACCCTGTACCTTGGCGAGAAACAGAAAAGGTTTTTCTCTGTGGCTCCGTGTCTCTGTGGTGAATCCGTTCAGGCCTCGCGGATCTCGAAGTCGTGACTGATCTCCGCCGTCTTGCCGAGCATGATGGAGGCCGAACAATACTTCTCCGCCGACAGTTGCACGGCGCGCTTCACCACGTTCTCCTTCAGCCCGTGACCGGTGACGATGAAGTGCACATGGATGCGGGTGAACACCTTGGGCTCGGTATCGGCGCGTTCGGCCTCGATCTCCACCACACAGTCGCTGATCCGCTGACGGGATTTCTTCAGAATCAGCATCACATCGAAGGCCGTGCAGCCGCCCAGGCCCTGCAGCAGCAGCTCCATGGGACGAATACCCAGGTTGCGTCCGCCGTACTCGGGCGGGCCGTCGATCACCAGCGTGTGGCCGCTGCCGCTCTCGCCGACGAACATCACGTCCTCGACCCATTTGATCCGCGCCTTCATCCGCACTACTCCTGTTTTCCGGGGGCGCGATTATACCCCCGCAAAGATTTTCACCACAGAGGCACAGAGACACGGCGAAGAATCGAGGGAAGCCATTACCCGTCATTCCGGCGCATGCCGGAATCCAGAACAAAGGCCGATTCGCGTACTGAATGCCGAGACTACGCCGCGCCTCACCCGGAATGATGCCAAGCAAAATGCTTTTCCCTGTGTCTCCGTGCCTCTGTGGTGAATACAACCTGAATCCGTAGGTTCAGGTACAAATTCATCAAGCGGCCAGCAAAGCTCTAAATATCTGCCCCACCTTGCCGCTAGTTGAGGCATCAACCGTCAGACAGCAAACCCCGGACGAACATCATGGCCAATATCCCCCCCCTGATTCCGCCACCCACCATCGAGCGTTTTCTCGAGCATTGCCACCGCCGCCAGTATCCTTCGAAGAGCCTCATCATCTACGCGGGCGACAAGCCGGACGTGCTGTATTACATCGTCGAGGGCTCGGTGACGGTGCTCATCGAGGACGAAAACGGCCGCGAGATCGTGCTCGCCTACCTCAATGCCGGCGACTTCTTCGGCGAGATGGGCCTGTTCGGCGAGGCCGCCAATCGCAGCGCCTTCGTGCGCGCCCGCAGCAAGTGCGAACTGGCCGAGATCAGCTACAGCCGCTTCCGCCAGCTGTCGGAAAAGGACCCGGACATCCTCTTCGAACTGGCCTCGCAAATGGCCCTGCGCCTGCGCAAGACCAGCCAGAAGGTCGGCAACCTGGCCTTCATGGATGTCACCGGCCGCGTCGCCCGCACCCTCATGGACCTGAGCAAGGAACCGGACGCCATGACCCACCCGGACGGCATGCAGATCCGCATCACCCGCCAGGAACTGGGCCGCATCGTCGGCTGCTCGCGCGAAATGGTGGGACGGGTACTGAAAAACCTCGAAGAACAAAACCTGCTCACCGCCCGCGGCAAGACCATCGTCGTCTTCGGCGCCCGCTGAGCCGTTCCTCCTTCTATACTCTCTCCGAGCAGGATTCCCCGCCGCTCGCCCAAGGCGCCCGCCTTTGGTGCGGTAAAATCAATCACATTGCCCTGAACAATGGCAGGAGCGGACCCTTGGGCCGCGATGGTTTTTCCACCCTTGGCATCGCGGCCCAAGGGTCCGCTCCTACGACACGATGCCCCATCCCAAACGGCATCTCCACACGCCGATCTGTTGCCAATAAACAACAACAAGTCCCCCACCCCGTGATTTTTTAGAAAAAAGTGTTGCACTTCCACCAATTACTGCTATAAATACGCTCGTCACGACTGCAATACCGTATTTCCAGCAACACTTTCAACAACAACCTGTGGAGAACCACCTCATGAAGAAGAGTCTGATCACCCTGGCCATCGCCGCTGCCGTTGCCGCGCCGATGACCGTAAGCGCCGCCGAAGCCAAGTTCTTCGGTTATTCCCAGATCACCGCCGCCGTGGGCAAGGGCAGCGTGGGCAACACCGCCGACAGCCTGCGCTTCGGTGCCGACCGCATCCGTCTGGGCTACAAGATCAAGCAGGGCAATGCCTGGGGCAAGCTGCAGGCAGACTTCCTCAAGGGCGCCGATGGTCAGGCCAAGATTGGCGTCGATGAAATCATCAAGGACGCCGTGGTCGGCTACAAGTTCAGCGACGCCGCCAACGTCATGGCCGGTGTCTTCAAGACCCCCGTGGGCATGGACTTCAACACCTCCGGCAAGAACCTGGACATCACCAAGCGCGCCATGGAGAAGCCTCTGGTGCTGGAACGTGCTGCCGGCCTGATGGTCAGCGGCCGCAACATCAGCGGCTTTGGGTATGACCTCGGCGTCTTCAATCCCACCGGCCGCTCCGGCGCCGTCGACTTCGGCACCGCCGGTGACGCCATGGGCTATGCCGGCCGTGTGATGTACAACATGGGCAAGACCCTGCACGTCGAGGCCTCTTATGGCACCAGCACCCAGGACTCCGGCTCCACGGCGGAAGACTACACCGTGTTCGGTGTGGCCGGCGCCTACAAGATGGACGCCATGACCTTCAAGGCCGAGTATGTGGCCGGCAGCAGCGTGCTGGGCGTGAAGGATGCCGACGAGGCCGTCTGGTACGTGCACGGCGGCTACGCCATCAACGACACCGTCGAGGCCGTGGTTCGTTACTACAGCGCCACCCAGAGCCGACCTGTCGGCAACGACAGCACCCTGGGCAACGCCTACATCGGCGCCAACATCTACCTGGCCGAGAAGAACAATGCACGCATTCAGCTGAACTACGTGCTGGCCAGCGGCGACACGGATGGCGCTGACGCCTACGATGGTGTTGCCAAGGGCTACACCGACGACATCTTCCTGGCCCAGTTCCAGGTGGGTTTCTAAGCCCGGCCTAGACGCGCCGTCGACGCCCTGCAGCGGCAGCGCGTGAAGCAACAAGCAAGGCCGGAGCGGGCAACCGCTCCGGCCTTTGCCTGTGCCCACCGGTTCAGGCACTTGTAACACCATCTTTCAACGACGACTTCAAGCAACTCATGGAGAAACAGCTTATGAAAAAGAGCCTGATCACCCTGGCCATCGCCGCCGCCGTTGCCGCGCCGATGACCGTCAGCGCCGCCGAAGCCAAGTTCTTCGGTTATTCCCAGATCACCGCCGCCGTGGGCAAGGGCAGCGTGGGCAACACCGCCGCCGACGGCCTGCGCTTCGGCATCGGCAGCATCCGCCTGGGCTACAAGGTCAAGCAGGACAAGGCCTGGGGCAAATTGCTGGCAGACTTTGGCAAGGGTGCCGATGGCCAGACCTACATCGGTGTCGACGAGATCATCAAGGACGCCGTGGTCGGCTACAAGTTCAGCGACGCCGCCAACGTCATGGCCGGCGTCTTCAAGACCCCCGTGGGCATGGACTTCGGCCTCTCCACCAAGGATCTGGACATCACCCAGCGTGGCATGGAGGCTCCCCTGGTGCTGGAGCGCGCCGCCGGCCTGATGGTCAGCGGCCGCAACCTCAGCGGCTTTGGTTATGACCTCGGCGTCTTCAATCCCACTGGCCGCTCCGGCGCCGTCGACTTCGGCACCGCCGGTGACGCCATGGGCTATGCCGGCCGTGTGATGTACAACATGGGCAAGACCCTGCACGTCGAGGCCTCTTATGGCACCAGCACCCAGGACTCCGGCTCCACGGCGGAAGACTACACCGTGTTCGGTGTGGCCGGCGCCTACAAGATGGACGCCATGACCTTCAAGGCCGAGTATGTGGCCGGCAGCAGCGTGCTGGGCGTGAAGGATGCCGACGAGGCCGTCTGGTACGTGCACGGCGGCTACGCCATCAACGACACCGTCGAGGCCGTGGTTCGTTACTACAGCGCCACCCAGAGCCGACCTGTCGGCAACGACAGCACCCTGGGCAACGCCTACATCGGCGCCAACATCTACCTGGCCGAGAAGAACAATGCACGCATTCAGCTGAACTATGTGCTGGCCAGCGGCGACACGGATGGCGCTGACGCCTACACCGGCGTTGCCAAGGGCTACACCGACGACATCTTCCTGGCCAAGTTCCAGGTGGGTTTCTAAGTCTGACTTAGACGCATCGTCGACACGCTGCCCCGGCAGCGTGAAGTAGCAAGAAAGGCCGGAGCGGGCAACCGCTCCGGCCTTTTTATGGTCCGCAGAAAATTCGGTAGGAGCGGCCCCTCAGGCCGCGATGGATTTCTCGCGATTGTCATCGCGGCCTGAGGGGCCGCTCCTACAGGTTTTATCAACGCCGTTACCCTATTAAAGCAGTAGGTTGGGGTGAACGTTTTTTGTGAACCCCAACATTCTCGCCACCCAAGAGTATTAAATTTGCACAACTGAGGCCGTAGTTTGGTGCATTTACGTTGTTGGGGTTCGTTCCTCACCCCAATCTACCGGACTTTTTTTATTGTCCGCAACTAATGAACACCAATGGACGCGAATTCTTCATGATGAAACCATGCCAGCCCGGCAAGCGGCGAGCCCCCGGCCTTGACATGGCCACGCAGCGCCATGACCCGTCTTTTACCATTTGCGTTCATTTGCGGATGCCTCCCGTTGCCAAGCTCCAGGCTACTTGCCGATGAAAGGCGCAAAAAAAACCGGCAATCCCCGGGGAGGTGCGGGAATTGCCGGTCAGGCCGAAAACGGGTTTGGTTCAGAATTTCACGGTGTAACGCGCATACAGATCCTTGTCCTTGCGCCGCTCGGGCTTGTCGATGCGCTGCTCGATATCGGTGCGGTAGCGCACGCGTACCTCGATGCGCTGTTTCCTGGCGAGGTTCCAGCGATAGCGGGTCTCGGCCAGGTATTGATTGCTCTTGAAGTCCGGCGACAACAGCCAGCCGGCGTCCGCCCGCGCCAGCACCACGCCGACGCTGTGTTTTGGCGCGATATCGATGAAATTGAAGGTCACCTGCCCTGCCGTGCCGCCAACATCACCCGTACCGCCCAGCTTGAGCACGCTATTGGTGGGCGTGTTGGGGGCAAAACCCAGTTCTCCGCCCAGCAGGAACTTCATTCCGCCGGTGCCCATGGGCCACTGCGCGGCCATGCGGCCAACGAAGGCCAGATAGTCATCGGTGCCGCCACCCGCAGTTGGCAAGGCGGCGGGCAGCCAGGTGACATCGACGCCCTGCTGCACGATGGAGGCCTTTTTATCCAGCTTTTCCAGGGCGGCAAAGTAGCTGATGCGGCTGCCGTCATCACTGAAGTCCAGCGGTTCACGGCGCACCTGCGTCGCGCCTTCTTCGTAGTTGTACTGCACGATGGCATGGGCGTTCCAGCCATTGCTGCCCTTGTATTTGAAATAAAGGCCGTCGGTCCAGGCGATGTCGGTATTGGGGCTGTCGTTGCGATCCAGCGACTTCTTGGCCACCCCGGTCAGCTCGAACTTGGTCTGCATGCGACCGGCGCGCAGGCTCCAGCGTTCGGCGGCGTAATTCAGCCACAGCTCATCCAGGGTGGACTGGCCCATTTTCAGACCATCCGAGCCGGGCGTGATGCCCTGATAGAAATCGAACTCGGGATCAGCACTGCTTTCATGGGTAGTGTAGCGGCCGGCAAAGCGCGCCCGGGCGCTGAGTGCGTCGCTGATCGCCGCCTGCAGGCCGACGCGCAGGCGCAGGCGCCATTCGTTCTTGACCGAGTCACTACCATCACGGTCATCGCGGTGCAGGGCATAAAAGCCGGTACGCGCATCGCCAATCACAGCGACGCTGTCATTGAGCGGAGTTGCCGCCAGTAACGCCGCCGGCACCGACAAAGCGCCTGCCGCGACCAGCGTCAGCATCCTTTTTTTTGTCATGGTCCTGTATCCTGAGTGTCAGCCATATTCGAAATGCGAATTGTTCTCATTAAGTCGAGATTTGTCAAACAACACTCCCCCAGGGTCACAGTGGACACAAAAAAAGGGGATACGGGCCAAGGCCCTTATCCCCTTACTGTCGTGCGAATAAACTACCCCGCAGCAAGCTATCTCGCTGACGCTCGACTTTCGCTACGCGAAAGCGGCGTATCAATATCATCACATCACTCCGGCGAACGCCTACAGGGATGTAGGTGGTAGGGCGACGCAGGATGCTAAAGCCGAGGCCGGAGTCCAGGGGTTTCAACCCCTGGATTCCGGCTAAAAACATGCCGGAATGACGGCCTTCGCAGCAAGCTGCGGGGAATTAAACCCCAAGCGATTAAATTGAGGAAATCAGAACTTGAGGTTAACGTTGAGCTGCAGGCGGGTGTTTTTGGCGTCCTGGCTGTCGATGCCGCGGGTGATGATTTCCGAATCATAGAGGCGAAGATCGATTTTCGTGCCCTTGTCCACCTTGTAATCCATTTGCAGACGAACGCCCTTGAAGTTGTCCGCGGCGGATTGCGCGGACGGGAAATTGTCCTGGGTGAGCAGGCCATCGGCCAGCGTGGCATTTCCTTCAACGTGGTAATAATAGGCGCGCAGACCAATGGCCTTGCTGACCTTGTAACGGCCCTGCACCACATAGGCGGTGTCATCGGCATCGGCATCACTCTTGAGGAAGTCGGCGCCGGCCAGCCAGGCGCCGCCCTTCAGTTGCGCACTCAACATGGTGTGCTGCGTGGCATTGTACGCGCCCTCGGGATCATCCACGCTCGCGCCGCCCAGTGCGGCCGTGTACTTCACGCCACCGCCACCCTGGAAAACGGCCTGATAGGTAACGACGCTCTTGGTCTTCTCGGCATCCGGCTTGTTGCCCCAGTTGCCGGCGGTGAGATAGGTATAGGCGGCATTGAGGGTGACCGGGCCGGCCTTGTAAACGGCGGCGAGGCTCTCCGGGTGGATATCGGCATCGAGGAACACCTCGTTCTGCTGCCAGAAGTTGAGCGGCGCCTTGCCGGCCACCAGGGTCAGGTCGCTGACGCCGGTGTAGGCGATGTAGGCCGTGTCGACGCCGATGCTCAGGTCCGCCGTCTCGCCGACGGTGGCGAAGGTCACATGGGGTGAATTCTGGCTGCTGGTGGTGGCCAGGCGCAGCTTTGCCGACCAGTTGTCATTGGACTGGAAGGCCACGCCGACACGGGCCCGGTAACGCAGGCGGGTGCGGTCGCGGTCGGTGCCGTCCTGCTTTTCGCTCTTGTCCGTCTCGGCGCGAATGCGCACGTCGCCAAACAGCTTGACCCGGCCTTCGGCGCCCAGGGGGACGGCCGCCAGGGAGGCCGCCGGAAGCAGCAGCGCCGCCGTCACCGCGGCCACGCAGGCCATGCGCAGGCGGGCGGCAGGGGTTGCCATCAACGTCTTGTTGTTCGTCATTATCACATCTCCCATAGAGTCGCTATTGCTGTCCTGCTGTAAAGCAGAATCCATACCATGCTTTTCCCATCGGGATATTTGCAACACACGCGAAGGGCGCCGGGACTGAAGCCCCTGCCATCACGCTGAATACAAAGGCGTTCAGTGGCAGGGACGATGCCCGCCGGCCAGACGGCCGAAGACCGGGATGTCTCCGGCCTGCAACAATTCGTTGCATTTGACCCGACCGATGGAACGCGCCGTTCAATCAATCAGAAAAACAACACGGCAACCCTGATCACGGTCAATTGAGCATCTCGCGCAGGTTGGCCAGATGCGCCTTTCCCCGCTCCTGCCGCTCTTCGGGATCGACGGCTTGCCCGCCGCCCTCCCACACCAGGTCGTCTTCCGGCAGCTCGCCGAGAAAACGGCTGGGCTCGCAGTCCACCACCTCGCCATGCTTGCGCCGCCGCTGGGCCATGCTGAAGGTCAGGGTCTTTTGCGCGCGGGTGATGCCGACGTAGGCCAGGCGGCGTTCCTCTTCCACGTTGTCTTCGTCGAGGCTGGAATGGTGCGGCAGCAGTTGCTCTTCCACGCCGACCATGAACACGTGCGGAAACTCCAGCCCCTTGGCGGCGTGCAGGGTCATCAACGAGACGCCGTCGTCGCGCTGCTCCTCCTCGTTGCGTTCGAGGATGTCCATCAGGGTCATGCGCGACACCAGGTCGGCGAGGCTGGCGTCACTGCCCTCCTGCTCGGCCATACGCTCCAGCCAGCTCAGCAGCTCGTGCACATTGCCCATGCGCCGCTCGGCGGTCTTGGGGTCGTTGCAGGTGTCCAGCAGCCATTCTTCGTAGCGGATGTCGTTGACCAGGCTCTTCACCGCCGCCAGCGGATCGCCGCGTTGCGCCTGATCTGATTTCTCCGTCAGCCACTCGACGAACTCGCGCAGGCGCTTCACGGCGCGCTCCGGCAGCACCGTTTCCAGACCCAGTTCCCAGGCCGCCTCGCACAGGGAGACGCCGCGCCCGTTGGCGTAGCCCGCCAGTTTTTCCAAGGTGGTGGGGCCGATCTCGCGGCGCGGGGTGTTGATGACGCGCACGAAGGCGTTGTCGTCATCGTCGTTCACCAGCAGGCGCAGGTAGGCCATGATGTCCTTTACCTCCTGATAGGCGAAGAAGGAGGTGCCGCCGGAGATCTTGTAGGGGATCTGGCTCTCGCGCAGGGCGCGTTCGAACAGCCGCGACTGGTGGTTGCCACGATACAGGATGGCGTAGTCGCTGAAGCGCCCGCCGCTCTGGAACTTCTGCGCCAGCAGCCGCGACACCACCAGCTCCGCCTCGTGATCCTCGTTCCTGGCCTGGATCACCTTGAGCGGATCGCCATAGCCCAGCTCCGACCACAGACGCTTTTCGAACACGTGCGGATTGTTGCCGATGAGCTGGTTGGCGGCCTTGAGGATGCGCCCGGCGGAACGGTAGTTCTGTTCCAGCTTGATCACTTTCAGGGTCGGAAAATCCTCCGACAGCAGGGCCAGATTCTCCGGCTGCGCACCGCGCCAGGCATAGATGGACTGATCGTCGTCGCCCACCACGGTAAACGCCCCGCGCACGCCCACCAGCTGCTGCACCAGCCGGTACTGGGTGGCGTTGGTGTCCTGGTATTCGTCCACCAGCAGGTAGCGGATGCGGTTCTGCCAGTGCTCCAGCACGTCCGGGTTTGATTCAAACAGCGCCACCGGCAGGCCGATCAGATCGTCGAAATCCACCGCGTTGTAGGCGCGCAGGGTGCGATTGTAGGCCTCGTAAAGCACCGAGGCCGCCACCCGCTTGGGATCGCCATTGGCCTCGAGCTGCGCCTGCTCGGGCGAGATGCGGTCGTTCTTCCAGGCGGATATCTGCCACTGCATCTCGGACGCCTGATCATCGCCATCGAAGGCGCGGCGCATCAGCTCCTTGATCAGCTGCTGCGCATCCTGGGCGTCGTAGATGGAAAAACCGGGCTTGAGGCCCACGTGGGCGTGCTCGCGCTTGAGGATGTTCAGGCCCAGATTGTGGAAGGTGGAGATGCGCATGCCGCGGCGCAGCTTCGCCTCCAGTTGGTCGGCGAGGCGCGACTGCATCTCGCGCGCCGCCTTGTTGGTGAAGGTCAGGGCGGCGATGTGATGACCCTTGAGGTCGCACCGCTTCACCAGATGCACGATCTTCTGCGTGATCACGCGGGTCTTGCCGGAGCCGGCGCCGGCCAGCACCAGCAGCGGGCCGTCGATGTAACGCACCGCCTCTTTCTGGCGGGGATTGAGATCGGACATGGAATACTCGGTGGGTACGAATCAAAGGGATAAAACGACGAGGCACGCATTCTACCCGCAAGCGACCGGTACGGACATCGCTGCATGCAACATTTGCCAACCTTGCAGGTCCAAGCCGCAATCTTGTAGGGTGGGCATCACCTGCGATGGACTCACCACAGAGCCACAGAGAAGGACGTTTTCTGCCGCCTGCCTCCGCAGGGCCGGGAGTCAATCAGCTGCAGCCTGTGGCTGCCTGCAACTCCGTGTCTCTGTGCCTCTGTGGTGAATGTCTTTTGATCGCGGGCATGGCGCGATTCCACCCAACAAACCGCTTTACGGAGACCCGCATGACGCAAAAAAACCACGACGACATCCGCCAGAACGTGCGCGACAGCTACGCCCAGGTGGCCGAGGCCAGCAACCAGGGCGACTGCTGCGGCGTCGAATCCAGCTGCTGCGGTGTGTCCGACGACGACGCCATCAACACCCTCATCTCCACCCGCCTGGGCTACTCGGAAGACGACTTGAAGCAGGTGCCGGAAGGCGCCGACATGGGTCTGGGCTGCGGCAACCCGCGCGCCATCGCCAGCCTCCGGCCCGGCGAGACGGTGGTGGACCTGGGCGCCGGCGGCGGCTTCGACGCCTTCCTCGCCGCCCAGGAGGTGGGCGAGAACGGCCACGTCATCGGCATCGACATGACCCCGGCGATGCTCAGCAAGGCGCGCGCCAATGCCGAAAAGGGCGGCTACACCCAGGTGGAGTTCCGCCTCGGCGAGATCGAGAACCTGCCGGTGGCCGACAACAGCGTGGACGTGATCATCTCCAACTGCGTCATCAACCTCTCGCCGGACAAACCGCGCGTGTTCCGCGAGGCCTTCCGCATCCTCAAGCCCGGCGGCCGCCTGGCCATCTCCGACGTGGTGGCCAGCGCCGAGATGCCGGAAGAAATGAAGAACGACCCGCAACTGCACGCCGGCTGCATGGCCGGCGCGGAACTCATCGACGACCTCGAACGCATGATCGTTGATGCCGGCTTCTGCGACGTGCGCATTGCCCCCAAGGACGCGTCGCGCGAGTTCATCAAGGACTGGGCGCCGGGGCGCGGCGTGGAGGACTATGTGCTGTCGGCCACCATCGAGGCGGTCAAGCCGGGCGGGGGCTGCTGCTGAAGCAACGGTAGGAACGGGCCAGACCCGCGATGGTTTCCCCGCCAAGCACAATCCATGCACCTGTAGGAGCGCCTTCAGGCGCGAACGTTTTTCGCATCCGGCTTTCGCGCCTGAAGGCGCTCCTACAGGTGCTCTGATGAAGCATTGGCACGAAACTCTCGCGGGCATGGCCCGCCTACGGCGGTTTGGCGCCGGCCTTGTGCTTCCCGGCGGCCTCCAGCACGGACTCGAAGCGCTCGCTGATATCACCGCTGCGGGACTCGTCGGCGGCCGCCGTGGCATACCAGTCCAGGCTCAGATCCCGCAGCTGCTCCTCCAGCGACGGGTGCAGGCCACGCTTCATCTGCTCGGCGAGCAGTGCCACCTGGCAGGCCAGGCGCGCCTCGCGGCAGTCCGGCGGTGATTCCACCCCGGCCGCGATTTCCAGCTTCAGGCACAGTTCCAGGCGCTGCTGGGTCGCCGCCTCGCGCTCGGCGGCCAGTTCGG
>JALSHB010000108.1 GCA_026982475.1 Chromatiales bacterium
GCACGTGAAGACTCACTTCGATGGGCAGGTCCGTGTTGCCGCAGCCATCGTCGTCCATCCAGTCGCGGAAACGGTATTCGCCGTCGGGGATCTCGGCGAGGGCGCTCTGCGCCAGGCGTTCGGCGTAGTCGTTGAGCTGTTGCAGGCCACGCCGGTAAGCCCCTGCATCGTCGCCGACCAGCGCCTGCAGGCGCGCCAGGCCGGTGCGGTTGGCGCTGATCTGGGCGGCGAAGTCGCCGCGCGACTGTTGCGGATTGGCGGTGACGCCGGCGATGTGGTCGAGCATGGCGGTGTCCGTCTCGAAGGCGCGCAGCAGATACGAGGGCGGGATGATGAGGCCCTCCTCGTCGAGCCGGCGGGAGATGGGCATGGAGCCGGGGGTGCTGGCGCCGATATCGGCATGGTGGGCGCGGTTGGCGACGAAGCCCGCGAGCTCGTCCGCCACGAACAGCGGCGCGATGAGGGTCACGTCGGGCAGGTGGGTGCCGCCGAGGAAGGGATCGTTGAGGATCACCATGTCGCCCGGCGACCAGCCCACCTCGCGCACGATGCCGCGCATGGCGTAGGCCATGGAGCCGAGATGCACGGGGATGTGGGCGGCCTGGGCGCAGAGTTCGCCGGCGGCGTCGAACACCGCGCAGGAGTAGTCGAGGCGGTCCTTGATGTTGGGCGAGAAGGCGGTGCGCTGCAGCACCGCGCCCATTTCGTCGCACACCGCCTCGATGCGGCTGGCGAAGATACTGAGTTCGATGGCGTTCATGGCGGGCAGTGTACCCTCTGCGCCCGGCGGCATTAAGCCCAGGGAAAACGCTGTTCCCCAAAGACCACCGCAGGAGCGGGCCATGCCCGCGATGGCTTCCCCCACAAAACACAACCCCTGCACCTGTAAGCGCCTTCAGGCGCGAAAATCAGACGCGAAAAAGCATTCGCGCCTGAAGGCGCTACCTGTGAGATGGCAATGAAGCCCGGTGGAAAATCTTCGCCGGCATGGCCACGCCTGCCAAACGCCCTTTACCGCAGGGTTTTGGTTGGTTATTTCCGCCAAACAGGTTAGAATGAGTCCAGCTCATCGCCAAGCCCGGCGCCAACCGCTAGAATGAGTGGTTACCGCGAGCGCCGAATTTCCATCTAACATCAAACAGACACACAGGAGAACACCCATGGCACATGAATTGCCCCCGCTTCCCTACGCCCAGGACGCCCTCGAGCCGCACATCTCCGCCGAGACCCTGGAATACCACTACGGCAAGCATCACCAGACCTACGTCACCAACCTCAACAAGCTCATCGAGGGCACCGAGTTCGCCGACGCCTCCCTCGAGGACATCATCCTCAAGGCCGAGGGTGGTCTGTTCAACAACGCCGCCCAGGTCTGGAACCACACCTTCTACTGGAACTGCATGGCCCCCAACGCCGGCGGCGCCCCCAGCGGTGAGCTGGCCGCGGCCATCGACAGCACCTTCGGTTCCTTCGACGAGTTCAAGCAGAAGTTCGCCACCGCCTGCGCCACCAACTTCGGCTCCGGCTGGACCTGGCTGGTGAAGAACAAGGACGGCAGCCTGGAGATCGTCAACACCAGCAACGCCGGCACCCCGCTGACCGCCGGCCAGACCCCGCTGCTGACCTGCGACGTATGGGAGCACGCCTACTACATCGACTACCGCAACGCCCGTCCCAAGTACGTCGAGCACTTCTGGAACCTGGTCAACTGGGACTTCGTGGCGAAAAACTTCGCCGGCTGAACAAGTCCGTTAATCAGCACATAAAAAGGGGCCATTGGCCCCTTTTTTCTTGCCCGTCTATCATCTGCACCCATCATCACCGCGCCGCAGGAACTCGCCATGGAAACCGCCATCATCCTCGAACGCTGGCTGCACATCACCGCCGGCATCCTCTGGGTCGGCCTGCTGTATTTCTTCAATCTGGTGCAGATGCCGGCCATCGCCGCCGCGACAAGGGACGCCAACGGCCCCGGGCCGCAGGCGATCCTGAAATACATCGTGCCACGCGCCCTGCTGTGGTTCCGCTGGGCCTCGGTCGTCACCTGGCTGGCCGGCGCCGCCCTGCTCGGTCCCGCCTTCACCGCCGCCTTCACCCTGCAACCGGGCTTCGTCGACATCGGCATCGGCTCCTGGCTGGGCACTATTCTGCTGTTCAACGTCTGGGCGATCATCTGGCCCAACCAGAAAAAGATACTCGGCATGACGCCCGCCACGGACGAACAGAAACAGCGCGCAAAAAAGACCGTCGCCCTCACCGCGCGCGTCAATCTCGTGTTGTCGCTGCCGCTGATCTATTTCATGAGCGCGCAGGGGCATGGGGGATTCTGAGGGCCCACCTTCCACTGCCCTTCCCGGCCACCCGTTATTGAACTGCGAAGCCGAACCGTCGTATATTCCCGCCCCGACTCCCTTGATCAAGGAGGGACCAGGCCCGGCGGCCATGCATCATGTCCACCACACCCGTCAAGCTCACCCCGCCATCCCTGTCCGGAACGCACCCGAGGACCCGCCTGTTCAGACGATTGGACAGTCTGCGCGACACCCCCGCGCTCTGGATCACCTCCCCCGCGGGGGCCGGCAAGACGACCCTGATCGCCAGCTACCTTCAGACCCGGAAGATCACGCCGCTGTGGTACCGGATCGACCCGGGTGACCGCGACCCGACCTCCGTCTTCCACTATCTGAGGAAGGCGCTCAGGCAACACGAACGCGCCCGCCAGCAGATGGCCTCCTGCCTCCCACCGGACCGCACGACCGAGCCCGCGGCCCTGGCACGCGATTTCTTCCGCGAATTGTTCACCGCGCTGAAGCCGCCCAGTACGCTGGTGTTCGACGACCTGGACTGCCTTGCGGACAATGCCCCACTCCACCAGGCCCTGCTCCAGGCCATCCGCGAAATTCCACCCGGCCACCGACTCATCCTGATCAGCCGCGGCATGCCGCCCGGGCTCTATGCCCGCGCCCTGGGCGAGAACCGTCTGGCGCGACTGGACTGGCAGGATCTGCGACTCGATGACGAAGAAGTCCGCGCCATCGCCGGGCGGCTCACGGACGATGGCCCCCTGCCCCCATCACGAATCCAGACACTGCAACAGCGGGCCGGAGGCTGGATGACCGGGCTGATCCTGCAACTGGGCGCCCCCGGGAAAACGCCCGCCGGCCCGGCGACAGGTGGCGAAGACCGCCGGCTCCACCAGCGCTTCGCCGCCTATTTCGCCAATGAGGTCTACCGCCACCTGCCTCGCCAGACACGAAAACTGCTGTTGCGCAGCGCCTGGCTGCGCACAGTGAGCCCAGAGACCGCCGCCCGACTGACCGGCGTGCGCGACGCCCGGGCCCGCCTGGATTGGCTGGCGCACCATCAAGTCTTCGTCACCCGTCAAGGCGATGGCTATGTCTATCACCCCCTGTTTCGCGACTTCCTCCAGGCCCGTGCGAAACGACACCTGCCGGTCGCCACGCGGGAGCGCATCCTGCGGGAAACCGGCGCCCTCCTCCTGGAGGCGGGTGATGCCGATTCGGCTGCCGACCTGTTTCAGGCCACCGCGCAGTGGCCAGCGCTGGCTGGACTGATCCGCGCCCGGGCGGCCGACTGGCTGCGTCAGGGAAGGCACCGGCGCCTGCAGGACTGGCTTCACGGACTCCCCACCGAGGTACTGGCAAGCGATCCCTGGCTGCGCTACTGGCAGGGCTGTGCGACCCTGGCGGAGGATCCGCGCACGGCCGGGGATTATTTTCGCAAGGCCTACGACGGCTTCGGCTCCGCGCAGGACACCACCGGCCTCTGTCTGGCCTGGCTGGGCATCATGGACGGAATCATGTACGCCAACGACAGTCTCGCCGAGGTGCCGCACTGGCTGGCGCAACGCGAACGCCTGCTGGAGACGTTCGGCCCGCCGCCCGATCCAGCGATCACTGGCCGGATCGCCTTCACCGCCTTCAACATGGGGTTCCTGGCCTGTCCGGAGCGGCAACCGGCCGATGCCTGGGCGGCGGAAGCCGAAGCCCTGCGCCGCCAGTTGCCAAGGATTCCCGACCACACCGCCCGCTGCCTGGCCGCCGCCAGCCTCGCCATGTGTTTCACCTGGCACCCCCAGCCAGCCCGCCTGCGCCTGCTGGCCGACGACCTTCACCCCCTCATCAAAGACCCGCAGATCGCCCCCATCGCCCGGGTAATCGCCAGCCTGGTCGAGATCACCCGGCGCTGGACCACCGGCGAGACCGGCGGCACCCCGGAACTCATCGACCACGCCCTGGCCCTGGTGGCGCGCCATGGTGTCACCGTGGGCCGGCAATGGCTGCTGTCGGCCGCCATCCTCTACTACCTCACCCGGGAAGACGCCGCCCGAGCGGCCAGCCTGCTGGCGCGCTATCGCGAAAACATCCAGCCCGACAACCGTCACGAGCAGGGCCACTATCACTACCTGGCCGGCTGGCTCGCCTGGCAGCAGGGAGAGCCTGAACTGGCGCGGGAACACACCGCCCGCGCCTGCGCCGACACCGCCGCCCTGCACACCCCGCATTTCGAACTGCTCGCCCTGTCCGCCCATGCCTACGTGCTCATCGAGGCAGGAGACTTCGGGGAGGCCCGCGCTGCCCTCCAGCGCGCCCGCCGCCTGGCCGCGCGCACGCACAGCCGCAGCGTGGAGCAATACTACCTGGGCCTGCTGGCGGCCTGGCAGGCCTGGCGCGAAGGGCGCCGCGAAGAGATCCCCGCGCTGCTGCGCCCGGCCTTCGCCTGCGCCCGTGAAATGGAGCTTCAAGTGGTGTTGTGGCACCTGCCCCCGGTGCTGTCCCAGCTCTGCGCCATCGCCCTGGAGCACGGCATCGAAACCACCTTCGTACAGAATTTCATCCGCCGCAACCGCCTGCCCCGCCCGCCCGGTGGCGCCGCGCTGCACGACTGGCCCTGCACCTTCCGCATCCACACCCTTGGACGTTTCAGCATCCAGCGAAGCGGCCTGACGCTGGACACCGGCGGACGCTCCCACCGCAAGCCCCTGCGCCTGCTCAAAGTGCTCATTGCCCTGGGCGGGCGCGGTGTGCCGGCCGCGCGCATCGAAGACATCCTCTGGCCCGAGGCCGAGGGAAACGATGCCCACCGTTCTCTCATCACCACCCTGCAGCGACTGCGCCGCCTGCTGGGAGATAGCAAGCTGATCCGCTTCGACGACGGCCGCCTGACCCTCGACGGCCGGGATGTCTGGCTGGATGTCTGGGCCCTGGAATCCGCCCTGCGCGTACCGGAAGCAAGACGCCTCGAGCCGGCTCTGCGATACTACCAGGGGGTGTTTCTGCCGGAAGAAGGCGACGCCTACTGGCTACTGGCCACCCGCGAGCGCCTGCACGACGCGGTACTCCACGGCTATGAACGACTGGGCCGGGAACTCGCCCGGGCCGCGGAATGGAAATCGCTCATCGAACACTACCGGCGCGGGCTCGACACCGACGATCTGCACGAACCCTTCTACCGGGAATTGATGCGCGCCTACCTGCGGCTGGGCCGGGAGGGCGAGGCAGCCCGCCTCTATCGGCGCTGCGAACAGCGAATGCGCCACGGCCTGGGTCTTCCCCCCTCCTCCGCCACCCGCCAGCTGCTTCCCTCCCCGCGGCACTGATCCCCCTGGCCTCGCGCGTGTTACCAGGATGTTACCGGAACCACCTAGCATCCCCGCCGATGCGCCGCGCACGGCTCTGCGCGGTCCCTCACGCCCCAACGCACCGGCAAAGGAGAAAACCATGCAAAAACTGCTGATCATGCTCCCCGTGCTCCTGGCGCTGAGCGCCTGTGGCGCGGGCACCAACGGAAATCCCGCCCCGGATTCGCCAGACAACCCTGGCGACCCGGTCGGCGACACCGACGGTGACGGCCTCAGCGACGCCGAGGAGCGACGCCTGGGCACCAACCCCGAACTGGCCGACACCGACGGTGACGGCCTCGACGACGGCCGCGAGGTCGGGGAACTGGGATTCAACCCCGAGGCCAACCCGCTGCGCTACAACCCACTGGTGGCCGACCGGCCGCTGCTCGGCATCGAGCTGGTAGGCGACCCGGTGATCGGCATGAACTACCAGCGCACCGATAGCAGCAGCAGCTCGTTGAGCAACAGCCTGGGGGGTTCCAGTGCCACCACGGTGACCAACAGCGGCACCATCAGCACCAGCATCGCCACCGAGGTCAGCGTGAGCGGAAGCATCGCCGGTCCCAGCGTGAGCGCCTCCGTCAGCGCCGAACTCACCGCCTCCTACACCTATGAACAGAGCGTGGAAAACCAACGCACCTGGGAGCAGGCCAGGGAACTCAGCAAGGAGGAATCGGTGACCCAGAGCAGCGGTTTCCTGCGCACCGGGGTTCGCCTGACCAATCAGGGTGAGCTGGCCTTCACCATCCGGCAGCTCGTGCTGGCGGCCAGCCGCTCGGGGGCGGGAGCGTCCTTCGAACCCCTGGGCAACCTGCGCCCAGACGGCGACCTGGGCGAACTCAGCCTGGAACCCGGCCAGACCACGGCGGTATTGACCTTCGAGAAAAACGACCTGGACGTGGACACCACTCTCAAGGCCCTGCTCACCGCCAGCAACAGCCTGACCCTCGCCCCGGTCCATGAGCTGGTGGGCCGCGATGGGACCTCCTTCGCCTACGATGCCGCCGAGGCGCGCTCACGCACCGCCGAGATCATCATCGACTACGGTGCCAAGCAGCCCGGCGAGCGATACCAGGTGGCCACCAACACCGATCCCGAGCGCCCGGGAGGCACACTGGCACGGATGCTCGGCGAGATCCTGGGCATCCCCGTGGTGCATGACGACAGCGGGCTGCAGGCCGTACGCGACATCACCCCCCCCGAGGGCAGCGACGCCCGCTGGGTGATCAGCCGCACCCGCAACACCGGCATCAGCAGTGAAACCACCGTGTTCGACCCAAAGAAAGCCGCCTATGACATGTCCACGGTGGAGGCCCTGGCCGGCGACGTCTTCCTGGTGCTCTATCTCGAAGACGCCGACGGTGACGGCATCGGGATCCGCGAGGAGGCCCTCTACGGCACCGACCCCGAAAACGCGGACACCGATGGCGACGGCCGCAGCGACTACGAGGAGATCCGGAACCCCTGCCTGGTCCAGGCCGTCCATGTCACCGACCCTGACCGCTACCCTGCCAACGTCTACAGCAACCCCCTGCTCGCCGACGCCGACGGTGACAACCTCGATGACGCCGCGGAATGCGCCAAGGGCACCGACCCCAACGTGGCGGATTCCGACGGTGACGGCATTCCCGACGACCGCGACGCCTCCATCAGCGGCGCCGATCCCATCATCATCATGAACCTGGAGCTGATGATGAGCGAGCCGATGACCGTGGGCGTAGGGGGCTTGGTGGTGGTGCCCGACGGCCGCTATCCGCAGCGCATCGTTATCGACTGGGGCGACGGCAGCCAGGCCGACGAAATCGTCAGCGCACCCGGGGCCAGCAACAACCGCCGCCTCGACCCGCCCGTCACCCATCGCTACCAGGCCGACGGCGACTACCAGGTACAGGTCACGGTCACCGACAGCGAGGGCATGAGCAAGACCCAAAGCGCCAGCTTCACCCTGTACCAGCCGCGCCGTCTGGAACAGTCCTTCTCCTACGAGCTGGGCTGGCGCAGCGACAAACACTGGCGCCGCGTGGCCGACATCGACGGCGACGGCGACGCCGACCTCATCGGCATCAGCGACAGCGGCGCCTTCGTGGCCCTCGCCGAGGGCGGTGTCTTCCAGACCCCCACCACCTGGAGCACCGAGGTAGGCTTCGCCACCGGGTCCGACCCGCAGCGGCACCCCCGGCGGCTGGCCGACCTCGACGGCGACGGCGACCTGGACCTGCTGATCTACGGCGCCGACCAACTCTACTACGCGCGCAACGAGGGAGACCGCTTCGCCGCGCCCAGCGCCTGGATCGCCGAATTCACCTCCGCCCAGGGCTACGGCGCCGACTACCACCGCCTGACCGCCGACCTCAATGGCGACAACCTGCCCGAGCCCCTGGCGGTGGGCGACTCGGCGGTGATCAGCACCCTCAACAACGCCCTGACGATCAGCGACGCCATCGTCGACGGCAGCGCCGCCTTCATGGCCTCCGCCGGCTGGCGCCCCAGCGGCAATCCGGTACTGGCGGCGGACCTCGACGGCGATCGCTGTGCCGACCTGGTGGGCATCGACGCACGCGGCGCCCACCTGACCCCGGGGCTGTGCAACGGCCGTTTCGACCCCTACCGCCTCGTCACCGACGCCCCCACCCCCGGACTGGGCGACCGCGCCTACCCGCGCCGCCTGGCCGACCTCGACGGCGATCAGCGCCCCGACCTGGTGCTGTTCGGCGCCGACGGAGTCACGGTGGCCCGCTACGACAGCGAAAACGGCACCTTCGGCGATTTCATACCCTGGATCGACCAGTTCGGTTTCAACCGCGGCTGGCGCGACGACATCGGCCTGCGGGACGAGGAATGCACCGCCGCGACGGTGAAGGCCACCCTGCATTACGGCGTCCATCCGCGTTACCTGGCCGACGTGGACGGCGACGGCCTGCGCGACGTGGTGGGCTTCGGCGGCGCCGGGGTGTACGTGGCCTACAACCGCCGGGACCCGGACCAGGCCGGACGCCGCCTGTTCACCGGCTTCGCCCTGCACTCCGACGCCTTCCCCGTGGCCGACTTCACCGGCCCGCGGCTGTACAGCACCAACCCCGCCAACCTCTGCCGGCGGTACTACATGCCGCGCCAGGTGGGCGACGTGAACGGCGACGGCCGCGCCGACTTCATCGGCTTCGCCCGCGACGGCGTGGTCTACCAGCTCGCGCCGCGCCTCGGAAGCTTCGAGTGAGGATGCTGGAAACGCCGCACGGCACGCCAGGCGGCGGCGCAGGCCCCGGTCACGGGCCTGCGCCGCCGTCCTCGGCCAGCAGCGCGCGCAGGGTCGTGACGATGGCTGGATCATCCCACTCCGCCGCGCCAAACAGGGCATAGCGAATCCGTCCGGCCTTGTCGATGACGAAACTGGTGGGAAAGGCGAACACCTGCCAGCGTTTCAGCGCCGCGCCGTTGCGGTCGAGCAGGATCGGGAAATCCACACGGACCTTCGTTTGCAGGAATCCCCGGATCACCGCCGGCGACTCGGCCATGTTTACCGCCAGAATCTCGAAAGGCGCATCGGCCAGCGTATCCGCCAGGCGCTGCATGGACGGCATCTCGTGCACACAGGGCGGGCACCAGCTGGCCCAGAAATTCACCAGCACCACGCGGCCGCGATAATCCGCCAGTGACACGGGTTGCCCCGACAGGTCCGGCAAGCGCAACGGCGGTGGCAGGGGATCGCCGCGGTACGTCTTCAGACCATGGGCCTTCTTCCCCGCCGCCACGGCCGGCGGCTGTATGTCCATCGCCACGGGTCGGCGCACACGCGCAGGCAGGGCCTCCAGGGCCCGCGCCGCCGATAGCAGCAGCGCCGGCAGTTTTTCGCGCATGGCATCCTCTGCCCCATTGGCATCGGGGCGATAATAGAAGCGATCACGCACGCCGCGCAGCACGCGCACGAAGACATCGCTGCCGCCACGCGCCAGCACCGGCAGCACCTGATTCACCTTCCAGTACCAGGGCGACTGGTCCGGCTGCAGCCAGTAAATGGGCGCGTTGCTGGCCGCGACGACGGGAAACAGCTCGGCGGCCTCGCCCGGCTCCGGCGTCTGCACGAACAGCTTGGGGCTGATGAGCATCACACCGGCGAAGCGGCTATCGTCGCCGCCATCCCGCTGCCAGCGGCGCACGCCGCGCAGCACGGGAATGGCGCTGCGGCCGCTGGCAATGAGGAACACCCGCTTGCCGCCATCACCCAGCGCCCGCCGCAGAACGGCGGCCACGTCGGTGTCCGGCACCTGCGGCAGGCTGCTGTCCGCCAGCGGCAGAAAGCGCGCCTCCAGCAGATCGACCCGCCACATCTCGACACCCCGTTTCGTCAACTGCGCCGCCAGCCACGCGTCCACTGCCTGCGGCCCGGCCTCGGCGGGAAACCAGACGAACAGGCGCCCGCCGCTCGCGGGATGGGTGACGACGGGGATTTCCTCGCCATCGGGCGTCGCCACAACCAGCGTGCCGGCAGTGGCGACGGCGGTGAAAAACAGCAGCAGGAAGAAACACGGGGTTCGCAACATCACTGCAAATAGCCGTTAGCCGGGCCAGATGAATTCGATGCGGATGCCGCTGGGATCGAAACACATCATGTGCATGGCGGGGCCGTCACGCAATTGTTGCGGGGCAAATTCGATGCAAGCATCTGCGGCGTCGCGAATGCGCGCGTACACGGCTTCCAGCGCTTCGCGGCTGGTGACGCCGAAGGCGACGTGGTGCAGGCCGACGTTTCGGCGGAAATCGAAACTGCGCGCGCCTTCGCCGGCGCCCCACAGGGTGACCGTCACGACGCCGTCGCTGACGAAGATGGCGGGATAGTCCGGGTCACGGCGCAGCTCCCGCCAGCCCAGCACGTCGGTGAAAAAGGCCGCCGATGCCTCCAGGCGGCCGACGTTGAGGCCGAGGTGATGAATGCCCCGGGTGACGGGTTCCGGCGCCGGCGTCGTCATCTTTCCTCCGGTTTTTTGTCGCGGCCTTCCAGGGCGGACAGGCGGCTGTTGCGGTGGTCGACCAGGTAATGCGGCCGCGCCTTGATCTCGTCGTAGATGCGCGCCACGTAACTGCCCAGCAGGCCGAGGCTGAACATCAGCACGCTGCCGATGATCAGCAGCAGCAGGATCACGGTGGTGAAACCATCCAGGGCCTGGCCGGACAGCTTGTCGTACAGGGCCTTGGCGCCGAGCACGAGACTAACCAGAAATGTCACCCCGCCGAGCAGGGTCACCAGTTGCAGGGGCAGCGCGGTAAACGAGGAAATGGATTGCCACGACAGCTTGAGCAGCCGCAAGGCACCCCACTTGCTTTCGCCCGCCGCGCGCGCCGGCTCCTCGAAGGGGATCTGCGCGGCGGGGAAGTGCATCCAGCTCACCAGGCCGCGAAAGAAGCGCGTGCGCTCCGGCAGGGAACGGTAGGCCTCGATGACCTTGCGATCCAGCAGTTTGTAGTCGGAATGGTTGTGCAGGTCGAGGCCGGTGAGGGCGTCGAAGATGCGGTAGAAGGCGTTGGCAAAATAGCGGTACAGGCCGCTACGGGTGTTTCGGGAAACCTTCACCGCCTCCACCACGTCGGCGCCGCCTAACCATAAATCGACCATCTTGGGAAGCAGCGCGGGCGGGTGTTGCAGATCGCTGTCCATCACCACCACGGCATCGGCATCACTGTGATCCAGGCCGGCCATGATGGCGGCCTCCTTGCCGAAGTTGCGATTCAGCGCCAGCAACGAGATATCGTCGCGTTGTTCGCACAGGGCCTGCACGATGCTCGTGGTGGCGTCCGTGGAGCCGTCGTCGACCATCAGCAGGTCGCTGCGGATGGACGCCGGCAGGGCTTCGAGCTGGCGCAGGATTTCATCGACATGCTGGCGCAGGCCGTCGGCCTCGTTGTAGACGGGGACGACGAGGGTCAGGTGGCGTATTGGCTGTGTGTTTTTTGTTGTCATTATTTTGCCATTACCTGCCTGAGGATAATGAGGAACGGGGCGGTGGGAGCGGCTTCAGCCGCGATGGCGATATCAAGCATGGCTTCGCGGCTGAAGCCGCTCCCTCAAGTTTTTGAGTGCTGACGGCATTGTATTGAAATACAGCATTGCCAGCAGCAACAGTACCAGCGCCGACAGGCCCAGGCCAAGATGGAAATTGTTGGGCACGAACTCAAACTCGACATCGTGTTCGCCCGCCTCCAGCCACACGCCGTTGAACAGGTGATTGGCGCGCACCACGGGCAGCGATTCACCGTCCACGCGCACCTGCCAACCAGGATAGTAGGCCTCGTTCCACACCAGCAGGGCACGGCCCTCGACCTGCACCCGCGCCAGCATCCGGTTGGGCGAGGGGCGCTCGTTGCTCAGCACGCGACCGCGCAGGCCGCTCTCGTCACGGCCCGACGGCGTCACCGCGAAGGCGCGCTGACCGACGATGGTGGCACGATCCTGGCTGGCTATTTGCAGATAGTCACTGCCGCGATTCAGCACCACGCGGGGGAAGTACAGCATCGGCCGTGGCTGGCCCACGTCCCACAGCAGCGGCGTCAGCTGCCGCGCCGATTGTTTCAGCCAGCGGCTGCGCTGAAACAGCGGCGCGTCGGTCATGACGTAGCGCACGTTGAGGAAGGCCAGGTGATTGAGGAAGCGGCCATTGGGCGGCAGCTCGTCGAGCAGGGTCGAGATCAGTGCATGATCGCGGATCACCAGCCCTTCGGTGCCCTGTACATAGCGCACGCCGGCGAGGGTGCCGATGTGCGGCGACAGCTGGCGGCGGTATTCGGCATACACCTCACGCACGCTGTCCGGCTGGTCGCGGTACCAGGGACGGGTGTAGACGAAGCCGGCATCCGCCCGGCCCAGCCAGCGGGTCTCGGGGATGTCGTCCAGGGTGTAATAGTCGCCCGGCGCCTCGAGATTGATCTCGCCGTTGAAGCCGGCCAGGTCGACCATCATCACCAGCACCGCCGCCACTCCGGCCAGCAGCCAGCGCGGCCGCCGGGCGTATTTTCGCAGCCAGGCATCCACGCCCAGCCCCACCAGCATGGCCAGGCCAACGTGCAGCAGCACCACGTATTTTTCCGGATAGCGGAAGATGGCAATGGCCTCGTACACCCACATGGCCGCTGGATTGTTGCCGCCCAGGGCGAGAAACACGCCGGCGCCGCCGAGGCCCAACCAGAAGATCGCCGGCCCGCGCCGCGCCCACAGCGCGAACAGGGCGAAGGCGGTGGCGATGGCGCCGATGTACAGGGACAGGAACAGGGGCACATAGCCGCCGCTGTAGACCTCGCTGATGCGCCAGTCCTCGCGCGACAGGGGCGGCGGCCGGATCAGGCTCCACAGCTCGCCAGGGCGCAAGGAATAGCTCTGGATCTCCGCCGCCGACAGACCAGCGGTGCGCACCGACTGGCGGTACAGTTCGAAGGTCGCCAGCAGCTGCGGGCTGGCCAGCAGCAGGGCGGCGAGATAGGCCGCCGCCACGCGCGGCAGCCAGGCCAGGCGCCGCCCGCCGGGCGCCAGCATGATCTGCCGCCCGGCCACCACCAGGCCGGTCATGATGCTCACGTCCGGCGCGCCGGCCAGGGTCTGCAGGCCCACCGCCAGCGCGGCCAGCACCCAGCTGCGCGGCCCCGGTGCGCGGGCATCGCGCTCGAAGGCCCACAGCACCCACGGCAGCCAGGCCAGGGCCTGCATGAAATTGATCATGTTGACGCTGCTGAGCATGCAGCCGCCAAGGCTGAACACACTGGCGCTGGCCAGGGCGGCGGGCGGCGCCAGCCCCATGCGGCGCGCCAGGCCGTAGGCGCCGACGGCGGCCAGCAGCAGGTGAAAGGTCAGCAGCAGGCCGATGCCGTGGTTGCCGTCGGCCAGCAGCAACAGCCACGAGGGCGGATACAGCACCCCGGTCTGCATCTCGGCGAAATAGGGCGCGCCCAGGGAGACGCCGGGATTCCAGAACGGCAGCTCGCCGCGCGCCAGGCTGTCGGCGAGGAACTGCTTGAGGGGGATGAAGAACACCTGCAGGTCGCGGAAATACAGCGCATGGCCTGCCACCAGCGGCCCCCACATCAGCCACAGCACCGCCAGCGCCAGCAGGGCGAGGGCGGCGACATCGAGGCGGCGGCGGGTCAACCAGTCGGGTAATGGAAGGGGTGTCTGGGACATGGGTTTCGCCGTCGAAAAAACTCAGGCGCAGAGAATAGCACGCCGCCGCGAACAGACCGCCGCCAACTAAAGTTCCCGGCCGCCCATGCCGAAATCACGGTGACGAACCCAAGACCGAGTCCAGCCAGCCCCCGTGAGCAGCAGCGCCCCCATCACCACCGACGACATCACCGCACGTCCGCTGCCGGTCTTTGCCCATTCCGTGCAGGGCTTCCAGCAGTTGCGTTCCGAAAAGACCGCGCCCTGGGAGAAATACGGCGACATCATCCTCAAGGACCCCGGGCTGGCGCTGCAGACCCTGAAACAACTGCAACTGGCCTCCGACGGCAAGCCCCGCGAACAGGAAGTCGCCAGCATGGAGCAGGCGGCCATGCTGCTGGGCATGGCGCGCGTGCAACGCCTGCCGCTGGACTGCCCACGGGTGGACGAGTCCCTGCAGGGGCGCGCCCGCGAGGGCTACCAGCGCGCCGTCACGCGCGCCTTCCACGCCGCCTACCAGGCCTGGGACTGGGCCCACATCAAGCGCGATCACGCCCCCGACGAGGTGCTGCTGTCCGCCCTGATGCACGATTCGGCGGAGCTGACCCTGTGGGTCAATGCCCCCGAGCGGATTCACCAACTGCGCCGCCTCACCCTGCGCGACAAGATGTCCGCGGCCGAGGCCCAGTACATCGCCCTCGGCGACAGCCTGGAACACTATGGCCGCCGCCTGGCGGAAAGATGGAACCTGCCACAGCTGGTGCACGAGGCGCTGCGCCCGGAGTACAGCAACGAACCACGGGTACGCGGCGTGGTGCTGGCCGTGCAGCTGGCGCGGCAGGTGGAATGGGGCTGGTACAGCCCGCAGGTGGAGGAAACCCTGGCGATGATCGCCGAGCACCTGGGCGCCGGCCTCGAAGAGACCACGGTCCACGTGCACCGCGCCGCCGTGCGCGCCGCGCGCGAGGCCGCCTTCCACGGCGCGCGCGTGCCGGCCTCGCTGCTGCCCTTGCTGCCCGGCGGCGAGCAGCTGCTCATCGACGAGGAATTCCCCCCCGAGGCCGACGAGGTCACCAGCGCCCCCTCCGGCCACGAAGAAGGCCCGCCACAGGCAGAGGCCACCACCGTCTGCCTGCTGCCCCAGCCGGCGGTTTTCGACGCCATCCGCGAGGAAATGGAAGCGGGCATCGGCAGCCTGGAGATCAACGATTTGCTACGCAAGGCCATCCACGGCATGCACGATGGCGCCGGCCTCAACCGCGCCCTGTTCGCCATGCTGAGCAGCGACCGCCGCTATCTTCAGGCGCGTTTCCTGATCGGTACCGACAGCGACCCCTACTTCAATCGCTTCCGCATCCGCCTCGACCAGCCGCACCTGTTCACGCGCCTGATGGAAAAACCGCAGAGCATCCGCATCCACGACGGCAACCGGGAAAAATTCTGGGGACTGGTGCCCGATGCCATCAAGGCCCTGATCAAGACCAACAGCTTTTGCGCCCAGTCCGTGCACATCAACGGCAAGCCCGTGGGCCTGTTCTACGCCGACCGCCACAGCCAGGACTGCAACCTCGACGAAGCCACCTATCAACGCTTCCGCCAGCTCTGCCAACTGGCGGTCAAGGGCATGGCGGCAAAGGCGCGCAGGCGGGCGTGAGTCGGAAAAAACCAAGACAAAAAGAGGCGCCCGATGGGCGCCCCTTGATCTGCAACGATAGCGGACTATGACCGGCTATTTCCCTAGCACATCGTTGCGCGTGCTCTCGGCGATGGCCGCGGCCTCGGCGATCAGCTCATCAGGCACCTTCAGTTCCTGCAGCGTCGCCGCCAGGTTTTCCATCACCGCGTCGAAGTGGCTGTCATTGAGGCCGCGCTCCACCAGGTGGGCATGGCCCTTGCGCATGTCCTCGCCGGTGTAGTTGTTGGGACCGCCGAAGGCCATGGTCAGGAAGGCCTTCTGCTTGGCCGCCTGCTTGTCCATGTCCACGCCCTCGAAGAAGTCCTTGATGCGGTCATCGGCCAGCACCTTGCGATAGAAGATGTCCACCGCGGCGTCGACGGCGCCTTCGCCACCGATGCGCTCGAACAGGCTCTGCTCCCTGGCCGCCTTCTCTTCGTCGGTGTAGCCGGCCAGCACGTCGCCGCGCACGCTCTCGGCGATGGCCGCGGCCTCGCCGATCAGGTCGTCGGGCACGCCCAGTTCCTTCAGCGTCGCGCCCAGGTGCTCCATGATCACGTCGAAATGGCTGGCGTTCATGCCCTGCTCCACCAGGTGGGCGTGGCCCTTGCGCATGTCCTCGCCGGTGTAGTTGTTGGGGCCGCCGAAGGCCATGGTCAGGAAGGCCTTCTGCTTGGCCGCCTGCTGCTCCATGTCCACGCCCTCGAAGAACTTGTTGACGCGGTCGTCGGCCAGCACCTTGCGATAGAACACGTCCACCGCGGCCTCCACCGCGCCTTCCCCACCGATGCGCTCGAACAGACTGGCGGTCTGCGCCGCCTCTTCGTTGCTCGAACCCCCACCAAACATTTTCATTATTGCTTTGAACATCTCTCACTCCTCTCCTCATTAACACAAGCTGAACGATGGTAGTCGCTCTATAATATATTGTAAATGCACCTTTATGACCCAGCAAAACAATCAGTCATTATTTTCGGGGCCTTTCGTCCGGGATATAGGCGGAAACACCCGCCGGCAAAGGGCTGCGGGGGCGTTTCCGGACCGTGAAAATCAGGCGAAATTAACCTTGTCAGGCTGTGGCATCGGGATAAATGCTGGCGTATACTCGGTTACGCTGCGGATTTCCAAAGGGTTTGCCCACCAGGCTTCAGCGGTGACGTTCCCCCCGGCATGCGTACGCAGGATAATTTTGAAATTCAGAAAGGTTAAGTGTAATGGCTACAGGTACTGTTAAGTGGTTCAATGAGTCCAAGGGCTTCGGATTCATTGCTCCTGAAGAGGGTGGTGATGATTTGTTTGTGCATTTCAGCGCCATTTCGGGATCAGGCTTCAAGACCCTGACTGAGGGTCAGCGAGTCAGCTATGAAGTCCAGCAAGGTCCCAAGGGCCCAGCCGCTGCCAACGTCATGCCTGAATAAGACCGACGCTGCTTTCGGCATTACAGAAAACCCGCCTCACGGCGGGTTTTCTGCGTCTGGGGCCTGATCAGGCCTTTTTGTATATCTCCGCCCCACCCTGGACGAACTCGACGGCCTTTTCCTGCATGCCCTTGTTCAGCACCTCTTCGGCGGAGAGGCCCTGTTTGGCCGCGTAGTCGCGCACGTCCTGGGTGATCTTCATGGAGCAGAAGTTCGGCCCGCACATGGAACAGAAGTGGGCCACCTTGGCGGAGTCCTTGGGCAGGGTCTCGTCATGGTATTCGCGCGCCCGCTCCGGGTCCAGGCCGAGGTTGAACTGGTCCTCCCAGCGGAACTCGAAGCGCGCCTTGGACAAGGCGTTGTCGCGCAACTGGGCGCCGGGCAGGCCCTTGGCCAGGTCGGCGGCGTGGGCCGCCAGCTTGTAGGTGATGATGCCCTCGCGCACGTCTTCCTTGTTGGGCAGGCCCAGATGTTCCTTGGGGGTGACGTAGCAGAGCATGGCGCAGCCGTACCAGCCGATCTGCGCGGCGCCGATGCCGGAGGTGATGTGGTCGTAGCCGGGGGCGATGTCGGTGACCAGCGGGCCGAGGGTGTAGAAGGGGGCCTCGAAGCAGTCGGCAAGTTCCTTGTCCATGTTTTCCTTGATCATCTGCATGGGCACGTGGCCAGGGCCCTCGATCATCACCTGCACGTCGTGTTTCCAGGCGATCTTCGTCAGCTCACCCAGGGCCTCCAACTCGCCGAACTGGGCCTCGTCGTTGGCGTCGGCCAGGCAGCCGGGGCGCAGGCCGTCGCCCAGCGAGAAGCTGACGTCATAGGCCTTCATGATCTCGCAGATATCCTCGAAGTGGGTGTAGAGGAAGTTCTCCTGGTGATGCGCCAGGCACCACTTGGCCATGATGGAGCCGCCTCTGGAGACGATGCCGGTGACGCGCTTCGCCGTCAGTGGCACATGGCGCAGCAGCACGCCGGCGTGGATGGTGAAGTAGTCCACGCCCTGCTCGGCCTGTTCGATGAGGGTGTCGCGGAAGATCTCCCAGGTGAGGTCCTCGGCCTTGCCGTTGACCTTTTCCAGCGCCTGGTAGATGGGCACGGTGCCGATGGGCATGGGGGCGTTGCGCAGGATCCACTCGCGGGTCTCGTGGATGTTCTTGCCGGTGGACAGGTCCATCAGGGTGTCGCCGCCCCAGCGCGCCGACCAGGCCATCTTCTCCACCTCTTCCTCGATGGAGGAGGACACCGCGGAGTTGCCGATGTTGGTGTTGATCTTCACCCGGAAGTTGCGGCCGATGATCATCGGCTCCAGCTCGGGGTGGTTGATGTTGGCGGGGATGATGGCGCGGCCGCTAGCCACCTCGCTGCGCACGAACTCGGGGGTGATGCTCTGCGGCAGGCGGGCGCCGAAGTCCTGCCCCGGGTGCTGGCGCAACAGCTTTTCGTAGCGCGGATCGTTGCGCAGTTCGTCGAGGCGCTGGTTCTCGCGGATGGCGACGTATTCCATCTCCGGGGTGATGATACCTTGGCGGGCATAGTGCATCTGGGTGACATTGCGCCCCGGCAGGGCGCGGCGCGGCGGCCGGATGTGCTCGAAACGCAGGTGCGCCAGATCCTCGGCGCCCTGACGCTGCCGGCCATAGTCGGACGTCGGCCCGGCCAGCCGCTCGGTATCGCCGCGCTCCTCGATCCAGGCGCTGCGCACGTCGGGCATGCCCTTCATCAGGTCCACCTCGATGGCCGGGTCGCCAAAGGGGCCGGAGGTGTCGTAGACGGTAATGGGCGGATTCTCTTCCTCGCCCAGCATGCCCGCGGTGGGTGACTGGGCGATCTCGCGCATGGGCACGCGCAGATCCGGGCGTGAACCCTGCACATAGATTTTCGTCGCGTTGGGAAAAGGCCGCGTGACCTCTTCGGACAATCTGGCTGTCCGCTGTTGGAATTCTTCGGGGATGGCGCTCATGAGGTCGTCCTCTCGTTGTCTGATTCAGCTGGAGGCGACACGGACGCAAGAAGACGCAGAATCTCGCTTCCCTACGCCGGTGCAAACCGGGTCAGGTTCAAAGGGTATTTCTCAGTCCCCCATGACAACAAGGGACACCCCCAGCAATGCATAAAGGCGGATTATACAAAATAACGCCGCCCGCGTCTGCGCGCAGCCGCGCCCATCCCTGTCAACCCAATTCAGAAATGTCCCCTTTTCTGCCATTCAGAAGTGTCCCCTTTTGGTTGCGGGGTTATGGGTCGAGTGGAGCGGGGGAGTCCCCCTTCACTGAACGGCGCCATGGGTGGTCTGCCC
>JALSHB010000109.1 GCA_026982475.1 Chromatiales bacterium
ATCCAGGTGGAGAAGGTGCCGTACACCCAGCTGCCGGCCACCAGGCGGGAGATGTTGACCGTCGGCAGTGGCCGTTTCTCGTCTTTCAGCATTTCTTCATAGGTGGTCAGTTTCAGGCGCGGGTGATTGGCCAGGCCCCGATACAGTGCCTCGAGGAAGTAATAACCGTTTTCCGGGTAGTACTCCCAGGCGTTCTCGCCATCGAGGATGATGGACACCACGGCGCCCTCCCGCCCCTCGCAGGCATCGGCGATATTGTTCAGGTGCGCCAGCAGGTTGCCCACCGCATCATCGGCATGCCAGTCGGAAAAGTTGAATCCGATCAGGTCGGAGAGGCCGTCGTCGCGGAAGAAGCAGGCGACGTCGTTGCCGGCCACCGTGTAGGCGCGGTGCAGGACGTGATTTTCGCCCTCGGGCAGGTCGCTCTCGGCCTGCGCCAGGCTGTTGCGCAACACGTTCTCGCCGCTGGCGATCCAGCGAAAGCCGGCCTCCTGGTAATAGGGGATGGATTCGGTGCTGACGCCGCCCTCGGCCGGCCAGCAGCCGGTGGGACGGAAGCCGAAGTAGTGCTCGAAGATCTTGATGCCCTCGCGGATGTGCCAGCGCACGCGCTCCTCGCCGCCGGGGTATTTGCCCAGCAAGGGCAGCTGCACGTCCGGCATCGCCTCGCGGGCCGATTCCAGGTCCAGCAGCAGGGGCACGATGGGATGGGCGTAGGGCGTCACCGACAATTCCACCCGGCCCTGTTCGGCGAGACGCCGGTAGCGGCCGATGACGTTGGACAGCAGGTCGCCGATGATCTCCACCAGCGCGCGGCGGTCGCGCAGGCTGAAATCACAGCCCTTTTCGATCAGCATCTGCACGCGCTGGTTTTCGCGCCGTACCGTCTCGCCCAGCCAGGCGAGGTGGTACCACATCAACAGGTCGACGAGAAACTGCTCGCTGACGTAGATGCCGGATTCCGGGTGGCCGAGGAAGCAGCGCGCCATTTCCGCCAGGCGGGTGTAGGGGACATAACGATGAATCAGGGTCTTTTCATTGGCGCGCAGGCACTGGCCGAGCAACTCCAGCCGCTCACCGGCATCGGTGGGCAGCACCGGGTTGGCCAGCGCCGCCAGCAGGGGGTCGCGGATGCATTGGCCCGTGGCGAGGAAGGCCTCGACCTGGTGGGCATAGTCATCCAGCTGTTCCAGCAGGGTGGGGGCAAAATTGATCACCGCGCGCGCCTGCGGCTCGGCCTCGAGGTGGGCCGCCATGTCGGTGTAATCCTTGATGGCGTGCAGATAGGTCCACGGCAGTTGATACTCGCCGTTAGGCCGGTCGCAGTACTGCGGCTGGTGCATGTGCCAGAGCAGCACCACGTTCAAACGGGGTTGTTGGGACTTCTTAGCGGACATATTCCTTACCTGAAATGATTCTTATCTGACATAGTGCAGTTCCTGGCCGAGCATCTCCGGCACCACCAGGGTCACGCCATTGGGCGTGACGTGAAAACGCTTGGCGTCCTCGACCGGGTCCTTGCCGATCACGGAGCCCTCGGGAATCCTGCACCCCTGGTCGATGATGGCCTTTTCGATGTGGCAGTGACGGCCGATCTCCACCTCGGGCAACACCACGCTGTCCTTCACCGTGCTGTAGGAATTGACCCGCACGCTGGAGAACAGCAGCGAGTGTCGCACCAGCGCGCCGGACACCACGCAGCCGCCGGAGACCATGGAATCCACCGCCATGCCACGACGGTCTTCGTCGTCGAAGACGAACTTGGCCGGTGGCAGCTGGCCCTGGTAGGTCCAGATGGGCCAGGCGTCATCATACAGATTGAGTTCCGGGGTGACGCCGATCAGCTCCAGGTTGGAAGCCCAATAGGCGTCCACCGTGCCGACGTCGCGCCAGTAGCCCTGGCTGCCGGTCTGCACGTCGCGGAAGGCATAGGCGAAGGTGCGGTAGCGCTCCATGGCCTTGGGCACGATGTCGTGGCCGAAATCGTGCGAGGAACCCGGTGTATCGGCATCGCGCAGCAGCTGCTCGATGAGGAAGTCGGTGTTGAAGATGTAGATGCCCATGGAGGCCAGCGCCACGTCGTCCTCGCCCGGCACCGGCTGGGGGTTTTGCGGCTTTTCGGTGAAATCGGTGACGCGATTGTCTTCGGTCACGGACATCACGCCAAAGCCCCGGGCCTCTTCCAGCGACACCTGCAGGGCGCCGATGGTGAGATCGGCGTTGTTTTCCACGTGCTGGGCCAGCATCGGACCATAATCCATCTTGTAGACGTGGTCGCCACCGAGGATCAGTACATACTTGGGGTTATGGTTACGGATGATGTCGATGTTCTGGTAGATGGCATCGGCGGTGCCCACATACCAGTTTTCCTCGATGCGCTGCTGGGCCGGCAACAGCTCCACGAACTCGCCGAATTCGCCGCGCAGAAAACCCCAGCCCTTCTGCACATGCTGGATCAGTGAGTGGGCCTTGTACTGGGTCAGCACGCCGACACGGCGGATGCCGGAGTTGATGCAGTTGGAAAGGGGGAAATCGATGATGCGGAACTTGCCGCCGAAGGGTATCGCCGGCTTGGCGTGCCAATTGGTGAGCTGTTTGAGGCGCGAGCCCCGGCCACCAGCCATGATCAGGGCCAGGGTATCGCGCGTGATCCGGCTGACGAATCTCATCGACTGCTGCTCATTCATAAAACGACTCTCCCGATTAAAGTCAACCTGAATCCATAGGTTCAGGTCAGTAGCTTGACCGTTGCTTGCCAACGCCACAAAACGTGACGCCACCACCCCCTTGCCCTTATCATGGTAGCACCAACGGCCGTATGTTCCGCAGCTATTTTTCGCCCGGACCCGCCACCTTTCCCATCAGGTATTACATGTCATGAACGCCATTTCCGCCTTCCCCGAGTCCCAGATACAGCGCATCCTCGAGGCCCGGCACCACGACCCCTTCGAGATCCTCGGCCGCCACAAGAAGGGCAAGGATGACGTGGTGGTGGTATTCCAGCCACGCGCCAGGGAGGTCAGCCTGGAAGGCAGATATGTCATGCAGCGTTATGGCGATACGGACCTGTTCCTGTGGCGCGGCGATGGCAAGGATCTTCCCAGGCCCTACACCATCCACTGGATCGACGATGCCGGCAACCACCACCAGCGCATCGACCCCTACTGCTTCGGCCCGCAGATCAGCGACTTCGACATGCACCTGTTCGCCGAAGGCACCCATCTGCACGCCTATCGCTTCCTCGGCGCCAACCCGAAGACCGTCGACGGCGTCGACGGCGTACTGTTCGCCACCTGGGCGCCCAACGCCCAGCGGGTCAGCGTGGTGGGCGACTTCAACGACTGGGACGGCCGCTGTCACCCGATGCGGGTGCGCGGCGGCAGCGGCATCTGGGAGCTGTTCCTGCCCGGCGTCGGCGAGGGCGCCCACTACAAGCTGGAGATCCGCGACCAGCACGGCCACCTGCACCTGAAGGCCGATCCCTATGGGCGCGCCTTCGAACTGCGCCCCAGCACCGCGGGCCTGATCACCGCCGAGAGCCGCTACCGCTGGCACGACAGCAACTGGCGCAAGCACCGCGAAAACCTCGACTGGCTGCACGCCCCCATGTCCATCTACGAGCTGCACCCCGGCTCCTGGCAGCGCGACGACAATGGCGACTTCCTCGACTACCGCACCCTGGCGCACCGCCTGGTGGATCACGCCCGCCACCTGGGCTTCACCCACATCCAGCTGCTGCCCATCACCGAACACCCGCTGGACGCCTCCTGGGGCTACCAGACCACCGGCTACTTCGCCCCCACCAGCCGCTTCGGCAGCCCCGACGACTTCCGCTACTTCGTCGATCACTGCCACCAGCACGGCATCGGCGTGCTGATGGACTGGGTGCCGGCGCACTTCCCCAAGGACGCCCACGGCCTGGCGCGCTTCGACGGCAGCGCCCTCTACGAGCACGAGGACCCGCGCAAGGGCGAGCACCAGGACTGGGGCACCCTGATCTACAACTTCGGCCGCAACGAAGTGAAGAGCTTCCTGCTCTCCAGCGCCATCTACTGGCTGGAGGAATTCCACATCGACGGCCTGCGCGTGGACGCCGTGGCCTCCATGCTCTACCTCGACTATTCACGCGACGAAGGCGGCTGGGTGCCGAATATCTACGGCGGCAACGAAAACCTCGAAGCCATCGACTTCCTGCGCCACATGAACACCGTGGTGCACGAGCACCATCCCGGCTGCCTGACCATCGCCGAGGAATCCACCTCCTGGCCGCAGGTCTCGCGTCCCACCTGGCTGGGCGGGCTGGGCTTCAGCATGAAGTGGAACATGGGCTGGATGCACGACACCCTCACCTACTTCAGCAAGGACCCCATCCACCGCCACTACCACCACCAGCAGCTCACCTTCGGCCTGCTGTACGCCTTCACCGAGAACTTCGTGCTGCCCTTCTCCCACGACGAGGTGGTGCATGGCAAGGGCTCGCTGCTGGCCAAGATGCCCGGTGACGAGTGGCAAAAATTCGCCAACCTGCGCCTGCTCTACACCTACATGTACACCTACCCCGGCAAGAAGCTGCTGTTCATGGGCTGCGAATTCGGCCAGGGCCGCGAATGGAACTTCGACGCCAGCCTCGACTGGTACGTGCTCGACTATCCCCTGCACCACGGCGTGATGGACCTGCTCAAGGACCTCAATCACCTGCACCGCGAACAGCCGGCGCTGCACCAGTACGACTTCGACGTGCAGGGCTTCGAATGGATCGACTGCAACGACGCCGCACAATCCACCATCAGCTATCTGCGCAAGTCCGACGACCGCGTGGTGGTGGTGGTGCTCAACTTCACCCCGGTGGTACGCGAGAACTACCGCATCGGCCTGCCCAGCGGCGGCGAGTGGCGCGAACTGCTGAATTCCGATTCCGAGTTCTACGGCGGCAGCAACGTCGGCAACGGCAACGTCGTCGCCGAGGAACAGGCCTGGATGAACCGCCCCTGGTCGGTGGAACTGACCCTGCCGCCGCTGGGCGCGCTGATCCTCACCCCTGTCTGATTACCGTTAGACCACCCGCCAAAACAGACGAGCTGTAACATGTCGAAGATCCTGTTTGCCACCAGCGAGGCCCACCCCCTGATCAAGACCGGCGGCCTGGCCGACGTCAGCGGCAGCCTGCCGGCGGCGCTGAAATCCCTCAATCACGCCGTGCGCCTGATCCTGCCCGCCTACCCGCAGGCCAAGGAAAAGGCCGGGCCGCTGAAGCGCATAACCACGATTCGTCTGCCCGGCTCACAGGAAGAGATCAAGATCCTCGAAGGCCGCCTGCCGGGTAGCCGGGTATTCGTCTGGCTGGTGGACTACCCGCCGGCCTTCGACCGCCCAGGCAACCCCTACCTGGACGCCAACGGTCACGACTGGCCCGACAACGCCGAGCGCTTCGCCTTCTTCTGCCGCATCGTCAGCGAAATCGCCATGGGCCGCGCGGGGCTGGACTGGCGCCCGGAGATCGTCCACTGCAACGACTGGCAGACCGGCCTGGTACCGGCGCTGCTGAGCCTGGAGCCCGAACGCCCGGCCACCGTGTTCACCATCCACAACCTGGCCTACCAGGGCATGTTCCCCGCCGAGGTGTTTTTCCGCCTCGGCCTGCCGCCGCAGCTGTGGCACTTCGAGGGCCTGGAATTCCACAACCACCTGTCCTTCATCAAGGGCGGCCTGGCCTACGCCGACAAGCTCACCACCGTCAGCCCCACCTACGCGCGCGAAATACAAACCGCGGAATTCGGCTACGGTCTCGACGGCCTGCTGCGCCACCGCGCCGCCGACCTTCGCGGCATCCTCAACGGCATCGACCTCGACGAATGGAACCCGGCCAGCGACCCGCACATCGTTCGCCACTACGACGCCCGCCGCTTCAGCGCCAAGCGTGACAACAAGCGCGCCCTGCAGGCCGACTTCAGCCTCCCCGAGAGCAACGACTTACTGTTAGGTTCGGTGGGCCGGCTGGTGGAGCAGAAAGGCGTTGACCTGGTGCTCGACATCATCGAAGCACTGGCAGAACTGCCCGTACAACTGGCCCTGCTGGGCAGCGGCGAGGCCCGTTTCGAGGCTGCACTGCAAGACGCCGCGGCGCGCTTTCCCCACAAGATCAGCATCAAGCTCGGCTACAGCGAGCACCTCGCCCACCGTGTCGAGGCCGGTGCCGACGCCTTCCTCATGCCCTCGCGCTTCGAGCCCTGCGGCCTCAACCAGCTCTACAGCCTGCGCTACGGCACCCCGCCCATCGTGCACGCCGTGGGCGGTCTCGCCGATACCGTGGTCGACGCCACCCCCGAGGCCATCCGGCGCAAGACCGCCACCGGCTTCTGCTTCTACTACGCCAGCGGCAACGCCCTGCTGCGCACCATCCACCACGCGCTGGAGATTTACGCCCAGACGCCGAAATGGCGCGCCATCGCCCGCACCGCCATGGCCCAGGTATTCGACTGGAAGAGCAGCGCACGGCAGTACGTCGCCCTCTACCGGGAAGCGCTGCAGCGCTGAAGGGCCATTCACCACAGAGGCACGGGGGCACAGAGGAAGGGCGCTTGTTTTCTTGCAAAACCGCCCTGCGGAATAACGCAACAAGGCAGCTCGCTCAGCCAAGAAAACCCAAGCGTTGCATAAATTCGTGCGCAAACAGCGGGCGCACGGGATGTGGAATCGACCATGAGAATCAACGCAAAGAACGCCAAGGCGCAGAGGACGCAAAGGAAGCCCCTTCAATGAACCTTTGCGTCCTCTGCGCCTTGGCGACCTCTGCGTTTTATGCCATTCCCGGCGACAACCTCGGATTTCACGTCGTCTTATTCCGATCTATGTCGCTGGATCGCACTAGCAGTGAACGCCTGCAAAAAGGGCGCCACATACAGCAACGCCCGGAAACACCGGGATGTGCGCGATTTTAGATCTGTTTTTTTGCAACTAACGGGAAAACCCGAACCTGAGCATCACCCGTTGCGCACCACCACCTGTAGGAGCACCTTCAGGCGCGACCGGCCCGATTCCCACCAACAGTGAAAAATGAGATACGGGAAGGCTTGCAGCCTGGAACGGCTTCCACCGCGCCCGACACACCCTCGCCAGTCGGTCGCGCCTGAAGGCGCTCCTACAGGGGACGCCAATGAGCGTGAGGGAAAGCCTGCCTGGTTGCACCGCTGCGCCGTGTAACTTGAAATAGCACTCAATTACAGACCCGGCGACAATAACGATTTCACATCAATTTTTCTCTGTGTCTCCGCGCCTCTGTGGTAAACACCCCCAGACGCAAAAAGGCCGGTCGACGCACATCGACCGGCCTTTTCATTGCACCACGAAAAACTCAGGCGGCGCGTGATTTCTTCGCCTCGGCAAAGCAGTCCTCGCGCCACAGGCAGCCCAGCTGGTCGCACTCGCCGTCGGTGGCCGAGGCGAAGCAGTCGAAGTAACCCTCCGAGCGCTGGATGCTGCGGATCAGCTCCGCCTTTCTCATCTTTCCAGGCTTCACGCCGGCGTCCCTGGCCAGGCTGCGGATCTTTGTCAGGTTCACGACCGTGTTACTCCTCGATGTCATTGTGGAAGGGGGTTCACGGCCTGGCGGCCGCGAAGATGGCGCATTATAGGGACAATACCCCGTCAAGGCTATGGGGAAATGCGTGCAGCCATTTCAGCGGCGCCCTGAAGCCCGACCCTGGGATTCATGACCACGTAGACCGGGTACCGGGCCAGCAGTTCCCCCATCTTCCCCTTGTCGCGGAAGGCGGCCATGAAGATCCCGCGGCTCAGGCGTTCGGCCAGGCGCGGCGCGATGCCGCCGGCGATGTAGACGCCGCCGGCGGCCAGACAGGTGAGGGCCAGGTTGCCGGCCTGGGCGCCATAGATCTTCACGAACATGTCCAGGGTCTGCCCGGCGAGGACATCGCCCTGCTCCGCGGCCCGGGAAATGACCGCGGCACCCCCGCCCTGCTCCAGCGTAGCGAGCAGCGTGGCCGGGACCTGCCCGGCGAAGTGCGCGGCGTGAAAACGGTAGAGGGTTTCCAGCCCCGGCCCGGAGACGATGTCTTCATAGCTGACGCGGGGCTGGCGTTCGCTGAGCCAGGCCAGCAGGGCGCGTTGCAGCGCATCGGTGGGTGCAAAGTCCACATGTCCACCCTCCGAGGCCAGCACCTCGTAGTGATCGCCGGACCACACCAGGATGCCCTCGCCGAGGCCGGTGCCGGCGCCGATCAGCGCCCGTGGCGCGCCGGCGCGCGCTTCACCCCGCTGCAGCACCCGCAGGTCGTCGTCGCCCAGGGTCTCCAGCCCGTAGCCCACGGCCTGGAAGTCGTTGATGAGCCGCAGGCGGGGGATGCCGAAGCGGGCCGCCAGGGCCTCGGCATCCAGCCGCCAGGGCAGGTTGGTGACCCGCGCCCGGTTGCCTTCCACTGGTCCGGCGACGCCGATGCAGGCGGCGCTCACGTCGCCCAGCCCCTCACGGGCGGCCTGGTCGAGAAAGGTCGCCAACACGGCCGCGAAGTCGGCGAAGGCGGTGCTGTCGAAGCGCCGCTCGAACAGCACCCGGGCGCCGTCCTTCAATTGCAGCAGGGTCTTGGTGCCGCCGATGTCTCCGGCCAGTATGGGCATGGTCGTTACTCCTCCGTGGTCCGTGAGGCGTGCGGCGGCGCCAGGTCGTCGTGTTCGCGCACGCAGCGGTTGATGATGCCGTACAGGCGCAGCTTGTCGATGGGCTTGGACATGTAGCCTGCGGCACCCAGCGCCTCCGCCATGGCGCGTTCCTCCACCAGGGTCACCATCACCACCGGGATGTCGCGCAGGCGGGGCGCCCGCTTGAGGGCGCGCAGCACCGCCCAACCGTCCATGCCCGGCATCATCACGTCGAGGGTGATGACATCCGGCTGCAGTTCCTGCGCCAGGGTCAGGCCATCGACGCCACTGGCGGCGGTGCGCACGTCGAAGCCCTTCAGCGACAGGAAGTGCGACATGATGTGCAGTGTCGCCGGATCGTCGTCGATCACCAGTATGCGGCTGACGTGCTTGCGCCGCTCATGGGCAATATCCTCGTGTAGTCCGCTCAGACGCTGGCCGAGGGCGGCGATGCCGTTTCTCGGCGCCTCTTCGTCACCGGCGAAGAGATACTCATCGCGAGGGACGCGCAGCGGCAACATAACGGTAAATGTCGACCCTTTGGACTGTTCGCTGACAACGTGGACACCGCCCCCCATCAGATGACAAAAGTGCTGGGTGATGGCGAGCCCCAGGCCGGTGCCGCCGTATTTTCGCGTGGTGCTCAGGTCCGCCTGGCTGAAGGCCTCGAAGATCTTGTCCAGCTGCCCCGGGGCCATGCCGATGCCGGTGTCGCTAATGGAAAAGAACACCTGCCCGGAGACATCCGCGCGACCTTCCCGCGCCTCGCACCAGACGCTGACCTCGATGTCGCCATCGCGGGTGAACTTGCAGGCGTTGCTGAGCAGGTTGAAGAGGATCTGCCGCAGCTTGGTGACATCGGCAAACATGATGGTGACGTCATCGGCGCAGCACACCTGCAGCCGGTTGCCATTCTTGGCCACCAGCGGCTGGATGGTGTCGGCGACATCGCTGACCAGGTCGGGAATGCTGAACCATTCCTCGAACAGCTGCATTTTGCCGGCCTCGATCTTGGACAGGTCGAGGACGTCATTGATCAGGCTCAGCAGGTGCTGGCCGGCGCTGTGCACGCGGCGCAGATCCTCCGCCAGCGCCTCCTCGCCCCGCTGTCGGGCATTGTCCATCAACAGCTCGCTGTAACCGATCACGGCATTCAGCGGGGTGCGCAGTTCGTGGCTCATGTTGGCCAGAAACTGGCTCTTGGAATGGCTCGCCTCCAGGGCGGCGTCACGGGCCAGGGCCAGATCCAGGGTGCGCTGCTGAACCAGCTCTTCCAGCTGATCCTTGTGGCCCTGCAGCGCCTGCTGGGCCTGTTCGCGCTCGCGGATTTCCGATTGCAGCTCCTCCTGTCGCGCCAGCAGCATGTCGTAGAGCGACTTCAGCTCATCGGTCATTTCATTGAAGCCGCGGGCCAGGAAACGCACCTCGGCATTGCCCTCCTCGTCGATCTTCTGCCCCAGCTGCTGCTTGTCGCGGCGGATATTGCGCAGTTGCTCACCCAGGCGCTGCAAGGGCACCAACGCATTCTGGTTCAGCGTGTACAGCATCAAGACGGCCAGCAGCAGCCCCAGTAGCGCCACCACGGCAATCAGCGAATTGCGCGTCATTTCCAGGCGCGATTCGAAGGCGGAGATATCCTGCGCCAGCGACACCGCCAGCGCCTCACTGCCGACCGCGGTGATCAGGGTGAAACCGGCGACGGCCCCGCGCGCCTGCGCATCGGCGGGCCAGAGGCCGGAAACATAGGCCGTGGAGCCATCGGCATAGGTCATCCGCACCGGCATGCCCAGATCACCCTCCAGCGTCTGCAGGCTGAAAATGGGGTCGACGACGATCTCCAGATAGCCGCTGACTCTCAGCCCGCCAATCGGCATCAGCACGCTGAAATGCGGCCGTCCTTCCTGCAGGCACAGTTCGGTAATGCTGCGCAGGCGCGATGCCCCCTGCCGCAGCACCGCCCGCCGCCGCAGGCCGCTGCAGGTCGCCGGGGTATCCAGGCCGTCGACCATGGCCCCGGTCATCAGGTTGAAATCCAGGTCGTAAATGGCCATGTACTGGGGCCGCAGGATGCCGGCGGTGACAAAATATTGATGGAACTGGGAGGCCAGGCGGCGCTGCAGCGCCGCCACGTCACGGGCCTGAAACTCGCGGCGGAAGTCGGCGTCTTCCTGCAGGGACTGGCCCATGGAATGCACCACCCGCCCCATGTCGTCGAGCACCTCGTCGACCTGCAGGCCGATCACCTGCTCGATCGCCTCGCGTTGGCTGTCGATGGCGAACTGGCGATAGATCTGCGTCGCCAGCACCGCCAGCACGATACTCAGCGCCCCCATGGCGAAAATACTGAAGGCGACATTGAAGCGCAGCGAATGGCGGTTGAAGATCATGCCCTCTGCCCTGCCGTCACAGAAATGGAAAAAAGCCTTGCACCGGTTACAAGGGCCTCCGCAGGCAAGCGCGCTGGAAACAGGAGGCCAGATTACAACAGGGGGTGGGTGCTGTCCCGTGGTCGACCGCCCCACAGGGGCGGCGAGGGCATCAATGTCGGGGGCGTCGCATCATGCCCTGATTCTGGAACGGCATGACGTATTTCTGAAAGTAGTCACGCGACAGGCTGCGCAGGGACTCCCGCTCCGCTTCCGTGAACTCTTCGGCGAGCAACTCCCGGTTCTGGAACGCCGGCGCATAGCCCTGGGCGGCGGCGAGATTGAACCACACATAGGCCAGCTTCAGATCCTGCGCCACGCCGCTGCCGTTGGCGTACAGCACGCCCAGATTGGTTTGCGCCTTCGGGTGGCCCTGCTCGGCGGCCTTGCGATACCAGAGGAAGGCATAGTTGTCGTTCTGCTCGGCACCTTCGCCGGTGTCGTACATGTAGCCAAGGTGGTACTGGGCCGCCGCAATACCCTGCTTGGCTGCTTGCAGAAGCCACTGACGGCTCTTCTCCAGATCCTTCTCCACGCCGTGGCCACTGCGGTAGAGGATCGCCAGGTTGTACTGCGCCTCGGCATCACCGGCCTCGGCCAGGGGACGAAAGATCTCGGCCGCCTTGGCGTAATCACCCTGCTCCACCGCCGCGATGCCTTCATCCAGGCCGACGGCGTCAGCCAGCCCCGGCTGAGCGCACAACAAAGAAAGGAGGAATAGAAGAACGACACGCCTGAAACTGGCGCGCCCTATGACGATCTGCATGGGAACCTCAACGTGTAACGCGATTGACGGCCGGGTTGATGTTCTGCTTCTTCATCCAGCGCTCCAGCGTCTTGGACGGTGTCGGCGGCTTGAGGCCACGAGGCACCGGGCGCTCGATGGCGGCAAAACGCACCTTGAGGGCATTGCGGAAGGCGCCTTCATAGCCGTATTTGCGCACCGAGAACGACACATTGCGCTGTCGCCCCTTCTCCATGAAACGGGCGCTCCAGTGCACCCGCAGGCTGCCGGCCTTTTCCGCCACCGACAGGGTGACGCCGACGACACCGCTGGTGGAACGCTTGTCCACGCTGTGCTCGCGGGTCTTGCGCAGGTGCACCGGCACGATCTTGTGTTTCTTCACCACCAGATCGCGATGTTCCTGGGCCTTTTTCTTCGCCTTCAGCTTGCCGCCGTGCACGCCGTCCGAGAACAGCTTCGACTCCACCGGCTTGGAATCCTTGTAGACGCGCACCCACCAGCCGTGGGTATTGCCGTGGTCCATTCGCGTGATGTAGGTCAGGCCCAGGCCCTTGGCATCCTTCGCCACAGCCCCCCTGGCCGCCTTCTTTTTCGTCACGGTCTTCTTGGCAAGGGCCTTCTTGGCAAGGGCCTTCTTGGCAACCGACTTCTTCACCGCCTTCTTCTTGACCGCGGCCTTCTTGGCCATCGATTTCTTCGCCACCTTCTTCTTGGCGACAGCCTTTTTGGCGACAGCCTTCTTGGCGACAGCCTTCTTCGCCACCGCCTTCTTGGCCACGGCCTTTTTCTTCACCGGCGCCTTGCCCTTGGGCGGCTTTTTTCTGACTTGTTTTTTAACCTGTTTTTTCTTGACCATTGCGACAAACCACACCTTTTTCGCTCTGTTGACTCATATCCCGACTGACACGGATGCCTCGTATTCGTTACGAGATAACATCAGCGTAGCAGCGGCCCTGCAATCTAGTCGGCCTTTCGGGCCTCTTTCTCCAGTTTTTTCCAGTAATCGTCACTGACCCGGCAATCCAGCAGGGCCATGGCCGCCACCGCAACGATAGTGACTATCACAAGATAGTGGGTGAACTCCAGCTCACCAACATTGAAGTAGACAAAGGCCGAACAGCCTGCCAACACGGAGTAGATAGCCAGCCGGATCGGCACAATCCACGCCTTTGGCAAGGCGCTGCCTTTCTTTTCAACCGTGGACATGATCGCCCTCCGGCTCACCGAATTCCGTTACACGAAGATGTGTGAAAATATAGACCATAACCACGACTGATCAAGAAAAATGCCGGCTTTTTCCAGTTTGAAGCCGTCACCAAAAGCCATCCCCAAGATGGCATGGCAGGATATCACAGCCACGGATTTACCGCTAAGACAGCGCCGATCACCGCGGCCCCGGAACGACGACCCTGCGCCTCACACCTGCCCGCAGCCCGCCAAGGCGCCTGCCACGCCATTGGCGCACTTTCCGTACGGTCTTGGTGGATTCATCCCTGACCGCACAGATTCATGAACTGTGACAGCTATCACAGCCTCCACCCTCACGCCATCACAGACCAGCGCCGATAGCGACAATAGACTGACCAGCAATGAGTCTCACCCCCCAGAAAACCCTCACCCGGGGATACCAGTTATGGCAGAACAGCGAAATATCATCGATTTCCATTCCAAACGGCACTCAAGCACCGAGGAGCCCCCCATGCCCCTGCCGCCACTCGTTATCGCAACGCGGCGCACGGCAAAGCACCATCTGAAAAAGCGTCTGCCGGAATTCTTCAGCCAGGTGGATGACAGCCTGTTCGCCCTGGCCGACAAGGCCGAGAACAACCAGCTGCAAAATCTCTATTTCGACGCCATGCGTGAAGTCCGCCTGAAGAAGGACGCCATGGACAAGGCCTTCCGCAGCCGCCTGGACGCCCTCTTCAACGAGTCCCTGGGCGGCAGCGCCACGCAACCCGGTGCGCCGGAAGAGCTGGGGCCGCTGGACCAGGTTGGCCTGGTCGGCGACGAGCAGCTGGAGGAATCCCTGGCCCTGAGCAACATGATTGCCAGCGCCGACAGGCAGTACCGCGAGGCCCTCTATGCGCTCACCGCCCGCCTCGACTTCCTCATCGACGACCAGGAGATCCACAAGGACAACAACCCCCTGCGCCCGGATGTCATCTGCCACGCCTTCACCGCCGCGGTGGACGAACTCGACAGCGACCTCAGGATCCGCCTGGTGATCTACAAGCTGTTCGACAAGCACGTGGCGCAACGGCTGGACGACATGTACAGCGCCATCAATGCCGACCTGGTGGCCGCCGGCGTATTGCCCCGCATCAAGACACCGGCACAGCGCTCGGCGGAAAGATCGGCGGAAAGAAACGCCACCGCCCAGCGCAGCGAGGGCGATATCATCGCCGAAATCGCCAGCGCCATGAGCCAGCAGGACACCGCCGAAGGGAACGCCGAGGCCCCCGCCACCGGCAACCTGTTCGCCACGCTGCAACACATGCTCTCCCAGCAGCGCGGCCTCGCGGGTGTGCCTGGCGCCGCCCCCGTCACCGGTGGCGCGCCGACCGCGGGCAGCCATGCCGGGATGGCGGGCGCGCCCCTCCCGGCCACCGGCATGCCCCCGGCCAACGACCACGCCGAGGCCAGCGACGGCGCCGGCGGCGTCGCCCTCTACTACGCCCCGCAGGACATCGTCAGCGCCCTCTCCAGCCTGCAGGGCGACAGCCAGCTCACGGCCCCTGTCCAGGGGCGGCAGGGCGGTGAACAGCCCCTAAACGCCAGCCTGATCAAGGCCAGCCTGACCCAGGCGATAACCCAGCAACACGGAGACGGCGGCGAACGCCAGATCGGCCAGGCCGATACCGACGCCATCGACATCGTCAGCATGTTGTTCGACTTCATCCTCGACGACCCGCACATCGCCGACAACATCAAGGCGCTCATCGCCCGCCTGCAGATCCCCATGCTCAAGGTCGCCATCATCGACAAGGAGTTCTTCGCCCGCAAGAACCACCCGGCGCGGCAGCTGCTCAACGAACTGGCCTATGCCGGCGCGGAAGACATCGAAGGGGAAGACGACGAGACAGAAAACCCCACCCTGCAAATGGTCGAATACGTGGTCGAACGCATCCTCAACGAATTCGAGGACGACCCCGAGCTGTTCGCCAGCCTGCTGGAGGAATTCACCCGCTTCGTCGAAGAAGAGCGCGAGGCCAACCGCCTGGCGGAAGAGATGCTGGAGCAGGCCCGCGACACCGTCGCCAACGAGATCCGCCAGCGCGTGGAGGGCCAGAACATCCCGCCCTTCATCCGCGCCCTGCTCATCGACGCCTGGAAGGATGTGCTCAATCACATCTACCTGCGCGACGGCGGCAGTGAAGGCGCCGCCTGGGAAACCGCGCTGAAGGTGGCCGACGACCTGATCTGGAGCGTGCAGCCCAAGCTGGTGGTGAGCGAGCGGCAGAACCTGGTACGCATCATCCCGCGCGTGCTCAACGGCCTGCGCGACGGCCTGACCCTGATCAACTATGACCACGCCATCACCGAGCGCATCTTCGACAAGCTCGAGGAACTGCATCTGGCCAGCCTGCGCGGTGGCGTCAGCGCGGTGCAGAACATGCCGGCGAACACCGACAATTCACCCGAGAACGCTGCAACGGCGGAACCCGCGCCGGCGGCGGACAACGGCGGCGAGGAAACCGTGGCGCAGGCCGACCAGCCCCGTGACGAGGCCGACGAATTCATCGAGGAAATCATCCTCGCCTCCACCCAGGCCATGGACTGGGACGGCTGGGATCAGCTCGACAGCGAATATGCCGAACAGGTCAAGGACATGAGCCTGGGCACCTGGGTGGAATTCAGCGACCCGGAAACGGAAAAGCGCAGCCGCGGCAAGCTGGCCTGGAAATGCGACTTCACCGGCGAATACACCTTCGTCGACCGCAAGTACAAGGTCGTGGCCGACCTGACCTTCAAGAAGCTGCTGGACAAATTCGACCTCGGCCAGGCCCGGATCGTCGACGACGTACCGCTGTTCGACCGCGCCCTCGATTCCGTCATCAACGGCATCAAGCGCGCCATGGAGGGCCGGGGCGAGGCCCGGGAAGAAGCGCCGATGCATTGAGAGGGCTTCTGTTTATCAACTCGTGACGCCGCTGCGCGGTGTCACACAGCCTGTGGCGCTCAGCGCCACGTCATCCGCACCCGCCACGTTGCACCGCAAAGCGGTATGACGAGACTGATCGCTCGTGGCCTCAAGGGCCGCTATTCACCCACGCTCTCCGCGCCGCCAAACCAGGCCAGCTTCTTGTGCAGGGTCACCACATCGCCGACGATGATCAGCGTCGGCGGCTTGATCTCCGTGGTCTCGATGATCGAGGGCATGCTGCCGAGGGTGCCGACCACCACCTTCTGCAGCCGGGTGGTGGCCTTCTGCACCAGCGCCATGGGCGTCTCCGCCGGCAGGCCGTGCGCCACCAGTTGGTTGCACAGCTCCTTCACCCCCAGCAGACCCATGTAGACGACGATGGTCTGCTGCGGCTGCGCCAGCGCCTGCCAGTTGAGGTCCATGCTGCCATCCTTGAGATGGCCGGTGACGAATACCACGGAATGGGCGTGCTCGCGGTGGGTGAGAGGAATGCCCGCATAGGAGGCGGCGCCGGCGGCGGCGGTGATGCCCGGCACTATCTGGAAATTGACGCCCTCCTGCATCAGGGTCTCGATCTCCTCGCCACCGCGGCCGAAGATGAACGGATCGCCACCCTTCAGGCGCAGCACCCGCTTGCCCTTTTTGGCGATGCGGGCCAACAGCAAGTTGATGTCCTCCTGCGGCAGCGTATGCTGATCACGCTGCTTGCCGACGTAGACCAGATCGGCATCGCGGCGCGCCATGTCGAGGATCTCCTCCGACACCAGGCGGTCGTAGACGATCACGTCCGCCTGCTGCAGCAGGCGCAGGGCGCGGAAGGTCAGCAGGTCGGGATCGCCCGGTCCGGCGCCCACCAGGTAGACCTCGCCACGGGGTTGATCAGAGGCCGCGGCCTCGTCCACGGCCTTGTGCATGGCGGCGCGCGCGGCCTCTTCCTTGCCGGCGAAGACCAGTTCGGCGATCGGCCCCTGGGCGACGTTCTCCCAGAAATGGCGGCGCTGCTCCGGGTCCGCGATGCGCGCCTTCACCTGCTCGCGGAACGCGTCCATCAATTCGGCCAGACGCCCGTAGGCGGCCGGGATCATGGTCTCCAGCCGCGCGCGCAACAGGCGCGCCAGCACCGGCGCCGCGCCGCCGGTGGAGACTGCCACCTGCAACGGCGAACGGTCGATCATGGAAGGCACGATGAAGCTGCACAGCTCGGGCTGGTCCACCACGTTGACCGGCAAGTTGCGCGCCCGGCACAGCTCGGAAATACGCCGGTTGACCGACTTGTCGTCGGTCGCCGCGATGACCAGCGCACGACCGTCCAGGTCCCCTTCGTCGAACGCGCGCGCCAGGTGATCGATCTCACCGCGGGCATGACGCGCCGCCAGGTTGTCGCCCAGCTCCGGCGACACCACGGTGACCTTCGCCCCGGCGCGCAGCAGCAGCGCCACCTTGCGCGCGGCGACATCACCACCGCCAACGACCAGGCAGGGCCTGTCGTTGATATCGAAAAACATCGGGAAATATTGCATTACGAAAACCCTGTTCCAGTCGCCCTGTAAACCCGCAGGGGCGGCCCCTCGGACCGCGATAGATTGTTGCCATGGTTATCGCGGCCCGAGAGGCCGCCCCTGCGGGGTGTTTCGTTGCTTATCGAATGACCTCGAGGCCCCCCATGTAGGGACGCAACGCCTCCGGCACGGTAATGCTGCCGTCGGCGTTCTGATAATTCTCCATCACCGCCACCAGGGTGCGCCCCACCGCCAGGCCGGAGCCGTTGATGGTGTGCACCAGCTGCGGCTTGCCCGTCTCCGGGTCGCGCCAGCGGGCCTTCATGCGGCGCGCCTGAAAGTCCTCGAAATTGGAACAGGAAGAGATCTCGCGGTATTTCTGTTGCCCCGGCAGCCAGACCTCCAGGTCGTAGGTCTTGGCGGCGGAGAAGCCGAGGTCGCCGGTGCACAGCGCCACCACGCGGTAGGGCAGCACCAGTTCACGCAGGATGCGCTCGGCATGGCGGGTCAGCTCCTCCAACGCATTATAGGAATCCGCCGGCCGCACCACCTGCACCATCTCCACCTTCTCGAACTGGTGCTGACGAATCATGCCGCGGGTGTCCTTGCCGTAGGAGCCCGCCTCGCTGCGGAAACAGGGGGTGTGAGCGACGAACTTCAGCGGCATCTGATCGGCCTCGATGATCTCGTCGCGCACGATGTTGGTCACCGGCACCTCGGCGGTGGGGATCAGGTAGTAACTGCCGTCGTCGACGCGAAACAGCTCTTCGCCGAACTTGGGCAGCTGGCCGGTGGCGCGCAGGCTGTCGGCGTTGACCAGGTAGGGCACATAGGTCTCGCGGTAGCCGTGTTCGTCGGCGTGGATATTCAGCATGAACTGGGTCAGGGCGCGATGCAGGCGCGCCAGCGGGCCGCTGAGCAGGGTGAAGCGGCTGCCGGCGATCTTCACCGCCGCCTCGAAATCCATCTGTCCCAGCCCCGCGCCGAGGTCGACGTGGTCGCGGGGCTCGAAACCCAGCTCGGTGGGCTCGCCCCAGCGGCGCACCTCCAGGTTGTCGTTTTCGTCGATGCCCAGCGGCACGCTCTGGTGGGGGATGTTCGGCACCCCCATGAGCACCTCATCGAGCTGCTGCTGGATCTCGCCGAGGCGCGCCTCGGCATCCTTCAGCTTGTCGCCCAGGTCCGCCACCGCCGCCAGCAGCGGTGCCACGTCCTCGCCGCTGGCCTTGGCGCGGCCGATGGATTTGGCGCTGTTGTTGCGCAGGCTTTGCAGGTCCTGGGTCTCTACTTGCAGTTTCTTGCGCTCGGCCTCCAGCGTGGCGAGCCTTTCGGTGTCCAGCTTGAAGCCGCGGCGTTCGAGCTTCGCCGCCACGCCTTCGAGGTCGTTGCGAATCAGTTTTGGGTCAAGCATGTTGTTTGTCTTTTGTTGTGTTTTTTGCCACCGAGGCGCGGAGGACTCAGAGAATAA
>JALSHB010000110.1 GCA_026982475.1 Chromatiales bacterium
GGCCACGGCCTGCAGAATCTTTTCCGGCGGGGTGTAATAGTGCGGCGAAAAACGGATGCCGCCGCCACGCTGGGCACACATGACGCCGTGTCCGGAGAGGTGCTTGAACAGGGTTTCGTTGTCGCAACTGCGGTGACGGAAGGTGACGATGCCGGCGTGTCGTCCGGCCGTTGGGTCGGTCAACAATTCCAGTGAGGTGCTGGCGTCGATGGCGTCGATGAGCAGGCGGGCATTGGCCAGTATCTGTTTGCCGATGTTTTCCATGCCCTGTTCCTGCAGCAGGGCGAGGCTGGCCTCCAGGGCGTGGATGCCGAGCATGTTGGGGCTGCCGCATTCGAAGCGGCGCGCCGTGTCGGCCGGTCGCCAGTCGCGGCGGTCGAAATCCACGTAGGCGTCGGTCATGTGCCAGCCGTACTGGTACAGTTTCAGTTTCTCGCGCAGTTCCGCGCGGCAATAAAACACGGCGAGTCCCTCCGGGCCCAGCATCCACTTGTGGCCGTCGGCCATGACGAAGTCGGCATGCACGGCCCGGGCGTCGAAGGGCACGGCGCCGAGGCTCTGGATGGCATCGACGCAGAACAGGATGCCGTGTTGGCGGCAGAATTCGCCAATGCGCCGCAGATCCAGCTGCAGCCCACTGGCATATTGTACGGAGCTGATGGCGATGAGGCGGGTGTGTTCGTCGACCTGGGCGAAGAGGGCGTCTTCCGGGGTTTCCGCCGCGTGCAGGTCGGCCTGGCGCAGGCTCACGCCGTCGCGTGCCAGGGCCTCCCACACGACCCGGTTGGAGGGGAATTCCTGGTTGCTGCTGACCACGTTGTCGCCATCTCTCCACGACAGCCCGAAGGCCACCACGGAGAGGGCCTCGGAGGTGTTTTTCAGCAGGGCGATGTCGTCGGCGGAGGGGGCGTTGATCAGCGCCCGCAGGCGTTCGCGCAGGCGTTGTTCGGTTTCAAGCCATTGCGGATAGTGTTTCGAGCCGAGGCGGGCGTTGTCCCGGGCAAAGGCCTCGACGGCTTGCAGGGTGCGCCGCGGCCAGGGGGCGACGGCGGCATGGTTGAGGTAGGCGATGTCGTCGTCGAGCTGGAAGTCGGCGGCGCCGGCGGGGTTGTCGTTGGGGCGGTTTGTGCGTGTCATGGGGCAATGGTAGCAGGCATTTCCGGCGTAGCGCATCTGCCTCGGGATGTGCCTATAATGGGCGCGTGACGACGATGTCTTCACGCGTTCGGGCTAACGCCAATTAGTTGCTGGAGGATTTATGAGCGAGGGATTTTTGCGATGGATGACATTGTTGGCTGGCTTGTCGTCGCTGCTGCTGGCCGGTTTTCAGGCGCAGGCCGGTCTGCCGGAGACCGTCGCCCTGGTGCGTCCGGGGGTGGTGGCGGTGGGTACCATGCAGATGACGCGGCGTCCGCCCGCGCGGCTGCTGGGCACGGGGTTCGTCATCGGTGATGGCACCCTGGTGGTGACCAATGCCCATGTGGTGCCGGAGCTGCTGGCGGTGGAGGAGATGGAGTATCTGGCGGTGTTTGCCGGCCGTGGCAAGCATCCGCAGCGACGCCGCGCGCGGCAGCTGGCGATGGATCTGAAATACGATCTGGCGATCCTGAAGATCGAGGGCGATCCCTTGCCGATGCTGCGGCTGGGGGATTCCGACCGGGTGCGCGAGGGCGAGTCCATCGCCTTTACCGGCTTTCCCATCGGCGCGGTGCTGGGGCTGTATCCGGTTACCCATCATGGCCTGGTGTCGGCCATTTCACCCATCGTGTTGCCGGCGCCCTCCGGGCGGCAGCTGACCGCAAAGATGATCAAGCGTCTGCGCGATCCCTTCGATATCTTTCAGCTCGACGCCACCGCCTACCCGGGCAACAGCGGCAGCCCCCTGTACCTGCCGAAGACCGGGGAGGTGATCGGTGTGCTGAACATGGTGCTCATCAAGGAAACCAAGGAGTCGATTCTGGAGAAGCCCAGCGGGATTTCCTATGCGATTCCCATCAAGCATCTGAAGGCGCTGCTGGAGACCGTTGAGGACAAGTGATGCGCAGGGGGGCGGGGCGCCACGAGATGTGTGACACCGCGGAGCGGTATCACGCGGGGAAAAGACATTCACCACAGAGGCACGGAGACACGGAGAAAAAAAGAATGGTTCCTTATGCCGCGCAGGGCATAGTGCAGGTCCCAGGGTCTGTGCCCTGCATCAAGGGCGCGCGGAATGACGCGAGCCCTTGCGAAAAAGGCTTTTCTCTGCGTCTCCGTGCCTCTGTGGTAAGCACTTGCGGATGTTCTTACAACGCGTGGATGTCGAGCCCCAGCGCACGGGCGGCCTCCGCCGCGCCCGGGTTGGCGATTTATCGTTACACCGCAGAGCCGTGCTGAGAAAAAGAAGGCTGGAATGATGCACGTGAAAATAGTCCGCGAATCAACGCCAATCAACGCAAATGAAAAAAATCCTGAATCTATGGATTCAGGAAGTAAAAAAACCACTTGTCACACTGCTCAGCGGTGTGACGCCTCCTCAGGCGCTCCGCGCCGGGAAACGGCCAAGGGAATGCAGCCATGGCACGCAGTCGCTAGTGTATCGCTGAGCCGGATTGCCTCGACCTTGGCGTAGGGGGCTTGGAATGCGGCGCGGAGCGCCACGAGATGTGTGGCAGCGCCGGAGCGGTGTTACAAGTCCCTGGTGAATTAGCCCTTTTCCCGCTCCAGCAGCTTGCGTTCCCAGTCCAGGGAGGTCTTGACGATGAGGTCGAGGTCGTCGTACCGCGGCGTCCAGTCGAGGGTTTCGTGGATGCGCTCGACGCCGGCCACCAGGGACGGCGGATCACCGGCGCGGCGCGGTTCCTCGACGATGTTCAGCGGCTCGCCGTTGACGCGCTGTACCGCGTCCAGTACCTCGCGCACGCTGTAGCCGTGGCCGTAGCCGCAGTTGAGGGTGGTGGATGCGCCGCCGGCGCGCAGATAGTCGAGGGCCTTGAGATGGGCGCTGGCGAGGTCCTCGACGTGGATGTAGTCGCGGATGCCGGTGCCGTCCGGGGTCGGGTAGTCGGTGCCGAAGATGCTCACCCGGTCGCGCTTGCCGACAGCGGCCTCGCAGGCCACCTTGATCAGCAGGGTGGCCTTTTTGGTCGACTGGCCGATGCGCGTCTCGGGGTCGGAGCCGGCGACGTTGAAGTAGCGCAGGGCCACGTAGCGCAGGTCGGAGGCCTGGGCCAGGTCGCGCAGCATCCACTCGGTCATCAGCTTGGAGGTGCCGTAGGCGTTGATGGGCGCGGTGGGGGTGTCTTCGCGCGCCGGCTGGCCCTCCGGGGGGATGCCGTACACGGCGGCGGTGGAGGAGAAGATCACGTGTTCGACGCCGGCCTCCTGGCAGCAGGCCAGCAGGTTGCGTGAGCTGCAGGTATTGTTGCCGTAGTATTTCAGCGGGTTGGCGACGGACTCGGGGACGATGGTATGGGCCGCGAAGTGCAGCACCGCGCCGACGTCATGGGCGTGCAGCAGCTGCCTGACCAGGGTCTGGTCGCCGGTGTCGCCAATCACCAGGTCGCCGTGCAGCACGGCATCCTCGAAGCCGGTGGAGAGATTGTCGAGAATCACCACCCGTTCGCCGGCCTCGCCCAGCTGCCGAACTACGTGGCTGCCGATGTAACCAGCGCCACCGGTGACCAGTACGGCCTTCCTGTCTGTCATGGCATGGATCCCTGCGTTGTCGATATTGCGGCGCAGTCTAGAGGGGCCGGGTTCCCGGCGTCAAACGATGGATGAGCAGAGTGGTAATTTTCCCGGGGATATTTCAAGTTGCCTCTGAAGTATTTCCTTCAAAAAGCTGTGGTAGGTGGTAAAATTAATGGTCCGGGTTCGAGAACCGGTGTCCATTGTGCTGGAGCCCGATCGGGTTCGGCCCGATAACATGGAAATCCAACGGTAGGAATGATGAAAGGAATTTCGCATGTATGAATCATTCTACAAGCTGCGCGCCAAGCCCTTCCGCCTGAGCCCCGACTCAGGCTTTTTCTACCCCAGCCGCGGCCACAAGCGGGCCCTGGCCTATTTGCGCTATGGGCTCAGCCAGGGCGAGGGCTTTGTGGTCATCACCGGTAATCCGGGCACCGGCAAGACCACCCTGGCGCAGATACTGTTGAAGGAAATGGACCAGCAGCACCTGGTGGTCGCGCATCTCACCACCACCCAGCTCGAAGCCGACGAAATGCTGCGCATGGTCGCCGCCTCCTTCGGCCTGCGCTATGAGGGACTGGACAAGGCCGGGCTGCTGAAGACCCTGGAGGCCTTTCTGCTGGCCCGCGCGCGGGAGCGCAAGCGGGCCTTGCTGGTGGTCGACGAGGCGCAGAATCTGCCCGCTCGCTCCCTCGAAGAGCTGCGCATGCTGTCCAATCTGCAAGTGGGCGACAGGGCCCTGTTGCAGACCTTCCTCTTGGGGCAGCCCCAGTTCCGGCAGATGCTGGAACACCCGGATCTGGAACAGCTGCGCCAGCGGGTGATCGCCAACTACCACCTCAGCGCCCTTGCCCCCGACGAATGCCGCAGCTATGTGGAAAGCCGCCTCAAACAGGTGGGCTGGCAGAACGATCCCCGCTTTACCGAGGAGGCCTTCGAAACCATTTACGCCTATGCCGAGGGTATTCCCCGCCGCATCAACATGCTCTGCGACCGGGTGCTGCTGTTCAGCTTTCTGGAAGAGAAGCATGAGGTGAACAACGCCATTCTTCACCAGGTGACCGACGAGCTGGGTCAGGAAGTCTCCGGCCGGCCGCTGCCCGCTGAACGGCCGGTGGAAAGCCTGTTGCATGATGATCAGCCCGCTGTGGGCGCCGGTGTGGAGGGGGCCTCCGCGGCGGAAACAGCGTCGCAGGAAACGGCCTCAGACGCCGCGGCGGAGTCGGTGGGCACAGATGCGCCGGCACCCGACGAGGTTCGTGACAACAGTGAAAAGCTGGCCGCCGCCCTGCAGCAGGAGGCCAATGAATGGCAAGAGGCCGAGGCGTCACAGAAGCCCGGCGAGACGGCCAGTGAAGCGGCCAACGCCGAGACGGGCCCGGCCTCCGACGTGTTTGAACTGGCCAGCGCCGAACAGTCGCTGATGGAACCGGATCAGGGCGCCAGTGGTCGTGGCAAGGCCGCCGAACCCGGGGAAGATGGCGCGCTGGATCGCGCCGTTCCCGATGACGGCTGGAGCCGGCCGTCGCCACAGACCGACCTTGGCGAGAGCGAAGCGGCGCCCGTCGAGACGGCCGCAGAGGGCGGGAACCCCGAGTCGCCTGAAAAACCGCGCGATGAAGGGGAAAGGCCGGTCCAGCAGGATCGCTTCCGGGTCATCCCCGGGGGGCGTGGAGGGGATGCGGACAGACGTCAGCCCGTGGTGCTGGCGCCGCTGCCGGATGCCCCCGGCGATACGGAGGAGGTGACGACGCGGAAGATCCTGCGCCTGGTGCTGGCGTTCCACCGTTCTCCGCGCAGCTTCCCGGGTCTGGATGACCCACGCCAGCCGCTGCCGCGCGGGGTGCGGAACATCCTCCAGCTGGCCGTCTCCGACGATGAGGTGTTGAGGGATCTGCGGCAGATTTCCGTGATGGGTATCTCGCCCGCCATGCTGCGCGCCGCCGTGCGCTTCTTCGTGCGACGCGTGATGTTTGTGCCGGGGAGTGACGACTACCGGGTGTTGGGTCTGCAGCAGGGCGCCCAGCCGACGGAAATCGAAATCAACTATGGCCTGTTGATGCGACTCCTGCGCCATGACAATGCCGGAGTGGTCGACAGTGGTGTCAGCCGCATTGGTGCGGCCTATGAGAATTTGTGCCGGGGCGAGCAACGGCCCGCGGGCGGCGGTGAGGATGAGAATCCGGCGCTGAGTGATATCCAGGCCATCGACAATATCAGTGATCTGGATCTGGATCTGGATGTGGCGCCGAAGGTGGAGGATGCCGTCAAGAGCCCCATGCCGCCGGTGGCGGCACAGAGGGATGCCTACGTCGAGGTCGATGACGGCGGGTCTGGCGCGATGATCCGCCATGTGATTCTCGTTTCCGCCCTGGTGGTGGCGCTGTTGGCACTGTATGTGACGCAGATTCGTGACCGGGATGGTGAAACGCCGCAGGCTACGCCCGCCGAGCCGGCCAGCCAGATCGTGCCGGAGAATCAACCGCCTGTCCTGGCGCCGGTGACGGGCCTCGCCGACGAGCCTCTTTCGCAGGGCCCGTTGCTGGAGGAGGAGCCGGTCGCCGCGCAGGCATCGGCATCCGCTGGCGATGCCGGGCGGGAAGACGCCGTTGTGGCAGGCGGTGAGCAGGGCGGGACGGCTTCTCCCGCCGATGCCCAGGCTGAGGCCGAGGCGGCCAGGGCGGCCGAAGAGGCCGCGCGCGAGGCGGAAATCGCCCGTCAGGAAGAGATCGCACGCCAGGAAGCCGCGGCGCGGAAGAAGGCCGAGGCGGAGGCGAAGGCCGCTGCCGAAGCACAGGCCGCTGCCGAGGCGCGCGCCAGGGCAGAGGAGGAGGCCCGGCGCCAGGCCGAGGCAGAAGCAAAGGCCAAGGCAGAAGCA
>JALSHB010000111.1 GCA_026982475.1 Chromatiales bacterium
AGGCAGAAGCAAAGGCCAAGGCAGAAGCAGAGGCGCGCGCCGCCGCAGCAGCAGCGGCCACACTGGCCGCCAGCGAAAAGGCGGCGGCGCTTCCGGGCGCCTCCGAGGTCACGCCTCCCGTGGCGGCGAAGGCCACCGTGACACCGGCCATGAATACCATCGCCGAGGCGGATCTGGTGCAACTGGTGGAGCGGTTTCTCGCCTATTATGAACAGGGAGACCTGAACAAGATCATGTCGCTGTTTTACGCCAAGGCGCGCACGGATACGCAAACCACGCTGGAAGGCATACGCACGGAATATGAAAAGGCCTTCACCACGACAGACAAGCGCAACATGGTCTTCAGTGACCTGGACTGGAAACGGGACGATACCTTTGCCCGCGGCCACGGGAGATTCCAGGCCACGGTGCTGCCGGCGGGCACCGCGGCGCCGATTTTAACGGCGGGTGAGGTGACCTTGCAGGTCACGAAAGGGGACGCCGGGCTACAGATTTCCCGCCTGTATTTCTCCGACGTGAAGACCGTCGAGGGGAGCCAGCCGGCGGGCGGCAGCACAACCCTGACAGAGGCGGACCTGAATCCGCTGATGGCGGCGCTGGTAACCTATTACGAGGCGGGTGATATCGACGCCTTCATGGACCTGTTTTCCAGCGACGCCTCCAGCAATGATCGCGCCACGGTCGCGGGCATTCGCAAGGATTACCAGGGCCTGTTTGAAAGCACCGTGGCGCGCCGCATGGAACTGCAGAATCTGCACTGGATCCTGGAGGACGGCATGGCCCGCGGCGAGAGTGACTATGTGGTCGAGGTGCAGGCCGAGAAGCACGGCGGCGTCGAAGTCTACCGGGGCACCCTGTGGGTTCAGGTGGAGACGCGCAACGGCCTGGCGCGCATCGTCCATTTCGCCTTCGGGGAGTAGTTGCGCCACGGTGGCGCTCGGCTGGTTTCTGGACTAGCAAAACGCCCTTTGATGCTTGCATCAAAGGGCGTTTTTTTATTGGTTCTCCAACATTTCTCGTTATGCCGCAGAGCCGTGCAATGAGAAAAAAGACATTCACCACAGAGGCACGGAGACACGGAGAAAAAAGAATGGTTTCTTATGCCGCGCAGAGCATAGTGCAGGCCCTAGGGCCTGTACCCTGAATCAAGGGCGCGCTGAATGATGCGAACCCTTACGAAAAAAGCTTTTCTCTGTGTCTCCGTGCCTCTGTGGTAAGCACTTGCGGATGTTCTTGCAACGCATGGATGTCGAGCCCCAGCGCACGGGAGGCGTCCGCCGCGCCCGGGTTGGCGATTTATCGTTACACTGCTGAGCCGTGCTGAGAAAAAAGACATTCACCACAGAGGTACGGAGACACGGAGAAAAAGAAGAATGGTTCCTTATGCCGTTCAGGGCATAGTGCAGGGCCCAGGGCCTGTGCCCTGAACCAAGGGCGTGTGTCTGGATTCCGTTCTCCGCGGAATGACGCGAACCCTTACGAAAAAGTTTTTTCTCTGTGTCTCCGTGCTTCTGTGGTAAGCACTTGCGGATGTTCTTACAACGCGTGGATGTCGAGCCCCAGCGCACGGGCGGCGTCCGCCGCGCCCGGGTTGGTGATCACGGCGATGCTGGCGTTGTCGGCGCGCAGATAGGTCTTGCCGACGCGTTTCAGGTCTTCCAGGGTGACCGCCAGCAGGCGTTGGCGATAGCGTTGGCGTTGTTCCGGGGTGCGGCCGTGCAGCTGGTTGTGGAAGGCGTCCTTGGCCTCGCCGGCCGGTGAGCTGGGCTTGTCCAGCTGGCCGATGATGCCAAGGATGGCCTCTTCCAGCTGGCGGGGTTCGTGTTCCTCGCTGAGCAGCCAGTCGACGGCGCGGTCGAAGTCCTGCAGCGTTTCCTCCAGGCGCGGATCACGGTAGGAATAGAAACGGAAGCTGGCGGTGCTGCAGTCCTGGCTGGCGCCGCCGCCATAGGCGCCGCCCTGTTCGCGGATGCTGCGGTGCAGGAAGCCGTTGCGCAGGAAGCCGGCCAGTACCGTCAGCGGCGCGGCGTCCGGGTGCTCCACCGGCACCGTGGGGTAGGCCTTGGCGCAGAAGTTGACGGAGGTGCTGGTGGTCCACAGGGCGCGCACCGTTTCCCGTACCTCGGGCAGGCCGAAGGACGGGGTGTCCTGCGCCGGCTCCGCCGGCCACAGCTCGGCGGTATCCTGCTTCATCCGGGTCAGGCTCTGGGCCTCGCCGATGAGCAGGAATTGCCGCGTCGAGGCCATGATCCGCTGATGCAGCCGTTGCAGTTTGTCCGCCAGCGCGGCGAGGTTTTCCGCCTTGTCGAGGCCGTCGTCCACGGCCTTCAGGGTCTGGATGCCAAGCAGGCCGGAGTGGCGATGGCTGAGCGCGGCGGCGGGGCTCATGCCGCTGCTGGCTGCCTGCATGGCGAGGCTGTGGCCGCGTCCGGTGACACCCTGTTCGCGGCTGGCGCGCAGCTGCGCCATCAGCTCGCGGATGCGTGGCAGTTCGTCGAAGCGCACCTCGCTGAAGGCGGTGCGCAGCAGTTCGGCGAATTCACGGTGATTGCGCGACAGGGCCTTGCCGGAGAAGATCAGGTAGCCGGACACGCTCTGTACGTCGTCGATGCGCCCGCGCACGCTGCTGTAGGCGGACAGGCCGCCGCTGACCCGGGTCTGCCAGGCCTGGGTCTCGAGGTAATCGTGCGCGCCGCAGCCCAGTTCGGTGAGGCAGTGGGTGTAGTAGGGCAGCACATCGAGCAGTTCGTCGTCGAGCTGCGGCAGGCTGACCACGACTTCCTGATAGACCAGGCCGTTGGTGCCCTGTTCGAAGAGGCTGCAGGGGGTGTCGTTGATGGTGTCGGTCCTGCCCTGGGCGATGGGCATCTCGGCCGGCACGTCTTCCAGGCCGACCTTGGGCAGGATGTCGGGATCGTCTTCCTGCTGTTGCCGTTCGGCGAGCTGGCGGGCCTGGTCGACGATGTGCTGTTTTTCCGTCTCGCTCAGGCCGGCCTTGATGCGCGCCAGGCGGGCGCGTTCGTCGGCGTCGCGGCGCGCCGCCAGTCCGGTGTCCGGCTTCAGGGTCAGGCGCACGCGGTGCGGGTTGTCGAGGAACCATTCGCGGATCAGGGCGGGGATGAAGTCGCGGTCGCGGATGTCTTCGCGCAGCTGTTCGATGGCCTGGTCCAGATCCAGCGCTGCCACCGGGTCGCCGTAGTGGATGGCGGAGGGCAGGGCGTCGAGGATCAGTTGCAGGCCATAGGGGTAGTGGCCGCCGCCCACCTCGCGCTGGGCCAGTTCGAGCTGGTGCAGGGCGGACTCGACGCGTTCTTGGGGTACACCCTCTTCGGCCACCTCGCGCAGGGTGTCCAGCACCAGCTGTTCCACGGCGGCGGTGTGCTCGGGGCGGCTGCCTTCCAGGCCGGCCATGAAACTCATTTCGCGGTTGCTGTTTTCCAGTCCACACAGGGGCGAGGGGGCGCTGCCCAGGTCGGTGGTTTCCAGGGCGCGGCGCAGGGGCGCGGCGCCGTCGTCCAGCAACACGCCGGAGAGGAGTTCGGCGCGCAGTTGGTCGCGCAGATCGGTGCTGTGGCCGAGCAGCCAGCCGAGGACGATGTGGGTCTTGTCACCGTCCATCTCGGCCTCTTCCAGGGCATAGGCCTCTTCGACGGCGATGGGTGCGTAGTAGCGCTTTTCGTCGCCGACGGCGATGTGCTTGTCGGAGCGCTGAAAGCGGCTCAGGGCCTTTTCCTCGAAACGCTGCTGGTGTTCGATGGCGGGGATGTTGCCCGAGGTCATCAAGATGGCGTTGGACGGGTGGTAATGGGTGCGGTAGAAGGCCTTCAGTTCCGCGTAACTGAGATTGGGGATCTCCTGCGGATCGCCGCCGCTGTTGTAGTGATAGGTGGTGGTGGGGAACAGGTATTTGGTCAGGGTCTGCCACAGGGTGCTCACGGGTGAACTCATGGCCCCCTTCATCTCGTTGAATACCACGCCCTTGAACAGCAGCTCCGTGTCGGGGTTGTCGGCCTCGGCGAATTCCAGCCGGTGGCCCTCCTGGGCAAAATCCAGTTCATGCAGGGTGGAGAAGAACACCGCGTCCAGGTACACGTCCATGAGGTTGAAGAAGTCCTTGCGGTTCTGGCTGGCGAAGGGATAGGCGGTCCAGTCGCTGCTGGTGAAGGCGTTCATGAAGGTGTTCAGCGAGCGGCGGATCATCATGAAGAAGGGATCGCGCACCGGGTAGTGCTCGCTGCCGCACAGGGCGGTGTGTTCGAGGATGTGGGCCACGCCGGTGGAATCCGTGGGCACCGTGCGCAGGGCGACGAGAAACACGTTTTCGCTGTAGTCCGAGGCCAGGTGGTAGTGCTTGGCGCCGGTTTCGCGGTGTTCGTATTCCTCCACCGTGAGGTTGAGGGATTCGATGGGCTGGCTGCGCAGGTGCTGAAAGGCGGGGTGGTGCTTTGGAGTGGTCATGCGTGATGGTTTCTCGTTATTCGAACGTCGTTGGGATGGTTGCCGGCTTGATACTCGGCGAATGCGGCATTCTACCGTGATTTGGCGCCAGCCACAGCCTAGGACAATGCGGCGCGCCGGGGCGGGATGCTGCCGAGCAGCTTGGCGCAGGCCACCAGCCAGGCCCATTCCTGCTCGATGGCGTGTGGATCGACGTCCAGTGGGTTGAGCATGAACAGGTCGTCGATGACGTATTGCATCGACAGCAGGACCGCGGCGCCGGGTTTCTGCGACAGGGCCTCGATGGCGTCGGCCTTGCGGGTGAATTTTTGTGTCAGCTTGAGATCCTTGCTCATCTGCCGCAGTTCCTGCATTTTCAGCACGCTGAGGCGCTGCTGCAGAGGGATCTGCCGGCCACGCGAGGCGATGCCGGATTTCGCCAGGGTCTCGAACAACAGGCGGTCGGCATCGAAGGGCGGTACGTGCAGGGTGACGCCGGTTTCGCGGGCGTTGTAGAGGGTGAAGTGCGCCAGGAAGGCGTGGCCGCCGAAACGGGCCATCAGCGCGCGGTCGATGTGGCGCGCCTGGCGCGGGTCGCGGTGTAGCAGCAGGTTGCGCTCGGTGGGACTGAGGGCATCGATGCGCATGCCCGCGGGCGGCGTTGGCAGGCTGGCGGCGGTCACCGCGTCGGCGGCGTTGTGGAACTGTTCGAACAGGCATTGCAGATAGGCGTCCAGCTCCTGCACGGTGGGGCGGTTGAAGGCGAGAAAGGTCGCCAGCGCCACGCTGTCGGCCTCTTTCATCAGGGCGCGCAGGCTGCTGATACCGCGATCGTCCAGGCCCATGACGGAAAGGCCGTTGATCAGCGGTTTGCCCCGTGGCGTGGCCGCCTTCGCCGCCAGCCTGTCCGTCTCGAGTCGCTTGCCGATCTGCAGCAGCCACTGCTGGATCAGCAACAGGATCAGCACGGCGCCGGCGACGATCATCAGGGGGGCGGTGTCAGGCATGCCTCATCCTGTCCCGAAAGCGGAATTATTTCAACAGGATGGATAACCGATGCGGTTTCTGCTCAAGCTTTTTCATGGCGGGACGACAACCGCGATTGAAGGGTCTGCCTGTGTCCAGACCCCGGAGGTGAATGATGGATATCAGCAGCTTGAATGCAAGCACGCCCATGCCGGCATTGCCTGATGCGACGCGCGAGCCGCCACGCGATGCCGAGGTGGTGACGGCGGTGCGCGAAACCCAGGCCACCGAGCCGGAAAACAACGACACCCGTTCCAGCGGCGGCGACCGCGACGACCGCCCCGCGCCGTCATCGACGTCCAGCCTGGGAAGCTACGTCAACGAAACCGTCTGACGCTCACACGCCCGCTCCGGTCCGTTCCTCTTTCTGCCTGCCCGCCGCGATCAGCGGCGGCGCTGAATTCCAGCCATTTTTCGTTACGCGCCGTGCTTCAAGTCGGCGCTGATTCTGTCGATGTAGACGAAAGTTTTGCTAAGCTCTGACGCGCAATTTGTCCGCCCGAATTTTCTGTCGTCTGAACCCGCGGATTCAGGTGTCGATCAACCAGGAGTGATCAATCGTGTCCATAACCGCCTTTATCATCATTGCCCTGCTGGTGACGCTGGTCGTCTATGTCATTCTCATCTACAACAATCTGGTGTCCCTGAAGCACAATGTTTCCAAGTCCTGGGCCAATATCGACGTGCTGTTGAAACAGCGCCATGACGAACTGCCCAAGCTGGTGGAGGTCTGCAAGCAGTACATGGGCTACGAGCAGGAGACCATGGAGAAGATCATGCAGGCCCGCTCGCAGGTGGCCAGCGCCCAGCAGTCGGGCGACATCGGCGCGCTGGGCATGGCGGAGACGCAGCTGCGCCTGGGTCTGGGCGGCCTGTTCGCGCTGGCCGAGGCCTATCCCGATCTCAAGGCCGACCAGAGCTTCCAGCATTTGCAGGCCCGTATCAGCGGGCTGGAAAACGCCATCGCCGACCGGCGCGAGTTCTACAACGAGGCGGTCAACCTCAACAACGTGCGCATCGAACAGTTTCCGGATGTGATCATCGCCAAGCAGTTTTCCTTCAAGCCCTTCGAGCTGCTGGAGTTCAGCGAAGAGGAAAAGAAGGATGTCGACATCAAGGGTCTGTTCCATTAGCCGGCGATGCTGGATGCCGCGACCCAGTGGGTGAACCAGGCCGCGCCGCCGGCATTCTGGACCGCCTTTCTCGTTGCCACGGGGCTTGCCGTGGCGGCCTTCGTCTATGCCTTCGTTTTTCTGCAGCGGGTGCGGGCCATCGAGGACACCCCCACGGCAAAAATCCGCTCGGCGGCGCAGGGCTATGGCGAACTGTCCGGCCTGGCGCAGCTGATGGATGGCGCGCCCATCGTCGCGCCGTTGACCGGCAAGACCTGTGCCTGGTACCGCTACAAGGTGGAGAAGATGGGTGACAAACACACCCACGTGGTGGACGCCGGCAGCAGTGACGAACTGTTCCTGCTGGTGGGGCGCACCGGGCGCTGCGTCATCGACCCGGAGGGCGCCACGGTGATCACCCGCCACAAGGAGGTGTGGTTCGACCACCAGTATCCCCCGCGCAAACGTGGCGGCCACAGCGGCCTGTTTGGCTTGCTGGTTGGCCGCGTCGGCTCCCGCTACCGCTACACCGAGGAGCGCCTGCGCGACGGTGAACCGTTGTACGCCATCGGCATGTTCAAGTCCGTGGGCGGCGGCGCGGAATCCTTCAATACCGAGGCCGAGGTGCGCGAACTCCTGCGCCTGTGGAAGAGCGACAAGCGCGGCCTGTTGCAGCGTTTCGACGCCAATGGCGACGGCGAGGTCGACCTGCAGGAATGGGAGGCCGTGCGCAAGGCCGCTTATCAGCAGGTGCGCAGGGAGCAGTCACAGCGCAGCGTGGCGCCGCCCACGCACGTGATGTCGAAGCCGGTGCACGGCTCGCGGCCCTACCTGTTGTCCGCCCTGTCCGAAGAGGAACTGGTGAAGCGGTTCCGTCTTTCCGCCGCCGGCAGTCTGATGGCCTTCCTGCTGCTGGGCAGCGCCGCCGTGTGGATGGCGGCGGTGCGGTTTCATTAGTGAAGAAGGTTGGCGGGTTGCGGTGGGCGTGGACTTATCGAAATTCCTCGACCACGTTATTGGCGGACATCCTGCTGGATGATCCGGATAAACGCCTGGAATCCCGGCGCAACCGATTATGCGGCTGATTCATGTTCAATATCCCAGCCAGGAAACACAAGCACAGCAGGATGGCAGCCTAATGCCCTTGCCAATACCTTAGCCCTTTCAACACCCAGCTGGATTCTATCGTTTTCGATTGCGGAAATGGTGGATTGAGGGATGCCAGTTAGGTCCGCCAGCTCATTCTGGCTAAGCTCCTGAAGCTCCCTGAGAATTCTTACGGATTCTCCAACGGAAACCTCTATGGTTCTTTTTGCTTTTTTATAATCTTTCATGTTACTTCCTCCGATAATCATGGGGCGTAATGTTTTCCACTTGTACCAGAACTTTATCGCCTTCAACTTTATAAATGACGCGATATTGAAGATTCAACCGGGAGGAGCGATACCCCTTCCATTCACCAGTCAAGGACTCATCTCGTAAGCCCTTGATCTTCCTCAATCCCTGGGGGCCGGAAATGGCAACGATATCCTTCCATTTTTCATACCGTTTCAGCACATCGACTGGAGCGGATTTGAGGCTCTTGGCGACTCGTCTATGTTCATAGATTACCCACATACCATAAAAAGTATATATATCAAATATGGTATGTCAATGTCTGGGACTTTCGGATCGCATGCTACATGTCATTCTTGTTGGGAGAGTGCTGGGCGGGTCTAACAGGCGGCGTTACTCTATTGCAATTGGCGGCCCAGTGACAGGCCATAGAACAGGATAACCGGGGCCTGCACTGTGAGGATGATGCTGCGGTAGATCAGCGTTTCCAGTCCCGCCTTTTCGTCGTGTTTCTGCAAGGCCTCGGCGAGGGTGGCGGACAGCCAGCGCGCCAGGGCGTGGCCGGCGACGGCCATGGCCAACAGGGTGCCGAGGGCGGGCCAGTTGGGCCAGTAGTCGATCCAGTTTGGCGGCTGGGTGGCGGCCAGCCAGTGGAACAGCAGGCTGGCGGCGGCCATGCCCTGGATGGGCAGCACCAGCGCCGGCAGGCGGCCGATCACCGGCAGCAGGGGCAGCAGCAGGGAGAGGACGAAGGACAGGTTCACCAGACTGGTGATGCGGCCGCGCCCGGCGGCCAGCAGTTCCGCCAGCCTGGGCGCTTCGGCGAGGCCGAACAGGGTGGGGTAGGCGAGCAGGATGAATACCACCAGCGCCAGCGCGCGGGCGGCGGGGATCAGCAGGTGCTCGGCCAGCCAGTGGGTGCTTTCGACGTCACTGACGGTCACCAGCAGTCGTCGTCCCAGCCATTCCACCAGCAGCGCCACCACCGTGTAGGCGGTGAGCGCCAGCAGCAGGGAAGGGCTGGTGAGGGCGTCGAAGGTCGTCATGCTGGAACATGGCCGCAGCTGGGGGATGTTTCTTGAGCGCGGCTGGCTTGTGTTTGCCACAGGGGCGCGGAGGGCACAGAGAAATCACAGCGAAAACCATTTCTCGTAAAGCCGCTTGGCGCAAACCCTGTTTTTTGTTTCTCCGTGCCTCTGTGGCAGACCGAAAGTCGCCAAGTCGTGATCAACCCGTATTCCGCATGCCCGCGGCGATGGCGTTGATGGAGCGCAGCAGCGGATCCAGCCACTGTTCCCGCTCGGCCTCCGGCAGCGATTCGTCGCGGTAGCGTTTCAGCAGGGTGAGCTGGATGTGGTTGAGGGGGTCCAGGTAGGGGTTGCGGCGCATCAGCGACAGCTCCAGGCGGGGTGTCTCTGCCAGCAGATGCTGGTTGCCGGAGACGTTCAGCACCTGGTTGACGGTGCGGAAGAACTCGCCTCGGAAGGCGGTGTAGATGCGGTCGCCGGTGTCCTTGTCCTGACACAGGTTGGCGTATTCCCGCGCGATGTCCGGCTCGGCCTTGTACAGGGCCATTTGCGTGTTGCTCAGCAGGGCACGGAAGAAGGGCCATTCTTCGTACATCTTCTGCAGCTGGGCGAGGCGTACCGGGTCGTTGCCGCGCCACTGTTCCAGGGCGCTGCCGATGCCGTACCAGGCTGGCAGGGTGTGGCGTGACTGGGCCCAGCCGAATACCCAGGCGATGGCGCGCACCGAGGTCTTGGCGCGGTCGCCCTTCTTGCGGTGCGAGGGGCGCGAGCCGATGTTGAGCAGGCCGATCTCGGTCACCGGGGTGGCCTCGTAGAAGTAGTCGAGGAAGCCGGGGGTCTCGTCGGTGAGCTGGCGGTAGGCCTGTTCGCCGATGTCGGCGATCTCGTCCATCACCGCCAGATAGTCGCGGCGCTCCGGGGCGCCGGGCTGCACCAGGCTGCAACTGGCCTTGATCAGGCCGGTAATGCCCATGGTCAGCTCGTAGACGGCGGTTTCCTGGTTGCTGTACTTGGAGGACAGCACCTCGCCCTGCTCGGTGAACTTGATCTGTCCGTGCACGGTGCCCTCGGGCTGGGCGAGGATGGCCTCGTGGGTGGGGCCGCCGCCACGGCCGATGGTGCCGCCGCGGCCGTGGAACAGGCGGCACTGCACGCCGTGGGCGTTGGTCAGCCGGGTGACGCGTTTCTGCGCCTCGTAGAGATTCCAGCCGGAGGCGAGGATGCCGCCGTCCTTGCAGGAGTCGGAATAGCCCAGCATGACCTCCTGCAGGTTGCCGTTGGCGGCCAGCAGGGCACTGTAGGTCTCGTTCTTCAGCAGGCGCTCCATCACCGGCTCGATGTGCCCCAGGTCCTCGATGGTCTCGAACAGCGGGGAGATGGAGATGTGTGATTCGACACGCTGGTCGTCGATGTACGCCAGGCCCTGCAGGCGCGCCAGCAGCATCACCTCCATCACATGGCTGGCCTCGTGGGTCATGGAGATGACGTAGCTGCCGAAGGCCTTTTCGCTGATCTCATTGCGCATGGAGGCCATGACGCCGAAGACGTCGAGGGTTTCGCGGGTCGGCTCGCTGAGGCCCGGGTCGTTGGGGTCGAGGCCGGCGGGGTCGCGGATGGCGCGTTCCAGCAGGGCCAGGCGGCCGTCTTCATCCTGCGCCTCGTAGTCTTCCCCGCGCTGCCTGAACAGCTCGGCGACGGCCTCGCTGTGACGGGTGGATTCCTGGCGCACGTCCAGTTGCAGGCAGTAGAAGCCGAAGGTCTCCACCAGGCGGATCAGGTCTTTCAGCTTGCCGTTGGCGATGCGTTCGTCGCCGTGGCCGAGCAGTGACTGGTAGATGAGCTTCAGGTCGGCGAGGAAGTCCAGTTCGGAGTCGTAGCGATGTTCGATATGGGTCTCGCTGCGTGCCTCGCGTCCCAGCATCTGATCCTTGATGCGCACCAGGTTGCGCTCCAGGCGGTAGCGCATGATGCTCAGCTTGCGGCGGTAGGGTTCGTGGATGTAGCGGGCGGGTTTGTTGTGGAAGGCGAATTCGGCGAACTGTGCATTGTCGCGTTGCAGGCTTTCCGTCAAGGCCGCGCTGGGGGTGCAGAGCCTGTCCGAGTGGGTGAGCAGCTTGATCAGGTGCGGGATGCGTTGCAGGTATTCCAGCAGCACCGTGTGCGACTGCATGCGCAGGGCCATGACGGTGGTTTCCGGCTTGACGTTGGGATTGCCATCGCGGTCGCCGCCGATCCAGGAACCAAAGCGCAGGAAGCTGGGCACGTTGACGCTGTGCTCGCCGCAGACCCGCGCCATGGCGCGCTCGAAATTGCGGTAGGTCTGCGGCACGGCATCGAACAGACACTCATTGAAATAGGCCAGGCCGTAACTGATCTCGTCTTCCACCCGCGGACGGATGCTGCGCACCTCGTCGGTCTTCCACAGGATCTGGATCTGGCTTTCCAGTTCGTCGATGATCTCGTCGCGCTCGGCCTTGTTGAGGCGCGTGTCGTCGAGCTTCTGGTTGGTGACGAAGATGCGGCGCAGGCCGTCCATGATGGTGCGGCGCTTGGCCTCGGTGGGATGGGCGGTGATCACGGGGATATAGGCCAGCTGGTCGAGCAGGGACTGCAGCTTTTCAGGGCTGATGTCCTTTGCGCGCAGCTCGCGCAGGGTGGTGTCGAAGGAACCGGTCCACAGCTGGCCGCCGCGGTGCAGCTGTTTGCGGCGCTGCTGGTGGAAATAGGATTCCTCGGCGATGTTGACCAGGCTGAAGTAGACATTGAAGGCGCGCACCACGTGCACCAGGGTCTGCGGCGGGAGCGTCTCGATCAGCCGCTTCAGGCGCCGCCGCCGAGCGGGATTGTCCTGCTTGCGCAGGCTGATGAAGCCCTTGCGCAGGGACTCCACCGCGGCGAGGACTTCGCCGCCTTCCTGCTCTTTCAGTACGTTGCCCAACAGGGTGCCGAGGAGTTTGACCCGGGAACGAAGGGCCTTGTCGCTTGCGTTGCTGCTCATCTACGGTAAACGCCTTTTGGTTACTACTCTGGATTTTCAGCCATGGGATGGTGGGCTTTGTTCTGCCCGCTCGCAGTCGCTATGCTGTGCGTCGAATTTCCCGCAAGCGGGCCATTGGCTCGCGCGGGGAGCCGACAATTATACCGTGAACTCGGGGTTTTGCTTCATTGACATGTCTGTGTCGGTGGTGTAGTCGCCGGCTGGCGCGGTGATCAAGAGGTTTGCCTGCAA
>JALSHB010000112.1 GCA_026982475.1 Chromatiales bacterium
GGTGCAAGTGCGCCTCGGTGGTGGTTGGCCGATTTGATCGTTGATGGCATGGCCGGTGAAAACATCATTGTGGGAGCGGCTTCAGCCGCGAAGCATTATCAAGCGTAGCTTCGCGGCTGAAGCCGCTCCCACATCTCGCAAGTTGCCTAGTCGGCAGCCATTGTACCCTTAAGGATTCACTCAGCGCATGACCCCTATCGCCCCCCAGCCCCTCAGTCTGACCGCCCTGCGCTGGCTGCTGTTCATTGCCGTGGCCAGCAGCTTTTACCTCAATCTGTGGGCGGTGCCGCTGTTCGATCTCGACGAGGGCGCCTTCAGCGAGGCGACGCGGGAGATGCTCGAGCGCGGCGATTTCATCTCCACCTGGCTCGACGGCCAGCCGCGCTATGACAAGCCGATTCTGATCTACTGGTTCCAGGCGCTGTCGGTGGCGCTGTTCGGCGTCAACGAGTTCGCCTTCCGCCTGCCCTCGGCGCTGGCTGCTACCGGCTGGGTGCTGGCGGTGTGGTTTTTTCTGCGCCGGGTGCGTGACGAGCGCACGGGCCTGATCGCCGCCATCATCACCGCCACGGCGCTGGAGGTGTCGATCATGTCGCGCGCCGCCACCGCCGATGCGTTGCTCAATTTCTTCATCGCCAGTTCCATGTTCAGCCTGTTTCTCTACTGGCGGGAGCGCGAGCGGCGCTGGCTGTTGCTGACCTTCGGCCTCATCGGCCTGGGCTTTCTCACCAAGGGGCCGGTGGCGGTGCTGGTGCCGCTGGCGACGAGCTTCATCTTCTTCGCCGTGCAGCGCGAGCTGAAGGCCTGGCTGCGCATGGTGTTCGATCCCGCCGGCATCGCCCTGTTTCTCGCCGTGGCCCTGCCCTGGTACGTGGCGCAATATCTGAAGCAGGGCGATGCCTTCATCCAGGGCTTCTTCTTCAAGCACAATATCGAGCGCTTTTCCGATCCCATGGAGAGCCACGGTGGCGGCCTGCTGTATTACGTCCCGGTGGTGTTGCTGGCGGTGTTGCCGTATACCGGCGTGCTGATCGCCGCCCTGTGGCGGGTCAAGGCGCTGTGGCGCGACGAACTGACCCGCTTCGCCCTGATCTGGTTCCTGTTCGTGCTGGCCTTCTTTTCACTTTCCGGCACCAAGCTGCCGCACTATGTGCTGTATGGTCTCACCGGCACCTTCATCTTCATGGCGGTGCGCTTCGAAGGCCTGCGTGCGCGACGGTGGCTGTTCCTGCCACAGCTGATCTTCTTCAGCGTGCTGCTGTTGCTGCCGGACATCATCAAAGGTGTGCTGCCGGCCATCGACGATGACTACGCGCGCGCTGTGTTGTCCGATTACCCCGCCCACTTCGGCCTGCCGTGGCGGCTGTTTTTCGTCGCCGCCATCATGTTCACCATTTTCTGCATGGGTGAACGACGATTTACCATCGGCGACAAGCTGCTGGCCAGCGGCGTGGTGTCGGTGCTGGGCATCTCGCTGTTCCTGCTGCCGGCCATCGGCGGCATGCAGCAGGGGCCGGTGAAGGCGGCGGCGCAGATCGCCAATGCGCAGGGCCTGACGGTGATCCGCTGGCACCTCAACACGCCCAGCTTCAGCGTCTACACGCAGCGGGTGACCGAGACCCGCACGCCGCGCGCCGGCGACGTGGTGCTGACCAAGCCCCATTTTCTGGGCAGGTTGCCCGAGGGGCTGCGGGTCAGTGAGATTATCTATCGTCGCGGGGGTGTGGCGCTGGTGCGGGTGGGTGCAGCGGAGTGAGTGTTTGCTCTGTTGTCTGCCACAAAGGCACGGAGGACACAGAGAAAGACGATCAAAAGCCCAGTGCTGGCGACACCGCTCCGCGGTGTCACAAGTTCTAATGTTATTGCCCTGAAAATTGTAGGAGCGGACCCTTGGGCCGCGATGGTTTTTTCACCCTTGGCATCGCGGCCCAAGGGCCCGCTCCTACAACACGATACCCCGTCAGCTTGCTGCGGGGTGGTTTATTTACCACAGAGGCGCGGAGGGCACAGAGAACAACAATGATTGGCTCTCGCTAAGCCGCCAAGGGTGCAAAGAAAAGTAGAAGCCATTCATTTCTTTGCTTTGCTTTGCGTCTCTGCGCTTTTGCGCTTCCGCCGCGAAGAGGGCTGGGACCATTTTTCGCGGTTGAAGCCGCGGTGGCTCGTTTCTACAAACTCAGTGGTGCCGGTCGCGCCACAGGGTCGTACCCAATCCCACCACGGCCGCCGTGCCGATCGACCATTGCAGCCACTGCGCCTGCGGGTAGCCGGTGTCGTGGAGGGAGAGCAGGGCCACGGCGCAGAGCAGGAAGAAGATGCGGATGCCGCGCGCCGGGCCGGGGCGCACGCCCCAGTCCCAGCGATCCGCCAACCGGCAGCCGATGACCGCCGCCAGCCAGCCGCCGAAGGCGCCGGCGAACAGGTCCAGCGGCCAGTGGGCGCCCACCGCCGCGCGGGAAATCCCCGCCAGTACCGCCATCAGCAGCAGTGCCGCGGCCTGCCAGCGTGGTGTGCCACTCAGCAGGAACACCCCGGCCAGGGTGAAGGCCGTGGCGGTGTGGCCGGAGGGGAAGGAGCCGCTGCGCAGGGCGTGGCCGATGACGTGTACCTGGCCCTCGCCCAGCACCGCCAGGGGCCGCAGGATCTCCGCCAGGGGCTTGATGCCATGCACCCACAGGGTGGCGAACACGGCCGCTAGCAGCAGGCGCCAGAGGATGTCCGGGCGATGGCGCGCCAGCAGGCCGGCCAGGGCGATGGCCACCAGGGTGTCGCCGAGGATGGTGAGGCTGGCCCAGAGGGTGTCGCTGGTGAGCGGGCCGAGGCGGTTGAGGAGGCGGAACAGGGCCTCGTTGCTGCCGGTGGCGGCGACGGCGGCGAAGCCCAGCAGGCACAGCAGGGGGATGAGCCACTCGCGGGTGTCGGGCCGCTTCATGTCTGCCCGGCTTCGAGGGTGAGGGGGGCATTCAGCGGCTGGCCGTCCAGCCAGGCACGGCCGTCCTCGCCCAGCCGCAGCCGCCCCTCGGCGAACCAGCGGATGGCCTCGGGGTAGATGCGGTGTTCCTGTTCCAGCACCCGTGCCGCCAGTTGTTGCGGGCTGTCGTCGGCGTGCACCGGCACGCGCGCCTGCAGCACCACCGGTCCGCCGTCCAGCTCGGCGGTGACGAAGTGCACGCTGGCGCCGTGCTCGTCGGCGTTTTCCTCGATGGCGCGGCGGTGGGTGTGCAGGCCCTTGAAGTCGGGCAGCAGTGAGGGGTGGATGTTGAGCATGCGCCCGGCGTAGTGGCGGGTGAAGGCGTCGGTGAGCAGGCGCATGAAGCCGGCCAGCACCACCAGCCCGGGCTGGAAGCGGTCGATGAGCGTCATCAGCGCGCGGTCGTAGTCCTCGCGGCTGGCGAAGGCGGTGTGGTCCAGCACCTCGGTGGCGATGCCGGCGTCCTTGGCGCGTTGCAGGCCCCGGGCATCGGCGCGGTTGCTGATCACGGCGCGGATCTCCACCGGCAGCTCGCCGCGCGCCGCGGCGTCGATGATGGCCTGCAGGTTGCTGCCGCTGCCGGAGATGAGGACGACGATGGGGAGTCTGGATTGCGGCATGGTTTTTGTGGTTGTTTTTGGGCTGGAAAGTTAACGCAAAGGGCGCAAAGGCGCAGAGGACGCAAAGAATTTTTTATGTTTGTCTCTGCGACCTTTGCGCCTTTGCGTCCTCCGCGTTCCTGTCGTCAGGCTCGAAAAAAGTCTTGTGAATCGTAGGGTGGGCACCGCCCACCAGCGGAGTAGAGAAATGGTGGGCGGTGCCCACCCTACGGTTTCAGTCGATGGTGACCTGCTCGCCATCGCCTTTTGCGGCCTCGATTCTGCCGATGACGCTGGCGCTTTCGTCCTCTTCGGCGAGCACGGCGAGGGTCTGCCCGACGTCGGCCTCGTTCACGCACAGCACCATGCCCACGCCGCAGTTGAAAGTGCGGTACATCTCGGCGTCGGTGACGTTGCCCTGCTGCTGCAGCCAGTCGAAGATGGCCGGGCGTTGCCAGCTGCCGGCGTCGATGACGGCGCGGGTGCCGGCGGGCATCACCCGCGGCAGGTTTTCCAGCAGGCCGCCGCCGGTGATGTGGGCCAGGGCGTGTACCTCCACGTCGGCCAGCAAGGCCAGCAGGGGCTTGACGTAGATGCGGGTGGGCTCGAGCAGGGTCTCGCCGAGGCTGCGGCCTTCGAAGGGCTGGGACAGCTCGGCGCCGCTGACCTCGATGATCTTGCGGATCAGGGAATAGCCGTTGGAATGCGGACCGCTGGCGGCCAGGCCGATGAGCACGTCGCCGGCGGCCACCTTGCTGCCGTCGAGGATCTTGCTCTTTTCCACCACGCCGACGCAGAAGCCGGCCAGGTCGTAATCGTCGCCGGCGTACATGCCGGGCATCTCGGCGGTCTCGCCGCCCACCAGGGCGCAAGCGGCCCGCTGGCAGCCTTCGCCGATGCCGCTGATGACGGCTTCGGCCATCTCCAGCGAGAGTTTGCCGGTGGCGTAGTAGTCGAGGAAATACAGCGGCTCGGCGCCGGCGACGATGAGGTCGTTGACGCACATGGCCACCAGGTCGATGCCGATGGTGTCGTGCTTGCCCACGTCCATGGCCAGCTTGAGCTTGGTGCCAACGCCGTCGGTGCCGGATACCAGCACCGGCTGCTGGTAGCGGTCGGTGGGGATCTCGAACAGGGCGCCGAAGCCGCCGATGCTGTCCAGCACTCCGGGGCGGCGGGTGGCTCGGGCGATGGGCTTGATGCGCTCCACCAGCTGGTTGCCGGCATGGATGTCGACACCGGCGTCGCGGTAGCTGAGGGAGGCGGGTGGGTTTTTGTCGTCGCTGCTGCTCACGGGAAGTCCTGTCGCTGGAGCCGCCACCGGTTGGGGGCGGAAAAAAGGGGCGTCATGGTAGCGCACAGCCGGCCGGCTGTCACAGCGGCCGGGTGTGCGTCGGCAGGGTGTTGTTTCAGGGGGCGGCTGGCTTAGTAGCGCCGGAACAGCTCCACCCGGCCCTTGTGGTCGAAGGACAGCACGTCATAGTCCTTGGGCGGCAGTCCTTCGGGCTGCATGCCCGGTGACTTCTGCGGCATGCCAGGGGCGGTGAGACCGAGAATGTCGGGTTTTTCCCTGAGCAGGCGCTTGATGTCGGCTGCTGGAACATGACCCTCCACGACGTAACCTTCAACCAGCGCGGTGTGGCAGGACTGGAGCTTTCTGCTGACGCCGTAATTGATCTTTATTTCCGGCATGTTGTCATGGTCTTTCGCGATAACCTCAAAGCCTTCCGCGCGCAGGTGGTCGATCCAGTGGTCGCAGCAGCCGCAGGACTTGTCCTTGTACACGGTGATCTGAGTCGCCGGTTGGCGTGTCTCTGCGCTGGTTTGGGTGCCCGCGAGCAGGCAAGTGACGGCTGTGACGAGGAGAAAAATCGATATTCTGGTCTTCATGGGTTGTCCTGGGAGAGCATGTGATTGGCGTAGGGTCGGATTATAACCTCACGTGTCGGGCGTGGGAAAACGGACTAGCGAAACCATTCCTGACCCACTGGCTGTGATCGAATCTGAGCCCATGGGTTGAGCGGGCATTTTTTGCAAGCGCAGTGGAATCAAGAGCTTGTGCTACGTGCCGTCATGAAGGTACGGATTCAGGTTGAAGTCAGGGCTGGGTCTTGCCTTGTGGCACTCGTCTGTCAGGGTGGGGCATTGAGATTTTTGCTGCGGTCGATGTAGGTATAGGGCATTTGATAGTAATTGAAGAACCTGGCCGTCTTCCTGTGTGACAGCTTGTTGAACACATGAGACAGGTTGATGCCCACGGCGACATAGATATTTCTTTCCCGGTTCTCCTGTGCCCAGGGCGAATAGTTGTGCGTGTAATAGCCCAACTGAAGATCCAGATACCGGAGGTATTTGTTGCGCACGGCGCGGATGCCATCCAGTTTGAGCGCGGCGAGGAATCTCATGTTTTCGTAATCGGTAAAGATGTCGCGCTGTCCGCCGGGGATGTATTCCACGCGGAAATCGATCCTCCTGGCGAGCGCCGGCTGGGTGCGGAAGACGTAACCGGTGATGGCGCCCAGCGTGTTCATGATGAAATCCTGGCGCGAAAACCCATGGCCGCCAAAGGAGTCGCCGAATTCCATGAACCCCATCAGGCCGAAGGCCGAGAGCGCACCCAGCCGGGCGGCGTGTCGTCTTTCGTAACCCCAGGATTGATAGAGGGAGGAGAGTCCGTGGGCGAGGGTGTAATTGGCGTAGAAATGCCCCAGCTTGTCCATGCCGGCGTGCTTGTCGTCTTTTCCGAACCAGCCGTCGCTCTCCATGTGCGGGCGTTGTGAGCCATAGTCCCAGGTGGTGATGCCCCAGGCGGATATCAGGGCCATGCCCGCCACGTTGCTCCAGACGACCTTGTCCTCCTTCGCCAGGGTGGTCGAGCGCGGCTGATCATCGCTCGCCGACAGCGGCGCGGTGAACAGGGCGCCGGCCAGCAAGAGGCTGTGTCTTCCGTATTTCATGTCCTTAATCTAGCCCAAATTTCCGCGCGGAGCCCTCGCCGCGCCTGGCGTGTCCCCGTGGGAGAGGGAAACCTTGCCGGTTGACTTGTGTGAAGTCGTCGCATAGCGTGCGCCTCATGAGCAAATCCATGATTTTCCGGCTCTTGCTGGCCCTGTGTCTGCTGCCCACGATGGCCCTGGGCGCGGAGGTGCGGGGGCTGTACGAGGCCGAGATGCTGGTGCCGAACCAGACCCGCAGCGAGCGCGGCCTGGCCATGGCGGCGGCGCTGGCGGAGGTGGTGACCAAGGTCAGCGGCCGCCGCGATGCGCGCCTGCGGCCCAGGGTGGCGCAGGCCATCCGCCGCCCGGCGCAGCTGTTGCAGCAGTACCGCTACCGGGTGTTGCCGGAACACAGGCGCGGTGAAGCGATCCCCGGCGATGATCCGCAGCTGGTGTTTTTCCAGTTTGACAAAAAGGCCGTGGACAAACTGCTGCGCGACAGTGGCCTGCCGGTGTGGGGCGCGACACGCCCCACGGTGCTGGCCTGGCTGGCGGTGGAGGATGGCGGGCGGCGCTACCTGCTGGGCGCCGACAGTCCCGACGAGCTGCGTCGGCTGGTGACGCGCGAGGCCAGACGGCGCGGCCTGTCGTTGCTGTTGCCGCTGCTGGACCTGCAGGACCAGCGCCAGCTGAGCTTTGCCGATGTCTGGGGCCGCTTCCGCGATCCGCTGCTTGCCGCCTCGCGGCGCTATCGTCCGGAGGCGGTGCTGGCGGGGCGGCTGCAGCGCACCGCGGAGGGTGAATGGCAGGCGGACTGGTGGATTATCGAGGGCCGGGACAGCGAGCAGTGGCGCGCCAATGGCGTGCTGCCGGCGGAGGTGGTGGAAGAGGGCATGGCCGGCGCCGTGAGCTGGCTGGCGCAGCGCTATGCGCCGCTGACTGCCGGCCGTGAGGAAGGCCACCTGCGGGTCACGGTGGAGGGGGTGCGCAGCCTGGCCGATTTCGCCCGCGTGGAGGGCTATCTGCAGTCCCTGCAGCAGGTGAAACACGTGCGCGTCCGCCAGCTGGGGGCGGGGCGGGTCGACTTCGGGCTGGCGTTGCAGGGCTCGCCCGAGGGGGTGGCGCAGACCATCGCCCTCGGCCAGATGCTGGCCCCGGCCGCGGCGCCGGCCGAGACGGCGGGAATCGATGTGCCGCCCGACCGCCCGGCGGCCGATAGCCAGCATTACCTGCTCCGTCACTGAGCGCCACCGAGGCCCTTCCGAGACCCGTGCGGCATATCCCCAACATCATCTCCGCCCTGCGCATCCTGCTGGTGATCCCGGTGGTGGTGCTGCTGCTGGAGCATCAGTACGGCGCGGCGCTGATCCTGTTCGCCATCGCCGGCATCTCCGACGGGGTGGACGGCTTTCTCGCCAAGCACTTCGGCTGGCAGTCGCGGCTGGGCTCCATTCTCGATCCGCTGGCCGACAAGCTGCTGCTGGTGTGCGCCTTTCTGAGCCTCGCCTGGCTGGGACTGATCCCCCTGCCGCTGGTGGTGGCGGTGATGCTGCGTGATCTGGTGATCGTGCTGGGTGCCATCGCCCTCCATTACCGCTACGGCCGCTTCGAGATGCAGCCCACCCGGGTCAGCAAGGTCAATACCTTCTTCCAGATCGTGCTGGTGCTGGCGGTGGTGTTTCATTACGGAGAATTTGCCCGCATCCCCTGGATTGTCGAAGCCCTGGTGTATATCGTGTGGGCCACGACGCTGATCAGCGGCGCCAATTACGTATGGATCTGGGGTCGCCGCGTCCTGGCGACGCCGAATCGCTAAAGGCACTGATGAACGAATCACGCACATGGTTTTATCTTGCCGCGCTGGCGGCCGGCGGTTATCTGCTCTACCTGCTGACGCCGGTGCTGACGCCCTTCGTCACCGCGGCGCTGCTGGCCTATCTGGGCGACCCGCTGGTCGACTGGCTGGAGGATTACGGCCTGTCGCGTACCCTGGCGGTGGTGCTGGTGTTCATCATGTTGTTGCTGCTGCTGGCCGCCCTGCCGCTGTTGCTGCTGCCGGCGCTGGAGGCGCAGATCGGCAAGCTGATGGAGGCCCTGCCGCGCTATCTGGACTGGATTCAGCTGCACGTCGTGCCCTGGCTGGGCGCCACTTTCGGCATCGATCTGCCCAGTCTCGACTGGAGCACCCTCGAACGGGCGATCCAGACCCACTGGCGCAAGGCGGGAGGCGTGGCCGCCGGTCTGGTGCAGGCGGTGTCGCAGTCCGGCGCGGCGCTGCTGGGCTGGCTGGCCAACCTGGTGCTGATCCCGGTGGTGGCCTTTTATCTGCTGCGCGACTGGGACAGCCTGATGGCCAACATCCGCGGCCTGCTGCCGCGCCGCCTGGAGCCCACCGTGGTGGCGCTGGCGCGTGAATCCGACGAGGTGCTGGGCGCCTTTCTGCGCGGTCAGCTGATGGTGATGCTGAGCCTGGCGACGGTGTATTCCCTGGGCCTGATGTGGATAGGCCTGGATCTCGGCCTGCTGCTCGGCGCCATCGCCGGGCTGGTAAGCTTCGTGCCCTATCTGGGCTTCATCCTCGGCATCGTGCTGGCCGGCGTGGCCGCGGTGATGCAGTTTCACGATGCCATCCACCTGGTCTACGTGCTCGCCGTGTTTGCCGTTGGCCAGACCCTGGAGAGCGTACTCTTCACGCCCTGGTTCGTCGGCGACAAGATCGGCCTGCATCCGGTGGCGGTGATCTTCGCCGTGATGGCCGGCGGCCAGCTGTACGGCTTCGTCGGCATCCTGCTGGCGCTGCCGGTGGCGGCGGTGGTGATGGTGCTGTTGCGCTTCGTGCACCGCCGTTACACCGAAAGCGACCTGTACGCCTCCTCCCGCTGAGCATGCGCATGCCCCCCGAACACGCCGCCAATACGCCCCCCGTCAAGGAACAGCTGCCCCTGGCCTACGCCTGGCGGGACGGGCTGAGCTTCGACAACTTCTGCGGCGCCGAGAACGCCGCCGTGGTGCAGAGCCTGCAACATGGCGCCGACGGCAGCGGCGACCAGTTCACCTACCTGTGGGGCGCGCCGGGCGTGGGCAAGAGCCACCTGCTGCAGGCGGCCTGCCAGCGCGCCGCGCAGCGGGGCCGGGCGGTCGCCTATTTGCCGTTGGCGGAGTTTGTCGACATGCCGGTCGAGGCCCTGGAGGGGCTGGAGGGCCTGGCGCTGGTGTGTCTGGATGACGTGCAGGCGGTGGCCGGGGTGACGCACTGGGAAGAGGCGCTGTTTCATCTGTACAACCGCCTGCGCGACAGCGGCGCGGTGCTGCTGGCGGCGGGCGATGCCAGTCCTGCCGGTCTGGCCATCGAGTTGCCAGACCTGCGTTCACGGCTGGGCTGGGGTCCGGTGTTCCGTGTCCAGGAACCGCAGGAAGACGAAAAGATCCACGCCCTGCAAGCGCGCGCCAAGGCACGGGGTTTCGACCTGCCCGATGAGGTGGCGCGTTACCTGATCCGTCGCAGCCCGCGCGACATGACCTCCCTGTTCGCCCTGCTCGACAGGCTGGATCAGGCCTCGCTGGCCCAGCAGCGGCGATTGACGATTCCGTTTGTGCGTAGCTTGGTTTAGTGGGTTTTGTATTTATTCACCATAGAGGCACAGAGAACACAGAGAATGCATCAGTGGGAGGCAATGCCCCGGGTGGCGGTGCGGCCTGCCCCGACGACCTGGCATTTCATTTCTCCGTGAACGCCGTGTCTCTGTGGTGAATCAGGGGACGTTGGCACCGGAGGCCGGACCACGATATCCAACGCAAAGGGCGCAAAGGTTTTCTGAAAGGATTTCCTTTGCGTCCTCAGTTCCTTTGCGGCCCCTGCGTTTCATTCCATTCCCGGCATGAACCTGAAGAGCCTTTCTCTGTGCCTTCGTGTCTCTGTGGTGAGCTGAATAGTTGCTGGTTTTTTGTTTGCCACAGAGGACACAGAGAAAACGATGCGCAATTGCCTGTAGGAGCGGCCCCTCAGGCCGCGAAGGCCTTGCCTCCATGGACATTCGCGGCCCAAGGGTCCGCTCCTACGGGGCGGTTGCTCCCCCCGATGTAGCCTGGCTGTGGCGAATGACAGGCTTAGCCAGCCAGCTTGACGGCCACCTCGGCCACCCGTCGCCCCAGCGCCTTGCACAGGCGCTTTTCTTCCTCGCTGAGCGGGTTCTTGTTGTCGGCCCCGGCCACGTGGCTGGGGCCATAGGGCGTGCCGCCGGTGGTGGTGTGCAGCAGGTCGGTTTCGCTGTAGGGCAGGCCGCTGATGAGCATGCCGTGGTGCAGCAGGGGCAGCATCATCGACAACAGGGTGCTCTCCTGGCCGCCGTGCAGGCTGGAGGTGGAGGTGAACACCCCGGCGGGCTTGCCGGCCAGGGCGCCGGACAGCCAGACGTCGCTGGTGGAATCGATGAAGTATTTCATCGCCGAGGCCATGTTGCCGAAGCGGGTGGGGCTGCCGAGGATCAGGCCGGCGCATTGGCGCAGGTCGTCGTGGTCGGCGTAGGGCGGGCCGCTGGCGGGGATCTCGTCTTCGACGGCCTCGCAGACGCTGGACACGGCCGGCACGGTGCGCAGTCGCGCCTGGGCGCCACTGATTTCCTCGACGCCGCGGGCGATCTGTTGCGCCATGGCGGCGGTGGCGCCGTGGCGGCTGTAGTAGAGAACCAGGATCTCGGCCATCTCAAAGGATCTCCAGTACGTGTTCCGGCGGACGGCCAAGGGCGGCCTTGCCGTCCTTGACGACGATGGGGCGTTCGATGAGTTTGGGGTGTTCGACCATGGCGCGGATCAGGGCGTCACGGTCGAGTGCGGGATCGTCCAGGCCCAGTTCCCTGTATTCGGCTTCCTTCTGCCGCATCAGCTGGCGTGGTTCCAGGCCCAGCATGTCGAGGAGGGCCCCGAGGGTGGCCTCGTCCGGCGGGGTTTCGAGGTATTTGACCACCTCGGGCTGGATGCCGCGGGCTTCGAGCAGTTGCAGGGTCTGGCGGGATTTGGAACAGCGGGGATTGTGGTAAATGGTGGTGGTCATTGGTTTTTCCGTTTGTCTGACAGTCTGCGCGTATTGTAGCCGGCGGCGTGCGGGGGCGGTAGCTTGCCTTGCCGGGGCTTTCTTGACAGTTCCTGTGGGCCGGTGATAGCTTGGCCGGCATCCCCGGCTTCCCGGATTCACGTTGTAGCTGCGCAATTTGAAGCTGACCAATGACGATCCTCGACCACCACCCATGACGTTCCGTTGCCCACGATGCTTCCTGGGTTGCCTTGCCCTCATCGGCCTGCTGACGGCCTGCGCCGGGGTGCCGGTGCAGGAGATGAGCGATGCCCGCCAGGCCGTCGAGGCCGCGCGTCAGGCGAATGCGCAGACCTATGCGCCCGAGGAGCTCCAGGCCGCCGAGAACCTGCTGCAGCGGGCCGAGGAGGCGTTGACGGAAGGCTATTACCGGCAGGCCCGCGAGGATGCGGAAGCCGCCCGTGAACAGGCCGTCAGCGCGCAGGCGAAATCCTCTCAGTAGTTCCTTCCGTCGTCCTTCCGCCGCACCCTTCTTCCTCCTTAGACGTCGAATCTTGCAGATTGATGCCTTGCGAGTATGCTTGGCAGGGTGGGCGGCGCCGCTTCCGCGGATCGGCGCCCGTTGTGGCTAGTCATACAATTAGAGTGTCCGGAGACACTGGGAGGTAGAGGATGAGGAGTGTTGAAAAATCTGCGGCGTGGCTGGTTCTGGTGCTGACGGTTGCGCTGGGTGGCTGTGCCTCGCTGCCGGGGGGAGAGTCCGTGGCGGCGGCGGAGAGTGACGCCGCCGGGAGCGAGTCCGCGCCGGTTTCCGAGCGTGAGGCCGCGGTGGATGAGGCGGCGCTGGACGAGGAAGACGTTGCCGGAATGCCGCTCGTGGTCGCCGAGCCCGTGCAGCGTTCGTCCCGGCTGGAATTGGCCGAGGCCCGTGGCGAGATCGATGCGGCGATGGCCGACATCCGCATGGCGGAGGCGCGCGGCCTGCTGCAGCCGGAGGCCAAGGCCTGGCTGAAACAGGCCCGCGAGGCGGTGGAGGCGGGCGATGCCGCGCAGGCGCGCAAGCTGGCCGGCGAGGCGGGCGGACGCGCCCGCGTTGCCCTGAAGGGGTATTACGCCGACATGGCGCAGCAGCGCATCGCCCGCCTGCGCGGCGAGTATGCGGGGCAGATGAGTTCCGCGCAGGGCATGCGCCTGGATACGGCGGAGTCGGCCCTCCGGGCCGGTCAGTCCGAGGTGGCGCTGATGCTGGTGAATGCGCTGGTGGACGAGATTGCTCCGGGCGCGACCTTCGAGCCCCCGGTGACGCGTGGTGACAAGGTGTCGCAGGTGACGGTGCGTGAAGGCGATACGCTGTCGGAGATCGCCGCGCGCCCCGAGGTCTACGGCAACGCGGACCTGTGGCCGCTGCTGCTGAAGGCCAACCGGGGCAAGTTTCTGCGTGTCGATGAGCTGCCGGTGGGCATCGTGCTGACCATCGACCGGAACGCCTCGCAGGAAGAGATCGATCACGCCCTGGCCCTGTCGCGTTAACACCGGCCTGAATCCTCGGATTCAGGCTCATCCCAGCCGCAAGGCCGTGGGTATCGATGCCTATTGCGGCGTGATGGGGATGCCGGCGATCCGGGCCCGCCACTGCGCGGGCCCTTTTTCGTGCACGGATTCACCACGGCTGTCCACGGCCACGGTGACGGGCATGTCTTCCACCACGAATTCGTGGATCGCCTCCATGCCCAGTTCCGGGAAGGCGATCACCCTCGATGAGCGGATCGCCCGGGAGACCAGGTAGGCCGCGCCGCCGGTGGCGATGAGGTAGACCGCGCCGTGGCGGGCGATGGACTCGATGGCCTCTGGTCCGCGCTCGGCCTTGCCGATCATGCCCAGCAGGCCGGTCTTTTCCAGCAGGGTGTCGGTGAACTTGTCCATGCGCGTGGCGGTGGTGGGTCCGGCGGGGCCGACCACCTCGTCGCGCACCGCCGCCACCGGACCGACGTAATAGATGAAGCGGCCGCGCAGGTCGACGCCCGTCGGCAGCGGCTCGCCACGATCGATCAGATCGACGAGTTTCTTGTGCGCGGCGTCACGCCCGGTGAGCAGGCGCCCGGAGAGCAGCAGGGTCTCGCCGGGCCGCCAGTCGCGCACCTGGGCGGGCGTCACGCTGTCGAGGTCGACGCGGCGGGCGTTCTCCGTGCCGGCGAGGGCGATGTCGGGCCAGTCTTCCAGCTTCGGCGCCGGCAGCTGGGCCGGGCCGCTGCCGTCCAGGCTGAAATGGATGTGGCGGGTGGCGGCGCAGTTGGGGATCAGCGCCACCGGCAGCGAGGCGGCGTGGGTGGGGGCGTCCAGCACCTTCACGTCCAGCACCGTGGTCAGGCCGCCCAGGCCCTGGGCGCCGATGCCCAGGGCGTTGACCTTGTCGTGGAGTTCGAGCCGCAGGCGCTCGGCGGTGGAGGCCGGGCCGCGCTGGCGCAGGGCCTGGATGTCGATGGGCGCCAGCAGCGACTGCTTGGCCAGCAGCATGGCCTTTTCCGGGGTGCCGCCGATGCCGATGCCAAGGATGCCCGGCGGGCACCAGCCGGCGCCGAGGGTGGGCACGGTCTTCAGCACCCAGTCGACGACGCTGTCGCTGGGGTTGAGCACCGCGAAACGGGCCTTGTTCTCCGAGCCGCCGCCCTTGGCGGCGACGATGATCTCCAGCTTGTCGCCGGGCACCAGCTCGGTGTGGACCACCGCCGGGGTGTTGTCGCCGGTGTTGCGGCGTGCGCCGGCGGGGTCATCGACCACCGAGGCGCGCAGCGGGTTGTCCGGGTCCAGATAGGCGCGGCGCACGCCCTCGTCGATCATCGCCTGCGGACTGCGTGAGGTGTCCCAGCGCAGATCCATGCCCACGCGCAGAAATACCACCACGATGCCGGTGTCCTGGCAGATCGGCCGGTGGCCCTCGGCGCAGAGGCGCGAATTGACCAGAATCTGTGCCATGGCGTCGCGCGCGGCGGGCGATTCCTCGTCACGCCAGGCGGCGTGCAGGGCGTGGATGAAGTCGGGGCTGTGGTAATAGGAAATGTACTGCAGGGCGTCGTGAATACTGGTGACGAAGTCTTCCTCGCGGATGACGGTCATGGATGATTTCCTCGGTGATTTTGCCGCCGGATGTCGAAGCGGGGGGCGCAGGCCGGGAGCGCTGCAAATTCGTTTAAATATAGGCCACATGCGTGGTTGACACAATGCGTCGTTTCGAGCAAACTACGCCGCTCCTTTCAGGAGGGGTTCCCGAGTGGCCAAAGGGATCAGACTGTAAATCTGACGGCTCCGCCTTCGGAGGTTCGAATCCTCCCCCCTCCACCATTTCTTCTTCGCGGAAGACGGGTAAAGGTACGTGGAATGCAGTGCCCGGCGGGTGTAGTTCAATGGTAGAACCTCAGCCTTCCAAGCTGATTATGTGGGTTCGATTCCCATCACCCGCTCCAGTTTGCCTGGCCGGGTGTCGACGGGAAAGCCACCTTGCCGGCGGGCAATATAAAGCGGTTTTTAGTGTTGCCCATTTTTAGTGTTGCCCATATAGCTCAGCGGTAGAGCACTCCCTTGGTAAGGGAGAGGTCCCCAGTTCAATTCTGGGTATGGGCTCCATATGTGTTGTATCAACTTCAGTGTGTGAATCAGGGGAATCGTCAGATGTCCAAGGAAAAATTTGAACGAACGAAACCGCATGTCAATGTTGGCACCATTGGCCACGTCGATCATGGCAAGACCACGCTGACCGCAGCCCTGACCAAGGTCATGGCGGAGAAGCACGGCGGTGAATTCAAGGCCTACGACCAGATCGACGGCGCCCCCGAAGAGCGCGCGCGCGGCATCACCATCGCCACCGCCCACGTCGAATACGAGTCCGACAACCGCCACTACGCGCACGTCGACTGCCCCGGCCACGCCGACTACGTGAAGAACATGATCACCGGCGCCGCGCAGATGGACGGCGCGATCCTGGTGGTGTCCGCCGCCGACGGCCCCATGCCGCAGACCCGCGAGCACATCCTGCTGTCGCGTCAGGTGGGCGTTCCCTACATCCTGGTGTACATGAACAAGGCCGACATGGTCGACGACGAAGAGCTGCTCGAGCTGGTCGAGATGGAGATCCGCGAGCTGCTGGACACCTACGACTTCCCCGGCGACGACACCCCGGTGGTCATCGGCTCCGCCCTCAAGGCCCTGGAAGGCGACCAGTCCGAGATCGGCGTGCCCTCCATCCTCAAGCTGGTCGAGGAGATGGACAACTACATCCCCACCCCGGAGCGCGCCGTCGACGGCGACTTCCTGATGCCGGTGGAAGACGTGTTCTCCATCTCCGGTCGTGGCACCGTGGTCACCGGCCGTATCGAGCGCGGCGTGGTGCACGTTGGCGACGAAATCGAAATCGTCGGCATCAAGGACACCATGAAGACCACCTGCACCGGGGTGGAAATGTTCCGCAAGCTGCTCGACGAAGGCCAGGCTGGCGACAACGTTGGCGTGCTGCTGCGCGGCACCAAGCGTGAAGAAGTCGAGCGCGGCCAGGTGCTGGCCAAGCCCGGCTCGATCACCCCGCACACCAAGTTCGAGTGCGAAGTGTACGTGCTGAGCAAGGACGAAGGCGGGCGTCACACGCCGTTCTTCAACAACTACCGTCCGCAGTTCTACTTCCGCACCACCGACGTCACCGGTGCCTGCGACCTGCCTGACGGTGTTGAGATGGTGATGCCGGGTGACAACGTCAACATGACGGTGACCCTGATTGCGCCGATTGCCATGGAAGAAGGTCTGCGTTTCGCGATTCGCGAAGGCGGCCGCACCGTGGGCGCGGGCGTGGTCTCCAAGATCATCGAGTAAGCATGTCTGACATGAGAGCATCCCGGCGGGGTGCTCTCATTTGTCATGCATGGTGTTTTAATGTACGGCATCAAGCCGTTTTGGTGTTTGTGGGTTCGTAAAGAGTTTAGGCCAGTAGCTCAATTGGCAGAGCAGCGGTCTCCAAAACCGCAGGTTGGGGGTTCGACTCCCTCCTGGCCTGCCATCCATTGTTGTTCCGGGTGGCAAACGCAGGCGAAGCACTAGAGAAGCCGATCTTGGATAAAGTTAAATTATTGTTAGCGATGGTGCCACTGGCTGCGGGCATTGGCGCCTATTATTATTTTGGCGACCAGCCTGCCTGGATGCGAGTGATCGGTTTGCTCGTTGCGGCGGGCATTTCTGTGCTGATCGCATTGCAGACTGAATTGGGGCGAGCGGCCTGGGCCTTCCGGCGCGAGGCCATCATCGAGGTGCGCAAGGTCGTCTGGCCGACGCGCAAGGAAACCACCCAGACCACCCTGGTGGTGCTGGTGGTGGTCATGATCATGGCCATTCTGCTGTGGTTGCTCGACATGTTCCTGGCGTGGGCTGTCCGCTTTTTGACCGGTTAAGGGGAAGACGATTCATGGCAAAGCGGTGGTACGTAATTCATGCCTATTCAGGTTTCGAGTCGCATGTGAAGCGCTCGCTTGAAGAGCGCGTGAAGCGCATGGGCATGGAGGACTACTTTGGTGAGATTCTGGTGCCCACCGAGGAAGTCGTTGAGATGCGCGAAGGCCAGAAGCGCAAGAGCGAGCGCAAGTTCTTTCCCGGCTATGTGCTGGTGCAGATGGAAATGAACGACGAGACCTGGCACCTGGTGAAGGACGTGCCCAAGGTGCTGGGTTTCATCGGCGGCACCGGCGACCGCCCCTCGCCGATCAGCGACAAGGAGGCCGAGGCCATCCTGCAGCGTGTGCAGGAAGGCGTGGAGAAGCCGCGCCCCAAGGTGCTGTTCGAGCCCGGCGAGATGGTGCGCATCATCGACGGCCCCTTCAACGACTTCAATGGTGTCGTGGAAGAGGTGGACTACGACAAGAGCCGCATGCGCGTCTCGGTGCTGATCTTCGGCCGTTCCACCCCGGTGGAACTGGAGTTCGGCCAGGTCGAGAAAGGCTGACGCCTTTCAGTTTTGAGTGTTGAGTCAACTAAAAACCCAACACTAAGCATTAGTAGTTAACCCGGGGAGCCGCAAGGCGCTTGTACCCATCAGGAGTGAATCATGGCAAAGAAGATCGAGGCCTATATCAAGCTGCAGGTGCCTGCAGGTTCGGCCAATCCCAGTCCGCCCGTCGGCCCCGCGCTGGGCCAGCATGGCGTCAATATCATGGAATTCTGCAAGGCCTTCAATGCCCAGACCCAGAGTCTGGAGCAGGGCATGCCGATTCCGGTGGTGATCACGGTCTACAACGACCGCAGCTTTACCTTCGTCACCAAGACCCCGCCGGCCTCCGTGCTGCTGAAGAAGGCGGCCGGTATTCCCAAGGGTTCCGGCGTGCCTAACCGCGACAAGGTGGGCAAGGTGAATCGCGCCCAGCTGGAAGAGATCGCCAGCACGAAAATGCCGGATCTGACCGCCGCCGACATGGACGCCGCGGTGCGTACCATCGCCGGCAGCGCGCGCAGCATGGGCATCGAGACGGAAGGGGTGAATTAAGATGGCAAAGTTATCGAAGCGCGCCAAGATCTACCGCGAAAAGGTGGAGCACGGCAAGTTTTACGCAATTGAAGAGGCGCTGGGCCTGCTCAAGGAGCTGCCCCACGCGAAGTTCGACGAGTCCGTCGACGTGAGTTTCAATCTCGGCGTCGATCCGCGCAAGTCGGACCAGGCCGTGCGTGGTTCCACCGTGCTGCCCAATGGCACCGGCAAGGAGGTGCGCGTCGCCGTGTTCACCCAGGGCCCCAACGCCGATGCCGCCAAAGAGGCCGGCGCCGATGTGGTTGGCATGGACGATCTGGCCGCCGAGGTGAAGAAGGGCAACCTGGACTTCGACGTGGTGATCGCCTCTCCCGACGCCATGCGCGTGGTCGGCCAGCTGGGCCAGATCCTCGGCCCGCGCGGCCTGATGCCCAACCCCAAGGTGGGCACCGTGACCCCGGACGTGGCCACTGCGGTGAAGAACGCCAAATCCGGTCAGGTGCGTTACCGCACCGACAAGGCGGGCATCATTCACGCGCCCATCGGCAAGGTGAGCTTCGATGTCCCCGCCCTGCGCGAGAACCTCGAAGCCCTGCTGGCCGATCTGCTGAAGGCCAAGCCCAGTTCCGCCAAGGGTATCTACATGAAGAAGATCACCGTCTCCAGCACCATGGGGCCGGGGATCGCTGTCGACAAGACTTCGCTGCCTATCTGAAGATAGACGGCAATTGACTTTGGGGTGCCCGCCGCCGTCGCCGGTGGCGGGTTGCCGTCAAAGACCGCAGGTGCAGGCCGTCCGTGGTTTGGGTGGTTTGCTTAATGGGTGGCGTTGCCCGCCTGGCCTGCGCAGATGGTGTTTCCCGCGATTTTCCGGGGCCACCGTTATGGTAACCGCCGGCGCCCGTCTGTTTGGGGGCTGGTATTCGGACGAATGCGAAAGCATTCGAAATGTAAACGACTGGAGGTTTTTCAGTGGCTCTGAATCTTGATCAGAAGAAAGCAGTGGTCGCCGAAGTCGCCGCAGTCGCAGCTGAAGCGCATTCCGCCATCGCCGCCGAGTATCTCGGTCTGACGGTGACGGACATGACCGAGCTTCGCGTCAAGGCGCGTGAGCAGAATGTCTATCTGCGTGTGGTGAAAAACACCCTGGCCCGTCGCGCATTGGAAGGTACTGACTTCGAATGCATGAACGATGCCTTGGTGGGTCCGTTGGTGCTGGCTTTCTCCCAGGATGATCCTGGTGCCGCCGCGCGTGTCATTTCCGAGTTCTCCAAGGAAAATGACAAGCTGGTGGTGAAGCTGGTTTCCATTGGCGGCAAGTTGCTTGAGACAGGTGACATCAAGCGTCTCGCCGACATGCCCACCAAGGACCAGGCGATCAGCATGTTGATGTCGGTGATGAAGGCGCCGGTCGAGAAATTGACCCGCACCCTCAACGAGGTCCCCGGCAAGCTGGTTCGCACCGTGGCTGCGATTCGCGAGCAGAAAGAGGCCGCGTAATCCCGGGCGAAAATGCCTGAGCGTTGAAAAAATGTTCTGCCGCACCGCATTGGCGGACGGCATGTAAAAAGTTAATTAGGAGTTATTCCAATGGCTGTTAGCAAAGAAGATATCCTGGATACCATCGCCAACATGAGCGTGATGGAAGTCGTCGACCTGATCGAGGCGATGGAAGAGAAGTTCGGCGTTTCCGCCGCTGCCGCCGCCGTCGCCGTGGCCGCCCCGGCCGGTGGTGATGCCGGTGGTGCCGCTGCCGAGCAGACCGAGTTCGACGTGGTCATGACCAGCTTCGGCGACAACAAGGTTTCCGTCATCAAGGCCGTTCGCGGCATCACCGGCCTGGGCCTGAAAGAGGCCAAGGGCCTGGTGGAAAGCGCGCCTGCGCCCGTCAAGGAAGGCGTTTCCAAGGAAGAGGCGGAAGAAATCAAGAAGCAGCTTGAAGAGGCTGGCGCTGCTGTCGAGCTCAAGTAAGCAGAGATTGATTAGCGTAGAGGCCCGGGCATTGCGTCCCGGGCAGACCTCTCGGTATCGGTGGGGGCTGGTGGCTTTTTCGTCACCGGCCTTTTGCCGCTACTGCGGGGGATTTGTTGTTGCCGGCATGGCGATTGACGAGAGTCGTGGACTATAGAGGAACTCAGATGGGCTACTCCTTCACTGAAAAGAAGCGTATCCGCAAGGATTTCGGTAAATTCCCGAGCGTTATGGATGTGCCATACCTGCTCGCCATCCAGCTGGAATCTTACCGCAAGTTTCTGCAAACCGGCGTTACCCGCGATGACAAGGGTGACTACGGGCTTAATGGCGCGCTGAAGAGCGTTTTCCCCATTGTCAGCTATTCCGGCAATGCGGCCCTCGAGTATGTCGACTATCGTCTCGGCACGCCGACCTTCACGGTCAAGGAATGTCAGCTGCGCGGCATGTCCTACGCGGCGCCGTTGCGCGTGACGGTGCGCCTGGTCATCTACGACAAGGACTCCAAGGCCAACCCGAAGCCGATCAAGGATATCAAGGAACAAGAGATCTACATGGGCGAAGTGCCCCTGATGACCGACAACGGCACCTTCGTCATCAATGGTACCGAGCGCGTCATCGTCTCCCAGCTGCACCGTTCGCCGGGCGTGTTCTTCGATCACGACAAGGGCAAGACCCATTCCTCCGGCAAGTTGCTCTACCACGCGCAGGTGATTCCCTACCGGGGTTCCTGGCTGGACTTTGAATTCGATCCCAAGGATGCGGTGTTCGTGCGCATCGACCGTCGCCGCAAGTTGCCGGCCACGGTGATCCTGCATGCCCTGGGCTATGACAACGAAGACATCATCGACATGTTCTTCGAAACCGACAGCTACAAGCTGGGCAAGGACGAGGCCAAGCTGACCCTGATCCCCGAGCGTCTGCGCGGCGACACCGCCAACTTCGACATCAAGATCAAGGGCGAGCTGCTGGTGGAGAAGGGCCGTCGCATTACCGCGCGCCACATCAAGCAGCTGGAAAAGGCCGGCCTGAAGACGCTTTCCGTACCGCTGGAATATCTGGTCGGCAAGTCCCTGGCGCGTCCCATCGTCGACAAGACCTCTGGCGAGATTCTCGCCAATGCCAATGACGAGTTGACCGAAGAACTCATTGCCACGCTGGTGGAGGCCGGGGTCAAGTCGCTGGAGACCATCTTTACCAACGATCTCGATCGTGGTCCGTTCATCGCCGATACCCTGCGTCTGGACACCACCAGCAATGCCCTCGAGGCGCAGGTGGAAATCTATCGCATGATGCGTCCCGGCGAACCGCCCACCAAGGATGCCGCAGAGACCCTGTTCAAGAATCTGTTCTTCAACAGTGATCGCTACGACCTGTCCGCCGTTGGCCGCATGAAGTTCAATCGCCGCCTGGGGCGCGGCCGGGATACCGGCTTGGGCATCCTCTTCGACCTGCGTTATTTCACCAAGCAGATCGAGGACAAGCTCAAGCCCAAGAGCGACAGCGCGGAGATCCGTGTCGCCGACCTGTCGCCGTGGCCCGAGATCAAGGAGCTGGCCGCCGAACAGGCCAAGGAGACCCTCACCTGGGGTGACCTCAAGGCCCTGTTGGCCGAGCAGCCCAGCGACATCGTCGATGTGCTCAAGACCCTGATCGACATCCGCAACGGCCACGGCGTGGTCGATGACATCGACCACCTGGGCAATCGCCGTATCCGTTCCGTGGGTGAAATGGCGGAAAACCAGTTCCGCGTCGGCCTGGTGCGTGTCGAACGTGCCGTCAAGGAGCGCCTGTCGCTGGCCGAGAGCGAGGGCCTGATGCCGCAGGATCTGATCAACGCCAAGCCGGTGTCGGCGGCGGTGAAGGAGTTCTTCGGCTCCAGCCAGCTGTCGCAGTTCATGGACCAGAACAACCCGCTTTCCGAGGTCACCCACAAGCGCCGCGTCTCGGCCCTCGGCCCGGGCGGCCTGACCCGCGAGCGCGCCGGCTTCGAGGTGCGCGACGTGCACCCGACCCACTACGGCCGCGTGTGTCCCATCGAGACCCCGGAAGGCCCGAACATCGGCCTGATCAATTCGCTGGCGGTGTACGCCCGCACCAACGACTACGGCTTCCTCGAGACCCCCTACCGCAGGGTGGTGGACGGCAAGGTGACCGACCAGATCGAATACCTGTCGGCCATCGAGGAGGGTCAGTTCGTCATCGCCCAGGCCAACGTGGCCATCGACAAGGACGGCAAGCTGGTGGACGAGCTGGTGTCCTGCCGTCATCAGAACGAGTTCACCATGTCCCTGCCGGACCGCGTGGACTACGTGGACGTGTCGCCGCGTCAGATCGTCTCGGTGGCTGCCGCGCTGATCCCGTTCCTCGAGCACGACGACGCCAACCGCGCGCTGATGGGTTCCAACATGCAGCGCCAGGCGGTGCCGACCCTGCGTGCCGACAAACCCCTGGTGGGCACCGGCATCGAGCGCACCGTGGCCATCGACTCCGGCGTCACCGTGGTGTCGAAGCGCGGCGGCGTGGTGGAGTCCGTGGACGCCGCGCGCATCGTGGTGCGTGTCAACGACGACGAGACCGCCGCCGGCGAGCCGGGCGTGGACATCTACAACCTCACCAAGTACACCCGCTCCAACCAGAACACCTGCATCAACCAGCGCCCGCTGGTGAAGCCGGGCGACGTGGTGGCGCGCGGCGACGTGCTGGCCGACGGGCCCAGCACCGACCTGGGCGAGCTGGCCCTGGGGCAGAACATGCTGGTGGCCTTCATGCCCTGGAACGGCTACAACTTCGAGGATTCCATCCTCATCTCCGAGCGCGTGGTGGAAGAGGATCGTTACACCACCATTCATATCGAAGAGCTGACCTGCATGGCCCGCGACACCAAGCTGGGGCCGGAAGAGATCACCTCCGATATCCCCAACGTGGGTGAGGGCGCGTTGTCCAAGCTCGACGAGGCCGGCGTGGTCTACGTCGGCGCCAAGGTCAAGCCGGGCGACATCCTGGTGGGCAAGGTGACGCCCAAGGGCGAGACCCAGCTGACCCCGGAAGAAAAGCTGCTGCGCGCCATCTTCGGCGAGAAGGCCTCCGACGTGAAGGACACCTCGCTGCGTGTGTCCTCCAGCATGTACGGCACCGTCATCGACGTGCGCGTGTTCACCCGCGATGGCGTCGAGAAGGACTCGCGCGCCCTGCAGGTGGAGGCCGCCGACCTGGCCGTGGTGAAGAAGGACCTGCAGGACGAATACCGCATCCTTGAGGAAGACATCTACCAGCGCGCCGAGAAACTCCTCCTTGGCAAGGTGGTCGACGGCGGCCCCGCCGGCCTCAAGGCCGGCGCCAAGGTTACCAAGGCCTACCTCGCGGATCTCGATCGTGGCCAGTGGTTCGAAGTGCGCCTGCGCGACGAAGAGGCCAATGCGCAGCTGGAGAAGCTGGCCGCGCAGCTCAAGCAGCACCGCGAGGAGATGGATGCCAAGTTCGAGGAACAGCGCATCAAACTGACCTCCGGTGACGACCTGGCGCCGGGCGTGCTGAAGATGGTCAAGGTCTACGTGGCCGTGAAGCGTCGCCTGCAGCCGGGCGACAAGATGGCCGGCCGTCACGGCAACAAGGGCGTCATCTCCACCATCGTGCCGGTGGAAGACATGCCTTATTCCCCCGACGGCACCCCCGTGGACATCGTCCTCAACCCCCTCGGCGTGCCCTCGCGCATGAACGTCGGCCAGGTGCTGGAGACCCATCTGGGCTGGGCAGCGCGCGGCCTGGGCCTGAAGCTGGGCAAGATGCTCGACAGCGATGGCAAGGTGAAGGACATCCGCAAGTACCTGGACGAGATCTACAACGGTGGCGAAGGCGTCAAGGTGGACCTGAAGGAATTCACCGACGACGAGATCCTCGAGATGAGCGCCAACCTGCGCAAGGGCGTGCCCATGGCGACGCCGGTGTTCGACGGCGTCAGTGAGGATGAGATCCGCCGCATGCTGAAGCTGGCCGACCTGCCGGAGACGGGGCAGACCCGCCTCATCGACGGCCGCACCGGCGAATACTTCGACCGTCCCGTGACCGTCGGCTACATGTACATGCTCAAGCTCAACCACCTGGTGGATGACAAGATGCATGCCCGCTCCACCGGCCCGTACAGCCTCGTCACCCAGCAGCCGCTGGGCGGCAAGGCGCAGTTCGGCGGCCAGCGCTTCGGTGAGATGGAGGTGTGGGCCCTGGAGGCCTATGGCGCGGCGTACACGCTGCAGGAGATGCTGACGGTGAAGTCGGACGACGTCGCCGGACGCACCAAGATGTACAAGAACATCGTCGATGGCGACCACCGCATGGAGGCCGGCATGCCCGAGTCCTTCAACGTGCTGGTGAAGGAAATCCGTTCCCTCGGCCTCGATATCGAGCTGGAAGAAGACAAGTAGCCCGCGTCGTCGACAACAGGTGGAGACATTATGAAAGATCTGCTCAATATTCTGCGTACCCAGCAGGGTCAAACCGACGACTTCGATGCCATCCGCATCGGCCTGGCCTCGCCGGAGAAGATCCGCTCCTGGTCCTTCGGTGAGGTGAAGAAGCCGGAGACCATCAACTACCGCACCTTCAAGCCGGAGCGCGACGGTCTGTTCTGTGCCAAGATCTTCGGCCCGGTGAAGGACTACGAGTGTCTGTGCGGCAAGTACAAGCGCCTCAAGCACCGCGGCGTGATCTGCGAGAAGTGCGGCGTGGAGGTGACCCTGGCCAAGGTGCGCCGCGAGCGCATGGGCCACATCGAGCTGGCCAGCCCGGTGGCGCACATCTGGTTCCTCAAGTCGCTGCCCTCGCGCATCGGCCTGCTGCTGGACATGACCCTGCGCGACATCGAGCGGGTGTTGTACTTCGAGGCCTTCGTGGTCATCGACCCAGGCATGACCCAGCTGGAGCGCAACCAGCTGCTCTCCGACGAGCAGTACCTGGAGGCCATCGAGGAATACGGCGACGAATTCGACGCCCGCATGGGCGCCGAAGCGGTGTTCGAGTTGCTGCGCTCCGTCGATTTGCAGGCCGAGGCCGATGCACTGCGCGAGGAGATCGCCGCCACCAAGTCGGAGACCAAGTACAAGAAGTTCACCAAGCGCCTGAAGCTGGTGGAGGCCTTCCTCGAGTCCGGCAACAAGCCCGAGTGGATGGTGATGACCGTACTGCCGGTACTGCCGCCGGAGCTGCGCCCGCTGGTGCCGCTGGACGGTGGCCGCTTCGCCACCTCCGACCTCAACGACCTGTACCGTCGTACCATCAACCGCAACAACCGCCTGCGCCGCCTGCTGGAGCTGAACGCCCCGGACATCATCGTGCGCAATGAGAAGCGCATGCTGCAGGAATCCGTGGACGCATTGCTGGACAACGGCCGTCGCGGCCGCGCCATCACCGGCTCCAACAAGCGTCCGCTGAAGTCCCTGGCCGACATGATCAAGGGCAAGCAGGGCCGTTTCCGCCAGAACCTGCTGGGCAAGCGCGTCGACTACTCCGGCCGTTCCGTGATCGTGGTCGGCCCGACCCTCAAGCTGCACCAGTGCGGCCTGCCGAAGAAGATGGGCCTGGAGCTGTTCAAGCCCTTCATCTTCAGCAAGCTGGAACTGCGCGGCCTGGCCACCACCATCAAGGCGGCGAAGAAGATGGTCGAGCGCGAGGGTCCAGAGGTGTGGGACATCCTCGAAGAGGTGATCCGCGAGCATCCCGTCATGCTCAACCGCGCGCCGACCCTGCATCGCCTCGGCATCCAGGCCTTCGAGCCGGTGCTGATCGAGGGCAAGGCCATCCAGCTACATCCGCTGGTGTGTACCGCCTTCAACGCCGACTTCGACGGCGATCAGATGGCCGTGCACGTGCCGCTGTCCATCGAGGCGCAGCTGGAAACCCGCGCCCTGATGATGTCCACCAATAACATCCTCTCGCCGGCCAACGGCGAGCCCATCATCGTGCCCTCGCAGGACGTGGTGCTGGGTCTGTACTACATCACCCGCGAGCGTATCAACGCCAAGGGCGAGGGCATGGTGTTCGCCGACATCACCGAGGCGCTGCGCGCCTACGACAGCGGCGCCGCCGAGCTTCATGCCAAGGTCAAGATCCGTGTCGCCGACGTGACCCAGGGCGAGAATGGCGAGCTGAAGGAAGAGCGCCGCCTGGTGGATACCACCGTTGGTCGCGCCATCCTCATGGAAATCATCCCGCCGGGCCTGTCCGTGGACCTGGTCAACCAGGTGATGACCAAGAAGGCCATCTCCGCGGTGATCAACGCCTGTTACCGCCGCGTCGGTCTGAAGGAAACGGTGATCTTCGCCGACCAGCTGATGTACACCGGTTTCAAGTACTCCACCCGCGCCTCGGTGTCCTTCGGCATCAACGACATGGTGATCCCCGCCGCCAAGCAGGCGATCATCGCCCGCGCCGAGGAACAGGTGCGCGAGATCGAGAACCAGTACGTGTCCGGTCTGGTCACCAATGGCGAGCGCTACAACAAGGTGGTGGACATCTGGTCCGACACCAACGATCAGGTGGCGCGCGCCATGATGGACACCCTGGGCTTCGACGAAGTGGTCGATGCCGAGGGCAACACGGTGAAGCAGAAGTCCTTCAACTCGGTGTTCATGATGGCCGACTCCGGCGCCCGAGGCAGCGCGGCGCAGATCCGTCAGCTGTCCGGCATGCGCGGCCTGATGGCCAAGCCCGACGGCTCCATCATCGAGACGCCCATCACCGCCAACTTCCGCGAAGGGCTGGACGTGTTGCAGTACTTCATCTCCACCCACGGCGCGCGCAAGGGCCTGGCCGATACCGCGCTGAAGACCGCCAACTCGGGTTACCTGACCCGCCGTCTGGTGGACGTGGCGCAGGACCTGGTGGTGCTGGTGGAGGATTGCGGCACCGAGAACGGCCTGCTGATCCAGCCGCTGGTCGAGGGCGGCGACGTGGTCGAGACCCTCGCCGAGCGCGTGCTGGGCCGCGTGCCGGCGCGCGACATCCTCAAGCCGGGCAGTGACGAGGTGCTGGTGCCCGCAGGCACCCTGCTGGACGAGGACATGGTCGAGCTGCTGGAGAAGCACAGCGTGGATCAGGTCTACACCCGTTCGCCCATCACTTGCGAGACCCGCTACGGCATCTGCGCCCAGTGCTATGGCCGCGACCTGGCCCGCGGCCACCGCGTCAACATCGGCGAGTCCGTCGGCGTCATCGCCGCGCAGTCCATCGGCGAGCCCGGCACCCAGCTGACCATGCGCACCTTCCACATCGGTGGCGCCGCCTCGCGTGCCGCGGCGGCCAACAATATCGAGATCAAGTCGGCTGGCACTATCCGCCTGCACAACATCAAGACCGTGCAGCGCGCCGACGGCGTGCTGGTGGCGGTGTCCCGTTCCGGCGAGCTGACCGTGCAGGATGTGCATGGCCGCGAGCGCGAGCGCTACAAGGTGCCCTACGGTGCCGAGATCCCGGTACAGGAAGGCGCCGAGGTGAAGGCCGGCGATATCGTGGCCACCTGGGACCCGCATACCCACCCGGTGATCACCGAGGTGGCGGGCACCATCAAGCTCAATGACTTCATCGATGGCGTCACCGTGCAGCGCGAGACCGATGAAGTGACTGGCCTCACCAGCCTGGTGGTCATCGATCCCAAGCAGCGCAGCACCAGCGCCAAGGACCTGCGCCCGATGGTCAAGCTGGTGGACGAGAACGGCGAGAGCCTGCGCCTGGTGGGTACCGACATTCCGGCCCAGTATGTGTTGCCGGCCGGTGCCATCGTGGTCATGGAAGACGGCGCCGAGGCCAAGGTGGGCGACGTCATCGCGCGTATCCCGCAGGAATCCTCCAAGACCCGCGACATCACCGGTGGTCTGCCGCGCGTGGCCGAGCTGTTCGAGGCCCGCAAGCCCAAGGAGCCGGCCATCATGGCGGAGATCTCCGGCATCATTTCCTTCGGCAAGGAGACCAAGGGCAAGCAGCGCCTGGTGATCACCCCCGCCGAGGGCGAACCCCACGAGGAGCTGATCCCCAAGTGGCGCCACATCACCGCCTTCGAGGGCGAGCACGTGGAGCAGGGCGAAGTCATCGCCGATGGCGCACCCAATCCGCACGACATCCTGCGCCTGCTGGGGGTCGAGGAACTGGCGACCTACATCAGCAACGAGGTGCAGGAGGTCTACCGCCTGCAGGGCGTGAAGATCAACGACAAGCACATCGAGGTGATCGTGCGGCAGATGCTGCGTCGGGTCGAGATCAAGGACGCCGGCGACACCAAGTTCCTCAAGGGCGAACAGATGGAGAAGGCCCGCCTGCTGGAAGAGAACGAACGGGTGGTGGCGGAAGGCAAGATGCCGGCCACCTGGGAACCGATGCTGCTGGGCATCACCAAGGCCTCGCTGGCCACCGAGTCGTTCATTTCCGCGGCCTCCTTCCAGGAGACCACCCGGGTGCTCACCGAGGCCTCGGTGGGCGGCAAGGTGGATCGCCTGCGCGGCCTGAAGGAAAACGTCATCGTCGGCCGGCTGATCCCCGCCGGCACGGGGCTGGCCTATCACGAGGCGCGTCGTCGTCGCGCCACGGTCGACACCCAGGCGGAACTGGTCGCCGCGGCCGACCAAGTGTTGTCGGCCGACAAGGCCTCGGACAGCGCCGCGGACGCCGAGGAAGCGGTGGAATCATAATCGCGTGAATAGCCTCGGGAAATATCCTTTTTGAGGCCGGCGCGGGCTTGACAGTCAAAGCCCATGCGCCTAAAATTCGCGCTCCTCTGAACAGGCGGGACCTCCCGCCTGTTATTTATTCAAGGGTTGGAGCAAGTTTACATGCCAACGGTGAATCAGTTGGTCCGCAAGGGTCGGGCCCGCCAAAAAGCAAAAAGTAATGTGCCTGCACTGGAGGCCTGTCCGCAGCGCCGCGGTGTGTGTACGCGCGTTTACACGACCACGCCGAAGAAGCCGAACTCGGCGCTGCGCAAGGTCGCTCGCGTCCGTCTGACCAATGGTCAGGAAGTCACCACCTATATCGGTGGTGAGGGGCATAATCTGCAGGAGCACTCGGTGATCCTGATTCGCGGCGGACGTGTAAAGGATCTTCCCGGCGTGCGTTACCACACCGTGCGCGGCAGTCTCGACACCTCCGGCGTGAGTGATCGCCGCCAGGGTCGTTCGAAGTACGGCGCCAAGCGTCCCAAGTCCTGATCCAGGTTGTCTATCCCTGGTTTTTTTATAAATTGGTTTTCGCCGGCAAGGTTGAGTAATCAGAATGGCTAGAAGAAGAGTTGCAGCAAAACGTACCGTACTGCCTGATCCCAAGTTCAAGGATCAGACGGTCGCCAAATTCGTCAACATGTTGATGCTGGACGGCAAGAAGTCTGTCGCCGAGCGCGTCGTCTACGGCGCTCTCGATCAGGTTGTTGACCGCACCAAGGGCGAGCCGGTCGAGCTGCTCAACAAGGCGCTGGAGAATGTGCGCCCGATGGTCGAGGTGAAGTCCCGTCGTGTCGGTGGCGCCACCTATCAGGTGCCCGTCGAGGTGCGTGCCGAGCGTCGTATCACGCTGGCCATGCGCTGGCTGGTCGATGCCGCGCGCAAGCGTGGCGAAAAATCCATGGATCGCCGGCTTGCGGGTGAGATTATGGATGCGGTGGAAGGGCGCGGCGCGGCGGTCAAGCGTCGTGAAGATGTCCATCGCATGGCGGAGGCCAACAAGGCCTTCTCTCACTACCGCTGGTAACCTGGCCCCCGCAGTTGGCCGGTTCATTCAAAAGAAGCACCCTGGAAAGAGATTCAAGACGTGGCGCGTAAAACACCAATCGAACGTTATCGCAATATCGGCATCATGGCCCACATCGATGCCGGTAAGACAACCACCACCGAGCGCGTGCTGTTCTATACCGGCATGTCGCACAAGATCGGTGAGGTGCATGACGGCGCCGCGACCATGGACTGGATGGAGCAGGAGCAGGAGCGTGGCATCACCATCACCTCTGCGGCCACCACCTGTTTCTGGGGTGGCATGGACAAGCAGTTCGATCAGCATCGCATCAACATCATCGATACCCCCGGGCACGTCGACTTCACCATCGAAGTGGAGCGTTCCCTGCGCGTGCTCGATGGCGCCTGTGCGGTGTTCTGCGCGGTGGGTGGCGTCGAGCCGCAATCCGAGACGGTCTGGCGTCAGGCCAACAAGTATCAAGTGCCGCGCATGGCCTTCGTCAACAAGATGGACCGCTCCGGCGCGGACTTCCTGCGTGTGGTCGGTCAGCTGAAGGAGCGTCTGGGCGCCAACCCGGTGCCGATGCAGTTGAATATCGGTGCCGAAGAGAACTTCGAAGGCGTCGTCGACCTGGTGCGCATGAAGGCCATCTACTGGAATGAGGCCGACATGGGCGCGACCTATGAGGAGCGCGAGATTCCGGCCGAGCTGAAGGGCAAGGCCGAGGAGCTGCGTGAGCAGATGATCGAGGCCGCCGCCGAGGCCGATGAAGAGTTGATGGAGAAGTACCTCGAGGGCGGCGAGCTGACCAACGAGGAGATCAAGAAGGGCATTCGTCTGCAGACCCTGGCCAACGAGATCGTGCCCTGTTTCTGTGGCTCCGCCTTCAAGAACAAGGGCGTGCAGGCGATGCTCGACGCCATCGTCGAGTACATGCCTTCACCGGTGGACGTCCCGGCCATCACGGGTGTGCTGGATGATGCCGACGAGACCGAGGCCGAGCGCCCGGCCTCCGACGATGCGCCGTTTGCTGCGCTGGCCTTCAAGATCGCTACCGATCCCTTCGTCGGCACGCTGACCTTCTTCCGCGTGTATTCTGGCGTGATCAATTCCGGTGACTTCGTCTACAACCCGGTGAAGTCCAAGAAAGAGCGCTTCGGCCGCATCGTGCAGATGCACGCCAATTCACGTGAAGAGATCAAGGAAGTTCGCGCCGGCGACATCGCCGCGGCGGTCGGTCTCAAGGACGTCACTACCGGCGACACCCTGTGCGACCTCAAGGAAGTGATCACCCTGGAGCGCATGGAGTTCCCGGAGCCGGTGATTTCCGTGGCCATCGAGCCCAAGACCAAGCCGGACCAGGAAAAGATGGGCGTGGCCCTCGGCAAACTGGCGCAGGAGGATCCGTCCTTCCGTGTGCACACCGACGAGGAGTCCGGGCAGACCATCATCTCCGGCATGGGCGAGCTGCATCTCGACATCATCGTCGATCGCATGCGCCGCGAGTTCAAGGTTGAGGCCAATGTGGGCGCGCCGCAGGTGGCCTATCGTGAGACCATTCGCAAGAGCGTCGAGGCCGAAGGCAAGTTCGTGCGCCAGTCCGGTGGTCGCGGTCAGTACGGCCACGTCTGGTTGCGGCTGGAGCCGCAGGAGCCGGGCACCGGTTATGAATTCGTCAACGAGATCGTTGGCGGCGTGGTGCCGCGTGAGTACATCGGCGCCGTCGACAAGGGCATTCAGGAACAGATGGAAAACGGCGTCATCGCCGGCTTCCCTGTGGTGGATGTCAAGGTCACCCTGTACGACGGTTCCTACCATGATGTCGACTCCTCGGAAATGGCCTTCAAGATCGCCGGCTCCATGGGCTTCAAGAACGGCGCCGCGAAAGCGAACCCGGTGTTGCTCGAACCCATCATGAATGTCGAGGTGGTAACGCCGGAAGACTATATGGGTGACGTGATGGGAGACCTGAACCGCCGCCGCGGCCTCGTCCAGGGTATGGAAGATTCGGTGACCGGCAAGGTGATCCGTGCAGAGGTGCCGCTGGCCGAGATGTTCGGTTATGCCACCGATCTGCGTTCATCGACCCAGGGTCGCGCCACCTACACCATGGTATTTGGCAAGTATGCCGAGGCGCCCGCCAGTGTCGCCGAAGCCGTCATCAAGAAAGCATCTTAAGATTGGTTAAATTTGAGATAAGGGGTTAACGCCGTGTCCAAAGAAAAGTTTGAACGAACGAAACCGCATGTCAACGTTGGCACCATTGGCCACGTCGATCATGGCAAGACCACGCTGACCGCAGCCCTGACCAAGGTCATGGCGGAGAAGCACGGCGGTGAATTCAAGGCCTACGACCAGATCGACGGCGCCCCCGAAGAGCGCGCGCGCGGCATCACCATCGCCACCGCCCACGTCGAATACGAGTCCGACAACCGCCACTACGCGCACGTCGACTGCCCCGGCCACGCCGACTACGTGAAGAACATGATCACCGGCGCCGCGCAGATGGACGGCGCGATCCTGGTGGTGTCCGCCGCCGACGGCCCCATGCCGCAGACCCGCGAGCACATCCTGCTGTCGCGTCAGGTGGGCGTTCCCTACATCCTGGTGTACATGAACAAGGCCGACATGGTCGACGACGAAGAGCTGCTCGAGCTGGTCGAGATGGAGATCCGCGAGCTGCTGGACACCTACGACTTCCCCGGCGACGACACCCCGGTGGTCATCGGCTCCGCCCTCAAGGCCCTGGAAGGCGACCAGTCCGAGATCGGCGTGCCCTCCATCCTCAAGCTGGTCGAGGAGATGGACAACTACATCCCCACCCCGGAGCGCGCCGTCGACGGCGACTTCCTGATGCCGGTGGAAGACGTGTTCTCCATCTCCGGTCGTGGCACCGTGGTCACCGGCCGTATCGAGCGCGGCGTGGTGCACGTTGGCGACGAAATCGAAATCGTCGGCATCAAGGACACCATGAAGACCACCTGCACCGGGGTGGAAATGTTCCGCAAGCTGCTCGACGAAGGCCAGGCTGGCGACAACGTTGGCGTGCTGCTGCGCGGCACCAAGCGTGAAGAAGTCGAGCGCGGCCAGGTGCTGGCCAAGCCCGGCTCGATCACCCCGCACACCAAGTTCGAGTGCGAAGTGTACGTGCTGAGCAAGGACGAAGGCGGGCGTCACACGCCGTTCTTCAACAACTACCGTCCGCAGTTCTACTTCCGCACCACCGACGTCACCGGTGCCTGCGACCTGCCTGACGGTGTTGAGATGGTGATGCCGGGTGACAACGTCAACATGACGGTGACCCTGATTGCGCCGATTGCCATGGAAGAAGGTCTGCGTTTCGCGATTCGCGAAGGCGGCCGCACCGTGGGCGCGGGCGTGGTCTCCAAGATCATCGAGTAAGTTACAGGTAGTCAACAAGGGCTGAGCCGGTGAGGCTTTGCTTCGCCGCTCGGTCCTTGTCAGTTGATACGCAGCATTTATTGATAAAGGTCGGCAAAAATGGCAGCAGGACAGAGAATTCGCATCCGCTTAAAGGCTTTTGATCATCGTCTGATCGATCAGTCTGCGCAGGAAATCGTTGAAACCGCGAAACGCACGGGTGCGCAGGTTCACGGGCCGATTCCGCTGCCGACCAAGAAGGAGCGCTGGACCGTGCTGATTTCTCCGCATGTCAACAAGGACGCGCGTGACCAGTACGAGATCCGCACCCACAAGCGTCTGATGGATATCGTCGATCCCACCGACAAGACCGTCGATGCGCTGATGAAGCTGGACCTGGCTGCGGGTGTCGATGTCCAGATCAAGCTGGGCTGAGTTTACGAATTTCAGATGGTTTAAGTGCCGGTACAGAACCGGCAGATATTGAGGAATGAAAGATGACGATCGGAGTAGTCGGCCGCAAGGCAGGAATGACTCGCATCTTCACCGAGGAGGGTGTTTCCATCCCGGTGACGGTCATCGAGGTTGAGCCCAATCGCGTGACCCAGGTCAAGACGCTGGATGTGGATGGTTATCGCGCCGTGCAGGTGACCACCGGCAGCCGCCGCCCGTCCCGTGTCAACAAGCCGGCCGCTGGACACTTCGCCAAGGCGGGTGTGGAAGCCGGTCGTGGTCTTTGGGAGTTTCGTCTCGATGATGGCGAGGGTGAAGATATCGCCGCTGGTGACAGCGTGAGCGTGGAGATCTTCTCCGAAGGCCAGAAGGTCGACGTGTCGGGTACCAGCATCGGTAAGGGTTTTGCGGGCGTCATCAAGCGCCACAATTTCCACATGCAGGATGCCACGCACGGTAACTCGCTGTCTCACCGCGCGCCGGGTTCCATTGGTCTGGGCCAGACTCCAGGCCATGTGTTCAAGGGCAAGAAGATGGCCGGTCACATGGGCGCGGTGCGCAAGACCGTGCAGAACCTGGAAGTCGTGCGCGTCGATGCCGAGCGCAATATTGTGCTGGTCAAGGGTGCCGTGCCCGGGGCCAAGGGCGGCGATGTGATCGTCCGCGCAGCAGTCAAAGCACGTAGCTAAGGGGCGATAGCATGGATCTCAAATTGACAACGGCGACGGGCAAGACCTCCACCAAGACGGTTGAAGTCTCGGAAGACAATTTCGCCCGTGATTACAATGAAGCCCTGGTGCACCAGGTCGTCACCGCCTATCTGGCGGGTGCCCGCAGTGGCACTCGGGCCAGCAAGAGCCGCTCCGATGTGCGTGGCGGCGGTGCCAAGCCCTGGCGTCAGAAGGGCACCGGCCGCGCCCGCGCCGGCACCTCCAGCAGCCCCATCTGGCGCAGCGGCGGCCACACCTTTGCGCTGCGTCCGCAGGACCACTCGCAGAAGGTGAACAAGAAAATGTACCGCGGCGCAATGCGCGCGATCCTGTCCGAACTGGTCCGTCAGGAGCGCCTGAAGATCGTCGACAGCCTCGACTTCGAGGCGCCGAAGACCAAGGCGCTGGTGGAAAAGCTGGATGCGATGGGTTTCGACGGCGGCTTGATCGTCACGGATGGCGAGAGTGAAAACCTCTACCTGTCCGCGCGCAACCTGCACAAGGTCGACGTTTGTGGTGCGCGAGAAATTGATCCGGTCAGCCTGGTCAACAGCAACAATGTGCTGATGACGGTCGCGGCCGTGAAACAGATTGAGGAGATGCTCGGATGAATCAGGAACGCATCATGAAGGTCATCCTGGCCCCGCATATTACTGAAAAGGCGGCAAACGTCGGTGAGTCCAGCAACCAGTATGTGTTCAAGGTTGCTACCGATGCCACCAAGCCTGAGATCAAGCAGGCGGTAGAAACGCTGTTTGAAGTGGAAGTTGATGCCGTTCGCGTGCTCAATACCAAGGGTAAGACCAAGCGTTCTGGTGTCCGTATGGGGCGTCGAAAGGACTGGAAAAAGGCCTATGTACGTGTCAAGGCCGGCCAGGAAATCGACTTCATCGGCGGCGAATAAGGTAGCGGAGTAGGTAGAATGGCAATCGTAAAAGCAAAACCGACGTCACCCGGCCGCCGTTTCGTGGTCGAGATCGTCAACCCGGACCTGCACAAGGGCGCCCCCTATGCCGGCTTGCTGGAAAAGAAGTCGCGCACGGGTGGCCGCAACAACCAGGGTCGCATCACCACGCGCCACAAGGGTGGCGGCCACAAGCAGCACTATCGCATCATCGATTTCAAGCGCAACAAGGACGGTATTCCTGGTCGCGTCGAGCGCCTGGAATATGATCCGAACCGCAGCGCGAACATCGCCCTGGTGCTGTACGCCGATGGCGAGCGTCGTTACATCATCGCACCCAAGGGCGTGAGCGCCGGTTGCGAGATCATGTCCGGCGCCGAGGCACCCATCAAGCCCGGCAACTGCCTGACCCTGCGTCGCATGCCGGTGGGTACCACCATTCACTGCATCGAGCTGAAGCCTGGCAAGGGTGCACAGATTGCGCGCAGTGCCGGCACCTCCGCCCAACTGGTCGCCCGTGAGGGTGATTACGCGACCCTGCGCCTGCGCTCCGGCGAGATGCGCAAGGTGCACGTGGAGTGCCGCGCGGTGGTCGGCGAAGTGGGTAACAGTGAGCACAGCCTGCGTTCACTGGGCAAGGCCGGTGCCTCGCGCTGGCGCGGTGTTCGTCCCACCGTTCGCGGTGTGGCCATGAATCCCGTGGACCATCCGCATGGCGGTGGTGAGGGTCGAACATCGGGTGGCCGCCATCCGGTTTCCCCCTGGGGTGTGCCGACCAAGGGTTACAAGACCCGCAGCAACAAACGGACCGATGGCATGATTGTTCGCCGTCGCAAATCTAAGTAAGAAAAGAGAGTCAGGACTGTGCCACGTTCAGTTAGCAAAGGGCCTTTTGTCGATCTGCATCTCCTGAAGAAAGTTCAGGTGGCCGCAGAAACCAATAACCGGAAACCGATCAAGACCTGGTCTCGCCGTTCCATGGTGCTGCCGGAAATGCTCGGTCTTACCATCGCTGTGCATAATGGTCGACAGCATGTACCGGTGTTCATCACCGAGGACATGGTGGGTTACAAGTTGGGTGAGTTCGCCCCGACCCGCACCTACAAAGGCCACGCTGCCGACAAGAAAGGCCGCTAAGGGGTTACCGAGATGGAAGTAAGTGCAAAATTGAGGAATGCGCCGTTGTCCGCACAGAAGGGCCGCCTGGTCGCAGATCAGATTCGTGGTCTTTCCGTGGAGAAGGCGATCCAGACGCTGGCCTTCAGTCCCAAAAAGGCCGCCCACCTGGTGAAGAAGGTGCTCGAATCCGCCATCGCCAATGCCGAGCATAACGAAGGTGCCGACATCGACGAACTGAAGGTCAAGACGATCTTCGTTGACGAGGGCCCGACCTACAAGCGCATGCGCGCCCGTGCCAAGGGTCGCGGTACGCGCATCCTGAAGCGTCGTGCACATATCACCGTCACCGTCAGCGACAGTTAAGAGGCAGAGCAATGGGTCAGAAAGTACATCCGATAGGCATTCGTCTTGGCATTGTCAAAGACTGGACGTCCAAGTGGTACGCAGACAGCAAGGATTTCGCGGACATCCTCAACCAGGATCTTGAAGTTCGTGACTTCATCAAGAAGAAGCTTTCTCATGCGTCTGTCAGCCGTGTGCAGATCGAACGACCTGCGAACAATGCGCGTATCACCATTCATACCGCGCGTCCGGGTATCGTCATCGGCAAGAAGGGTGAGGACGTTGAACGTCTGCGCCGTTCGGTCAGCCAGATGATGGGTGTGCCGGTGAGCATCAATATCGAAGAGATTCGCAAGCCTGAGCTTGACGCCACGCTGGTGGCCGAGAACGTTGCCCAGCAGCTTGAGCGTCGCATCATGTTCCGCCGCGCCATGAAGCGTGCGGTACAGAACGCAATGCGTCTGGGCGCTTTGGGCATCAAGGTTCGCGTCTCCGGTCGTCTGAACGGTGCGGAGATTGCGCGCACCGAGTGGTATCACGAGGGTCGTGTCCCCCTGCACACGCTGAGAGCCGATATCGACTATGGCGTCGTCGAGGCCAGCACCACCTATGGCGTGATCGGCGTCAAGGTCTGGTTGTTCAAGGGTGAGGTCTTCGATAAGGGTCAGCCGCCCGCCGCCGCTGAACAAGCCGCCGCGAAGTAGGTTTTAGGGAGACAAGATTATGTTGCAGCCAAAGCGAACGAAATTTCGCAAACAGATGAAAGGCAAGAACCGCGGACTGGCGTTTCGCGGTAGTGATGTCAGCTTCGGCGAATGTGGCCTGAAGGCAACCGCGCGTGGACGTATCACCGCGCGTCAGATCGAGGCCGCGCGTCGCGCCATGACCCGACACATCAAGCGTGGCGGAAAGATCTGGATTCGGGTGTTTCCGGACAAGCCGATTACCAAGAAGCCCCTCGAGGTACGTATGGGCAAGGGCAAGGGTGCTGTTGAATACTGGGTTGCCCAGATTCAGCCGGGCCGGATGTTATTTGAGATGGAAGGTGTTGCCGAGGACGTGGCGCGCGAGGCATTTCGCCTGGCGGCTGCCAAGCTGCCTCTGTCGACGACCTTTGTGACGCGGACGGTGATGTGATGGACGCAAAAGAATTACGCGGGAAAAGTGCCGCAGAGCTGAACGAAGAGTTGCAGAATCTGTTGCGTGAGCAGTTCAATCTGCGCATGCAAAAGGGAACCGGGCAGCTGGGTAACTCGGCGCGCCTGAAAACCGTGCGCCGCGATGTGGCGCGCGTCAAGACGATCATGAACGAGATTGCGGGTGGTGCAGAATGAGTGAAGAAAAGGCAGTCCGCACACTTGCCGGGCGGGTGATCAGCGACAAGATGGACCGTACTGTCACGGTGATGGTTGAGCGTCGTGTCAAGCATCCCTTGTACGGCAAATATATCCGCCGTTCGACCAAGCTGCACGTCCATGACGAAAACAATGACTGCAACATTGGCGACGAGGTGACCATCACCGAGTGTCGTCCGCTGTCGAAGACCAAGTCCTGGCGGCTGGTTGAAATTGTAAAACGCGCTAGCTAGACAGCGTGCCCCACCGGCTGCTTTTGGTGGCGGACGGAGCAAAAGGATTGATCGCAGAGCCCAAAGCGAAAAAGATTTGGGCTCTGCGCGTTTAGGTGGTATTATTTCGCGCCCTCGAACCACGGAGGTTGGAGGGGCTGGGTACAGATTGGCGGAGAAGTATCGATGATTCAGATGCAAACGGTGTTGGATGTGGCCGATAACAGCGGCGCGCGTCGGCTGATGTGTATCAAAGTCCTGGGTGGCTCAAAGCGCCGTTATGCGGGGATTGGTGACATCATCAAGGTGAGCGTTAAGGAGGCCATTCCTCGCGGCAAGGTCAAGAAGGGTGAAGTTTATAACGCTGTCGTGGTGCGCACCGCCAAGGGCGTGCGGCGCCCCGATGGCTCGCTGATTCGCTTCGATGGCAATGCGGCCGTGTTGTTGAATGCACAGCTGCAGCCCATCGGCACGCGTATCTTTGGCCCGGTGACGCGAGAGCTGCGTGGCGAACGTTTCATGAAGATTATTTCGCTGGCACCTGAAGTGCTGTAACTGCTGGGGCAATGAGCATGAACAAGATTAAGACAGGTGATGATGTGATCGTCATCGCCGGTAAAGACAAGGGCAAGCGCGGTTCGGTGCTGAAGATTATCGACAACCAGCGGGTTGTTGTCGAAGGCGTGAATGTCGCCAAGAAGCATGTCAAGCCCAATCCGAATGCTGGTGAGCCAGGTGGCATTGTCAAAAAGGAAATGCCGCTTCACATATCGAACGTGGCTGTATTCAATTCGGCTACCGGGAAGGCCGATCGTGTCGGGATCAAGATCCTGGAAGACGGTCGCCGGGTACGTTACTTCAAGTCCAACAACGAAGTTGTGGACGTTTAAGGCGAGTTAGGCAAATGTCCAGACTTAAAGAATTTTACAAGGATTCCGTGGTCAAGCAGCTGCAAGAGCAGTTTGGCTACAAGAGTGTGATGGAGGTCCCGAGGATCACCAAGATCACCCTGAACATGGGTGTGGGTGAGGCGATTGGCGACAAGAAGGTGATCCAGAATGCGGTTGCCGACATGGCGAAGATCGCAGGCCAGGCGCCGATTGTCACCAAGGCGCGTCTTTCCGTTGCCGGTTTCAAGGTACGTGAAGGCTGGCCGGTCGGCTGCAAGGTGACATTGCGCCGCGATCGCATGTATGACTTTCTCGATCGCCTGATCACCATTGCCATTCCGCGTATCCGCGACTTCCGTGGCTTGAATGGCAAGGCCTTCGACGGCCGCGGCAATTACAGCATGGGTATCCAGGAACAGATCATGTTTCCGGAAATCGATTACGATCAGATCGATGCGATTCGTGGTATGGACATTTGCTTCACCACCACCGCAAAGACTGATGACGAGGCGCGTGCACTGCTGACCGCCTTCAATCTTCCGCTTAAAAAGTAAGAGAATCTAGCGATGGCAAAAGTCTCCGTTATTAATCGCGAGCTGAAGCGCGCCCGTTTGGTGAAGAAGTACGCCGCCAAGCGCGCCGAGTTGAAGGCGAAGCTGAAGGATCCTTCCCTGAGTTATGAGGAGAAGGAAGAGGTGCGCAAGAAGTTTCAGTCTCTGCCGCGTGATTCCAGCCCCTGTCGCCAGCGCAACCGCTGCCGGCAGACAGGGCGCCCCCACGGTTACTATCGCAAGTTCGGTCTGAGTCGCACCAAGTTGCGTGAAGCCGCGATGCGCGGTGATATTCCTGGTCTGGTCAAGGCCAGTTGGTAAGCGCTGCCGCAGGCAGTGTATTTTTAGTTAGGAGTTTCTGGCATGAGCATGACTGATCCCATTGCGGATATGTTGACCCGTGTTCGTAACGCGCTTGCCGCTGGCAAGTTGAGCGTGACGATGCCGTCCTCGAAGCAGAAGGTCGCAATTGCGAATCTGCTCAAGGATGAAGGGTATATCAATGACGTATCTGTCAAGGATATCGATGGTAAGCCGGTGATGGAAGTTTCCCTCAAGTATTACGAAGGACGCCCTGTCATCGAACTGATCAAGCGCGTCAGCCGCCCTGGCCTGCGTGTCTATAAAGGCAAGGACGAACTGCCCAGTGTGATGGGTGGTCTGGGTGTTGCCGTTGTTTCCACCTCCAAGGGTCTGATGACAGATCGCGCCGCCCGCAAGGCCGGTCATGGTGGTGAAATTCTCTGCTTTGTCGCTTAAGGGGGGCTAACGATGTCACGTGTTGCTAAAAACCCCGTTCAGGTTCCCGCAGGTGTCGAGGTCAGGATTGACGGTCAGGCGATCCAGGTCAAGGGCGCCAAGGGCGAGATGTCGCACCAGATTCACGCCTCCGTCGATGTGAAGCAGGAAGACAATGTGCTGACCTTTACGCCGCGTCATGGTGGCAAAGAGGCCGATGCGCTGGCAGGCACTACCCGTGCGCTGCTGAACAACATGGTTGTCGGCGTTACCCAGGGCTTCGAGAAGAAACTGACCCTGGTGGGCGTTGGTTACCGCGCGCAGGCGCAGGGCAAGGTGCTCAATCTTTCGCTGGGCTTTTCGCACCCGGTCGAGTATCCGGTGCCGGAGGGCGTCAGCATCGAGACCCCCAGCCAGACCGAGGTTGTGGTGAAGGGGATCGACAAGCAGTTGGTTGGTCAGGTGGCCGCGAATATTCGGGCTTATCGTCCGCCGGAGCCTTATAAGGGCAAGGGCGTTCGCTATTCCGATGAGCACGTCGTGCGTAAAGAAGCGAAGAAGAAGTAAGGGCGAAACATCATGGACAAGAAACAGAGTCGTTTGCGCCGCGCTCGTCGTACGCGTGCCAAAATCAGCCAATTGGGCGTCTATCGCCTGTGTGTTCACCGCACTCCCCGGCACACCTATGCCCAGGTTATTTCGCCTGATGGCAGCAAGGTGGTGGCGAGTGCTTCCACACTGGAATCTGACGTCAAGTCAGCCCTGAAGTCTACGGGCAACATTGAGGCGGCCGAAAAGATCGGTCAGCTCATCGCGGAACGCGCCAAGGCTTCGGGAGTTGAGAAGGTTGCGTTTGATCGTTCCGGTTTTCAGTACCATGGGCGCGTCAAGGCGCTCGCAGATGCGGCCCGTGAAAACGGCTTGCAGATCTAAGGTTAGGGTGTCCGCATGGCAAAATTTGATGCAGCAACAAACAGCGACGGCTTGATCGAAAAGCTCGTCGGTATTAATCGTGTCGCCAAGGTCGTCAAGGGTGGCCGTATATTTGGCTTCACCGCTTTGACGGTGGTTGGCGACGGTGAGGGGCGTGTTGGGTTCGGCCGCGGCAAGGCGCGCGAAGTGCCGGTCGCTGTACAGAAGGCGATGGAAGATGCGCGCAAGAACATGCGCAAGGTCGATCTCAAGGGCGGCACGCTGCAGTACTCGATCACCGGTGTGCATGGTGCGGCCAAGGTCGTCATGTTGCCGGCCTCTGAGGGTACCGGGATCATCGCCGGTGGCGCTATGCGCGCCGTGTTCGAGGCGGTGGGTGTGCGCGATGTGCTGGCAAAGTGCATCGGTTCGAACAACCCGATCAACGTGGTCCGCGCGACCTTCAAGGGTTTGACCAGCATGACCACCCCTGAGGCTGTCGCTGCCAAGCGCGGCAAGCGTATCGAAGAGATTACGGAGTAAATTATGGCCGGGAAAGTCAAAGTCACTCTGGTCCGCAGCACGATCGGCCGCCTGCCTGCACACAAGGCATGCGTTTCGGGTCTGGGTATTCGTCGCCTGCACCAGACCGTTGAGGTTGAGGATACGCCGTCCAACCGAGGCATGATCAATGCGGTTTCCTACATGCTAAAGGTTGAGGAAGCATAAAATGCGTTTGAATACTCTCAAGCCTGCCGAGGGCGCGAAGAAGAATCCGAAGCGGGTCGGCCGTGGTATCGGTTGCGGCCTCGGCAAGACCTGTGGCCGTGGCCACAAGGGCCAGAAATCCCGTTCCGGTGGTTTTCACAAGGTGGGTTTCGAAGGCGGTCAGATGCCTTTGCAGCGCCGCCTGCCGAAGGTGGGATTCAGTTCCCGCAAGGCGCGTATCACTGCCGAGGTGCGTCTCAGCGAGCTGGCCAAGGTTGATGGCGATACCATTGATCTGATTGCCCTGAAGGCGGCCAATGTCATTGGTCAGCACATCAGGCGCGCCAAGGTCATCGCCTCGGGCGAGGTGGCCAAGGCCGTCACCCTGCGCGGCGTGCAGGCAACCAAAGGTGCTCGTGCGGCGATTGAAGCTGCCGGCGGCAAAGTCGAGGATTAAGTGGGCGCCTCGCGGTCGTCTATGCTCGACGCCATGGGCTCGGGCAAGCTAACGGAACTCAAGCAGCGCCTGTGGTTCGTGTTCCTGGCAATGCTGGTGTTCCGTATCGGCTCTTTCATACCTGTGCCGGGCATTGATCCTGCGGCGCTGGCGATTCTGTTCGATCAGCAGAAGGGCACCATTCTGGACATGTTCAACATGTTCTCCGGTGGTGCGCTGGGCCGTCTTACGCTGTTTGCACTGGGTGTCATGCCCTATATTTCGGCCTCGATCATCATGCAGCTGCTGACGGCCGTGGTGCCGAAGCTGGAACAACTGAAGAAAGAAGGCGAGTCCGGGCGCCGCAAGATCACCCAGTACACCCGCTACGGAACCCTTGGTCTGGCGACCTTTCAGTCCATCGGTGTCGCTATTGCATTACAGAGTCAGCAGGTGGGTGCGCTGGCAGTTGTTCCGAACCCGGGGCCTGGCTTCATTTTCACGGCGGTGGTTAGCCTAGTGACAGGAACCATGTTTCTGATGTGGCTGGGTGAGCAGATCACGGAGCGTGGCATAGGTAATGGCATTTCACTGATAATATTCGCGGGCATCGTCGCAGGTCTGCCATCGGCGATTGGTGGAACCCTGGAGCTGGCGAGGGTTGGTGAGCTGAGCGCCTTCCTTGTCATCGCGCTGTTGGTCCTTGTCGTTTTAGTGACAGGTTTTGTTGTCTTCATGGAGAGAGGGCAGCGGCGGATCACGGTGAACTATGCCAAACGACAACAGGGGCGGAAGGTTTTTGCGGCGCAGAAGAGTCATTTGCCGTTGAAGGTGAATATGGCAGGCGTCATACCGCCAATCTTTGCATCCAGTATCATCCTCTTCCCGGCGACACTCGGAGGATGGTTTGGCAGTGCCGAAGGGATGGGGTGGCTGAAAGACCTGTCTTCCACGCTCTCTCCAGGTCAGCCGTTATACGTGCTGTTATACGCGCTGGCGATTATTTTCTTCTGCTTCTTCTATACGGCGTTGATGTTCAACCCCAAGGATACGGCAGACAATCTGAAGCGTTCGGGTGCGTTCATTCCCGGTATTCGCCCCGGGCAGCAGACGGCGAAATATATCGATGAGGTCATGTCACGCCTGACTCTTGTCGGCGCCATTTACATAACCGCCGTGTGTTTGTTGCCGGAATTCATGATCGTGTACTGGAACGTGCCTTTCTACTTTGGCGGCACGTCGCTGTTGATTATTGTTATCGTGGTGATGGATTTCATTTCGCAGATACAGGCACATCTGATGTCGCATCAGTATGACGGCCTGATGAAAAAGGCCAACCTCAAGGGCTACGGCCGAACTGGTTTGTAAGCGGGCCCAGCGCCCTGTGTTTGGAGAAAAAACGATGAAGGTTCGTGCATCGGTCAAGAAAATCTGCCGCAAGTGCAAGGTGGTCCGCCGCAAGGGCGTGGTACGAGTAATCTGCTCGGATCCCCGCCACAAGCAGCGCCAGGGCTGATCTGATACTTGATTGGCAGTTGTTGAAAGCTTAAAATAGCCGGTTTTACCGCGGCGATCGATTAGGAGAATATTGGCATGGCGCGTATTGCGGGGATCAACGTCCCAGATCAAAAACATGTGGTCATAGCGCTGACATCCATTTACGGCATTGGACGCGCGCGCGCGGAAAAAATCTGCGCTGCTGCCAGTGTCAACGCCGGTTCGAAGATCAAGGATCTCACCGAGCAGGAGTTGGAGGCGTTGCGTTCGGAGGTCGGCAAGTTCACCGTTGAAGGCGATCTGCGCCGTGAAGTTTCCATGAACATCAAGCGGCTCATGGACATGGGCTGTACCCGTGGAATCCGTCATCGCCGCGGACTCCCGGTGCGCGGTCAGCGTACCCGCACCAATGCGCGCACCCGCAAGGGTCCGCGTCGCATGATTCGCAAGTAATTCAACTCACACGTCTTTTTATAGGTAAGCGGAATGGCAAGTCCCCGTACAAAGAAGCGCGTCAAAAAGAATGTGGTCGACGGTGTCGCCCACATTCACGCGTCCTTCAACAATACCATTGTGACCATCACCGATCGCCAGGGCAATGCACTTGCCTGGGCGACGGCCGGTGGCTCAGGTTTCCGTGGCTCGCGCAAGAGCACACCCTTCGCCGCGCAGGTTGCCGCGGAGCGCGTGGCCGTGGTCGTCAAGGACATGGGGATGAAGAACCTGGAGGTGAACGTCAAGGGCCCGGGCCCGGGGCGTGAATCCGCCATTCGTGCTCTGAATGGCCAAGGCTTCAACATTACCAGTATTACCGACGTAACCCCCATTCCGCACAATGGTTGCCGCCCTCCCAAGCGGCGCCGCGTGTAAGTCCGGAGATTGAGATGGCAAGATATATTGGACCAAAGTGTCGCCAGTGCCGCCGTGAAGGGGCCAAGCTCTTTCTGAAGGGCGAGAAGTGCTATACCGCAAAATGCGCCATGGAGAACCGTGCGTTTCCTCCGGGCCAGCACGGCCAGCGTCGCACCCGCGTTTCCGATTATGCGAACCAGTTGCGCGAGAAGCAGAAGATGCGTCGCACCTATGGCATTCTTGAGAAGCAGTTCCGTCTGTATTACCAGGAGTCTGACCGACGCAAGGGCGCGACCGGCGAGAACCTGCTGCAGACCCTGGAGTCACGCCTCGACAACGTCGTCTATCGCATGGGCTATGCCGCTTCCCGCAGCGAGGCGCGCCAGCTGGTTCGCCACAAGGCGATCACCGTCAACGATCGCGTCGTGACCATTCCGTCCTTCCGGGTCAGCCCGTCTGACGTGGTAGCGGTGGGGGAAGGCAGCCGCAACCAGACGCGCATCCAGAATTCCATGGATCTGGCCACCCAGCGCGGCTTCGTCGAATGGATCGATGTCGACAGCAAGAAGCTGAGCGGCGTGTTCAAGACCTATCCGGAGCGCTCCGAGTTGCCGTCTGACATTAATGAGCATCTGATCGTTGAGTTGTACTCCAAGTAATCAACACACTGTAGCGCAACAACGTATCGCAAGCTTAAAGAGGAAATTCCATGCAAGGCTCACTGTCAGATTTTTTGAAGCCGAGTATTGTCAACGTTCAGGTGTTCAACAATCACCATGCAAAGGTGACCCTGGAGCCCTTGGAACGTGGTTTCGGCCATACCTTGGGTAACGCCCTGCGCCGAATCCTGTTGTCTTCCATTACCGGTTGTGCCGTGGTCGAAGTCGAGATCGAAGGCGTGCTGCACGAGTACAGCGCCATCGAAGGGGTGCAGGAAGACGTCATCGACATCCTGCTGAACCTGAAGGGGGTCGCCTTCCAGATGCATGCGCGGGATGAAGCCGTGCTGGTGCTGGAGAAGAAGGGCGAGGGCCCCGTTACCGCCGCTGACATCACCCTGGATCACGATGTCGAGGTGGTCAACCCGGATCACGTCATCGCCCATCTGACCAAGAACGGCGAGATCAAGATGAAGCTCAAGGTACGCACTGGCCGTGGCTATCAGCCCGCCAATCAGCGCACCGAGGAAGACGAGTCCAGCGTCATCGGTCGTCTGCAGATCGACGCCTCGTTCTGTCCGATTTCCCGCGTTTCCTACACGGTGGAGAACGCCCGCCTCGAGCAGCGCACCGATCTCGACAAGCTCATCGTCGAGCTGGAAACGGACGGTTCGCTGGACCCCGAGGAGGCCATTCGTACCGCGGCCACCATTCTGCAGGACCAGCTGTCCAGCTTCGTCGATCTGCAGAGTCGCCAGGAGGCCAGCGCCATCGCCGAAGAGCCCGATGTCGATCCGATCCTGCTGCGTCCGGTCGATGATCTGGAGTTGACGGTGCGTTCCGCCAACTGCCTGAAGGCCGAGCAGATCTACTACATCGGTGACCTGATTCAGTGCACCGAGGTCGAGCTCTTGAAGACCCCCAACCTGGGCAAGAAGTCTCTGACCGAAATCAAGAGTGTACTGGCGACCAAGGGTTTGTCGCTGGGTATGCGTTTGGAAAACTGGCCGCCCGCGAGTCTCAAGGACCAGCGGGAAGAGGGTTGATCCTGCGGGATTTAACCAGCCACAAAAGGTTTTATTAAGGAACTTGTCATGCGCCATCGTCAATCAGGTCGACAGTTAAATCGCAACAGCAGCCACCGCAAAGCCATGTTCAAGAATATGGCCTGCTCGCTGTTTCGCCATGAAATCATCAAAACCACCCTGCCCAAGGCCAAGGAGTTGCGTGGTGTTGCCGAGCCGCTGATCACGCGCGCCAAGAACGACTCGCTGGCCAATCGCCGCGTGGTCTTCGATCGCATCCGCGACAAGGAAATGGTCGGCAAGCTGTTTGCCGAGATTGCGCCGCGCTATAAAGAGCGCCCCGGTGGCTACATCCGCATCCTCAAGTGCGGCTTCCGCGCCGGCGACAATGCCCCCATGGCATACGTCGAGCTGGTTGACCGGCCTCAGGAAGTGGAAGAAGACGTGGAAGAAGAAACCAACGCGGAATAATCTGCTTCCGCCTCACGTTTAGAGAACCGGGCCCTGCCCGGTTTTTTATTGCGCTGAAAAATTGCCGCTACGGCTTAAGAAAAGGGGGCATTTGCCGCTTTCAATGCCGTTATAGAAAAATTCGATTCTATTGCCTGGTTTTATTGCCCATAATCGGGCTTGATTTCACAGATCCTTACCCGTCAACCCAATCACAATAACAAGCAAGGGTAAGCAGGAGGAGATACATGACATTTGAAAGTTTTGTCGAGGCCCAGTCGGTGTTGCTGTGGTCCACCTTCGCCATCGCCCTGGTGCTGGGTATTGTCGTGAACAAGACCAATTTCTGCACAATGGGCGCCGTGTCCGATTGGGTCAATATCGGTGACCTGGGGCGTTTCCGCGCCTGGATGTTGGCGGCGACCGTGGCGCTGATCGGCGTCATCGTGCTGGAGGGCGTGGGACTGGTGAAAGCGGACGCGGCCTTTCCACCCTATCGCTCGCCGATGCTGATTTGGGCGGAGAACCTGCTTGGCGGCGTGATGTTCGGCATCGGCATGACCCTGGCGAGCGGTTGCGGCAACAAGGTGTTGATCCGTATTGGCGGCGGAAACCTCAAATCCATCTTTGTGCTGCTGATCATCGGCGTGATCGCCTATTTCATGATCAATCCCTTTCCGGACTCCGATCAGACCCTGATGTCGCTGTTGTTCATCGACTGGATTCGCCCGCTGGCGGTGGACATGGGCGGCCCACAGGACCTCGGCAGCCTGGTCAGTCCGGACAATGCGGTGACGGCGCGGCTGATCATCGGCGGCATCATCGCCACTGCCTTGCTGGTATTCATCTTCAGGTCGGCCGATTTTCGCAGGAATTTTGACAATGTCTTCGCCGGCATCATGGTGGGGCTCACGGTGCTGGGCGCCTGGTACGTCACCAGCAATATCAAGCTGGATGTCGATGGCGACATCTACTCGCTGCGCGAATTCGCCCAGCAGTGGGATTTCCTGGCGGAATCCGATGAGGGGAAACCGGCGGATACCCGTCCTCTCAGCCCCCAGTCCTTCACCTTCATCAATCCCATGGGGCAGACCCTGGGTTACGCCTCGTCCGGTTTCAGTCACGCCTATCTGACCTTTGGCGTGATGGCCCTGTTTGGCGTCATTGCCGGTTCGCTCCTGTGGTCGCTGGTTTCGCGCAGCTTCCGCTTCGAGTGGTTTGCCTCCGGCAAGGATTTCCTCAACCACTTCGTCGGCGCCATTCTGATGGGCTTTGGTGGCGTGCTGGCCATGGGTTGTACCATCGGTCAGGGCATTACGGGTGTCTCCACCCTGGCCATCGGTTCGATCATCGCCCTGGTGTCGATCATCTTCGGTTGTGCGCTGACCATGAAGATCCAGTACTACAAGCTGGTCTATGAAGAGGAGGCCACCTTTTTCAAGGCGTTGCTGACCTCGCTGGTGGACATGAAGCTCTTGCCGTCTGGCCTGCGCCGCCTCGACGCGGTGTAAGCCCATGGTTTGAAGCAGAACCTGGGGATTCAGGTTGCAAAAAGGCCGTGGGCGGATGCCCTTGCCCACGGCACCTTGTCACCCGCCGGCCCTTGTCATTCGGTTCGATTCGGGTATGATTGCAGTCCCTTTTTTCGGGCCGTTAGCTCAGTTGGTAGAGCACCGGACTTTTAATCCGATGGTCCTGCGTTCGAGTCGCAGACGGCCCACCATTTTCCCCTCCAATCGCGCTCCCAGAGCAGCCAATCCGCATGTCAGTCATCAAGCAGGAAGCCGAACGTCGGCGCAGTTTCGCGATCATCTCGCACCCGGACGCGGGCAAGACGACGCTGACGGAAAAGTTGCTGCTGTTCGGGCGCGCGATCCAGATGGCCGGTACCGTCAAGGGCCGCAAGGCCGCGCGACACGCCACCTCCGACTGGATGGCGCTGGAGCAGCAGCGTGGCATCTCGGTGACCTCGTCGGTGATGCAGTTCCCGTACCGCGACTGCATCATCAATCTGCTCGACACGCCGGGCCACGAGGATTTCTCCGAGGACACCTACCGCACCCTCACCGCGGCGGACTCTGCGCTGATGGTGATCGACTGCGCCAAGGGCGTCGAGCAGCGCACCATCAAGCTGATGGAGGTCTGCCGCCTGCGCGACACGCCCATCATCAGCTTCATCAACAAGCTCGACCGCGAGGGCCGTGACCCGCTGGAGCTGCTCGACGAGGTCGAGGACATTCTCAAGATTCGCTGCGCGCCCATGACCTGGCCCATCGGCATGGGCAAGGCCTTCAAGGGGGTGTTCGATCTCTACAGCGACACCATCCACCTGTTCAGTCCCAGCCACGGCGGCAAGATTCAGGACGGCGAGGTCATCGAGGGGCTGGACAACCCGCGTCTGGACGACCTGTTCGGGCCGGTGGCCGAGGAGCTGCGCGACGAGGTGGAGCTGGTGCGCGGCGCCAGCCATGCGTTCGATCTCGACGCCTATCTGGCCGGCGAGCTGACGCCGGTCTATTTCGGCTCCGCCATCAACAACTTCGGCGTGCGCGAACTGCTGGAGGCGCTGGTCGACTTCGCGCCGTCACCGCCGCCGCGCAAGACCCTGACGCGCGATGTGGCGCCTGACGAAGAGAAATTCACCGGCTTCGTGTTCAAGATCCAGGCCAACATGGACCCCTCGCACCGCGACCGCATCGCCTTCCTGCGCATCTGCTCCGGGCAGTACAGCCAGGGCATGAAGGTGCGTCATGTGCGCATCGGCCGCGACGTGAAGATCCCCACGGCCATCACCTTCATGGCCGCCGACCGCGAGCATGTCGAGCATGCCTATTCCGGCGACATCATCGGCCTGCACAACCATGGCACGATCCAGATCGGCGATACCTTTACCCAGGGCGAGGAGCTGAAATTCACCGGCATCCCGCACTTTGCCCCGGAGCTGTTCCGGCGTGCGCGCCTGCGCGACCCGCTGCGCATGAAGGCCCTGCAGAAGGGCCTGCAGGAGCTGTGCGAGGAGGGCGCCTCGCAGCTGTTCCGGCCGCTGAACAGCAACGACCTCATCGTCGGCGCCGTCGGCGTGTTGCAGTTCGACGTGGTCGCCCACCGCCTGCTGCACGAATACAAGGTGGAATGCCTGTTCGAGACGGTCAACGTGGCCACGGCGCGCTGGGTGGAGTGCGCGGATGAAAAGAAACTCGACGAGTTCAAGAAGAAGGCCCACGACAACCTGGCCCTGGATGGCGATGGCAACCTGACCTACATCGCGCCGACGCGCATCAATCTCGACCTGACCATGGAGCGCTGGCCGGAGATCGAATTCCGCTCGACGCGTGAACATTGACCGGTGTGCTGCCGGGTGCCGAATTCGTGATCACTCATCCCTGACCAGCCGCACATAGGCCCTGTCATCGCCGCTGCCCAGGTTGCTCTCGCCGTAGAGGAACTGCACCTGCCAGTATCGGCGCGCCGGCCCGTCATCGCTGGCGAACACCGTTGCGGTCCAGAAGTCGGCCGCCGGCGTATTGGGAAATCTCTTGCCGTCGATGGCGGGCCGGCTGCAGCGCAGATCGACGATGGCGCTGAGTTCCTGCAGGGTGGGCAGTCGCCAGCCATCGCCGCCCTGGCGTCGGGCCTCGGCCAGCGTCAGGCGCCGTGGCCGGCCCTCGCAGCTTGCATTGCGCCACTGCTGGCCCACGGCGCATCGCTGCCAGCGCAGCTGCCTGGCGGTATCCGTCAGGGTGCCATCGGCATGGGGCAGAAGGCGTGGCCCGGCCTGGTCATCGGCGCCGGCCGGGATGCATTGCTGTGCCCAGCCCGGCAGGCTGCAAAGGCCGAAAAAGAGCAGTGACAGGAGCTTTCCCGGCGTCACGGTGGCGCATCCCGTACCAGGCGCACATGCACCCGGTTGCCTTTCGGATAGGCGTAATCGAAGCCAAAGGCAAAGCCGATGCCCCAGGCCTCGCCGGCATCATTGGCGCTGGGCGTGGCCGACCAGTAGAATTGAGCCCGCGCATTGGGAAAGTAGCGCGTGTCCAGGGTTGGGCCTGGGTAGGGGATGCGATAGTCCACCAGGGAACGCAGCTCCTCGCGGCCGGGCAGGCGCCAGTCGTGGGCGCCGCACAAGCCCCGCCGGTTGACGGCCTGCACCAAGGCCTGTGTCGTGCAGGGGGCGGCGTCGCACGCGTCGTCGTTGGCGCGGGCGTCCGTCTCTGCCCAACTGAACAGCCGCCCGCGCTGGTGCAGGCCCGGCTGGCGGGTCTTGACCTCCCACACCAGGCCGCTGTGGCGGTCGAGGACGCAGGACCAGGTCTGCGCGCCGGAGGCCTCCGCCAGCGGCTGGCCGCCAGCGTCCAGGCGCACGAAGCGTCCGTCATCGGCGCAAGAAAGACGGGAAACCGTCATCAGCGCCAGGCCCAGCAGGCCAATACGGCGCCATCGTTCTGTCATATGCCTGGCGTACAATGCGCGGAAACCCCGATGTCTGTCATAACGTCACAGCGATCACCCTTTACCCGCCCTGTGCAGGCTGGCGATTGCCGGCCAATCCTGTTAGCGTCTAACGCTAAATGGCTTTGGCGTGAATCATGCATCATGCCGCTGAATCGGGTGTCGTGACAATGCCCGGTGGGACGAAAAAACGACCTGATATGACAAATTGTCCATGTGATGAATATCTGGAGCCCAGCCGTGGCCAGTTGGCAGGCTGACTGGCTGCCACGGCTGGCGGTTCTGGCGCAGAACCGGCGTCTGGCGGCGTTGGTAACGCTGGCGCTGGTGCTGCTGCTTGCGCAGGCGCTGGCCAGCTTGACCTGGACCTTGTTGCCGGTGGCCGAGGAGGGTGTGGGCGTGACCATCCCGACCGGGGCCGCGCCGGCGCCAGTGGCCCGCCCGGCATCGGCCAGGGCATCCGCCCTCGCCATCGAGCGCCTGCACCTGTTCGGCGAGGCGCAAAAGGCCGCACCCAAGCCGGTGGCCAGGGTGGTGGATGCCCCGGATACCCGCCTCAACCTGAAGTTGCGTGGCGTGATGGCGTCGAGCAATCCCGCCATTGCGCGCGCCATCATCGCCGACGGCAAGGGGCGGGAAGACGCCTATGCGGTGGACGACCAGCTGCCGGGCAATGCCGTGCTGAAGGAGATTCACGCCGACCGCATCATCCTGGAATACCGCGGGCGGCTGGAAACCCTGCGCCTGCCCAAAGAGGCGGACACCCTGGCGAATGGCGTGGGGGGCAAGCGCGCCGCCACCGGTGGCCGCCGCCCGGTGACCTCCATCTCCGCCAGTACCGCGGATACCGGCGCCTTGCTGCGCCAGTACCGCGATGCCCTGATGACCGACCCGCAGAGCGTGATGGATCTGGTGCGCGCCGAGCCGGTGCGTGACCGCGCCACCGGCAAGCTCAAGGGATATCGCATCCGTCCGGGCCGCGACCGCCAGCTGCTGTCGCGCTTCGGCCTGCGCGCCGGCGACGTGGTGACGTCCATCAACGGCATCACCATGGACAACCCGCTGAAGGCCCTGGAGCTGATGCGCGATGTTTCCAGCCTGTCGCAGATCAGCCTGGAAGTGGAGCGCAATGGCGCCCCGCAGAGCTTTTCATTTCAAATCGAGTAACACGGACTACAATGGCCGCATGTGGCCGAGGGACAAACTGTAACCATGATTTTGCACCGACATTGCCGGGCCCGCCGCCAGCGGAGATGGAATCCGATCGCGGCGCTTGCAGTCGTGCTGCTGTGCAGCCTGCTGGCCCTGCCCGCGCTGGCCGCGAAGCAGCGCAACATGCTCAATTTCAAGGGCGCCGACATCAATGCGGTGATCAGCGCGGTGGCCGATGTCACGGGCAGAAACTTCATCGTCGATCCGCGCGTCAAGGGCAAGGTCACCTTGATCTCCAACAAGCCCATGAGCGAGAAGGAGATCTACCAGGTCTTCCTCTCCATCCTCGAGGTGCATGGCTATTCCGCCATTCCCAGCGGTGAGGCCATCAAGATCGTCCCCGATGCCGACGCCAAGCACAGCGGCATGCCCACCGCCAGCAAGCGGCACCCGGGCAAGGGCGACGAGTCCGTGACCCGCGTGGTGCAGATCGAGCACGTCACCGCCGCCCAACTGGTGCCCATCCTGCGCCCCCTGGTGCCGCCGCAGGGACATCTGGCGGCCTATCCGCCCAGCAACGTGCTGATCATCTCCGACCGCGCCGCCAACATTGCGCGGCTGGTGAAGATCATCCAGCGCATCGACCAGCCCAGCAGCGGCGAGATCGAATACATCCAGCTGGAGCACGCGGTGGCGGCGGACCTGGTGCGGGTGCTGAATTCCCTGCAGCAGCAAAGCGCAAAGCAGAACCCCAAGGCCAGCCGCCCCATGCTGGTGGCGGATGAACGCACCAACAGCATCCTGATCGGTGGCGACCGTACCACCCGCCTGCAGCTGCGCGCCATCATCTCCCACCTCGACACTCCCTCGGAGACCAGTGGCGACACCCATGTGGTCTATCTGCGCTACGCCAAGGCCAAGGATCTGGCGACGGTGCTCACCGGCGTCGGCAAGGCGAAGAAAAAGGAGGGCAAGACCAAGGTGCCGGCCTCCGTGCGCAATCAGCCCTTCGACATCCAGGCCGACGAAAGCACCAATGCCCTGGTGATCACCGCCACGCCGGCGGTGTACCGTTCACTGGCCTCGGTGATCCGCCAGCTCGACATCCGCCGCGCGCAGGTGCTGGTGGAGGCGGTGATCGCCGAGATTTCCTCGGATCGCTCCGCCGAGCTGGGTGTGCAATGGTTGCTCGATGGCTCCGGTGGCAACATGCCCGTCGGCGCCATCAATTTCGGCGGCAGCGGCACCAGCATTTCCAGCCTTGCCGGCGCCGCGCTGGCGGCCTCCGGCAATCCCCTTGCCGCCGTCGGCGCCATCGGCACCGGCATGACGGTAGGCGGTGGTCGCTTCGACAGTGGCACCTTCAACTTCGCCGCCCTGGTGCGCGCCCTGGAAGGCGACGGCGCCACCAACATCCTCTCCACGCCGAACCTGGTGACCATGGACAACGAAGAGGCGGAGATCTTCGTCGGACAGGAGCTGTCCATTCCCACCGGCTCCTATGTCAATACCGGCGGCGTTTCCGGCGCGGTGAATCCCTTCACCACCCTCGAGCGCAAGCAGGTGGGCATCCGCCTCAAGGTCAAGCCGCAGATCAACGAGGGCAACGCCATACGCCTCGACATCGAACAGAAGGTCGACGGCATTGCCGCGGGCTCCGCGGGCCAGGGCGACGTGGTGACCAACGAGCGCACCATCACCACCAGCGTGCTGGTCGACGACGGCGCGGCGCTGGTGCTGGGCGGGCTGATCGAGGACCGGGTGGTGGAAAACGAACAGAAGGTGCCGGGCCTCGGTGACATTCCCCTGCTCGGCGCGCTGTTCCGCTACAAGTCGGTGCAGAAGGTGAAGATCAATCTGATGGTGTTCATGCGCCCGACCATCCTGCGCACCCGGGAAGACAACCTCAACCTGACGCGCAACAAATACAGTTATATCCGTGGCCGCCAGCTGGACCTGATCGACGAGGGTGTCGGCCTGCTGTCCGGCGAGAAGCATCCCATCCTGCCCTCCACGCATGACTATCTGGACATCCCCGCGCCCTTCGAGGATGCGGCCCCGGAGGATGGAAAGGCCGCGGACGACAAGGGTGCAACGGAAAACAGCCAGCCAGAGGGCGGGCAGTAAACCATGGCGGAAATGCTGGATACCTCGCCCGCCGAGGAGCAGCCCGGCGCGGAAATGGACGCGGTCAACGACGCCCTGGGCCTGCCCTTCGCCTTCGCCAAGCGCAACGGGGTGATGGTGAGCGAGGCGCACGCCGACCATGCCGTGGTGCTGGCGCGCCCCGGCGTCAGCACCGTGACCCTCGCCGAGGTGCGGCGCTTCCTCGACAGGCCCGTGCGTATCAAGCAGATCGACATCGATGAGTTCGATGCCCGCCTGCAGCAATCCTACGAGCAGCACTCCGGCCAGGCCATGCAGATGATGGACGACCTCGACGAGGAGGCCGACCTGTTTCAGGTGGCACAGGATCTGCCCGAGCCGGAAGACCTGCTGGAGAGCGAGGACGACGCGCCCATCATCCGTCTCATCAACGCCCTGCTCACCCAGGCCATCAAGGAAGAGGCCTCGGACATCCACATCGAGCCCTACGAGACCCGTCTGGTGGTGCGCTTCCGCGTCGATGGCGTGCTGCGCGAGGTGCTCACCCCGCGGCGCGTGCTGGCGCCGCTGCTGGTGTCGCGAATCAAGGTCATGTCGAAGCTGGACATCGCCGAAAAGCGCCTGCCGCAGGACGGCCGCATCTCCCTGCGCGTGGCCGGCCGCGCGGTGGACGTGCGCGTCTCCACCATTCCCACCGGCCAGGGCGAGCGGGTGGTGATGCGCCTGCTCGACAAGCAGGCCGGCAGGCTCAATCTGTCCCACCTGGGCATGGACGAAAGGACACGCCAGGTGATGGATCACATCATCCACCGCCCGCACGGCATACTTCTGGTTACGGGGCCGACCGGCTCCGGCAAGACCACCACCCTGTATGCGGCGCTGACCCAGCTCAACGACAACAAGCGCAACATCATGACCGTCGAGGACCCGGTGGAATACGACCTCGAGGGCGTCAGCCAGACCAACGTCAACATGAAGGTGGACATGACCTTCGCGCGCGGCCTGCGCGCCATCCTGCGCCAGGACCCGGACGTGGTGATGATCGGCGAGATCCGCGATCTGGAAACGGCGGAGATCGCCGTGCAGTCGTCGCTCACCGGTCATCTGGTGTTGTCGACCCTGCACACCAACAGCGCCGTCGGCGCCGTCACCCGCCTGCGTGACATGGGCGTGGAGCCCTTCCTGCTGTCGTCCACCCTGCTCGGCGTGCTGGCGCAGCGTCTGGTACGCCTGCTGTGCAATGAATGCAAGACGCCCTACACCGCCGGCCCGGTGGACTGTGAACGCTTCGGCTTCGACGCCGACAAGCCGCCGACCTTCTACAAGGCCAACGGCTGCAAGCACTGCAACTTTCTCGGCTATCGTGGTCGTAGTGGCATCTATGAACTGGTGGAGATCGACGACACCCTGCGCGGCATGATCCACGACGGCGCCAGTGAACTCGACATCGAAAGCCATGCGCGCAAATCCAGTCCCGGCATCCGGGAAGATGGTCTGCGGCGCATCCTGAGTGGTGAGACGTCGGTGGAAGAAGTGCTGCGCGTGACGCAGGAAGACTGAGTAAAAGACCGTGTTGAGTGTTGAGTTTTTCGTGTTTAGTTGTCGGGCGCCGCGATGGTGTAGTGTCGCCCCGTGCCAGTTGGTGCTTGCCTTTCACTCAACATTCAACACGCAATACTCAACACTGGCTTCCCCCCATGGCCGCCTTTGAATACACCGCGCTCGACGCCCGCGGCCGCGAACGCAAGGGCGTGCTGGAAGGCGATGCCGCGCGCCAGGTGCGCCAGCAGCTGCGCGAGCAGGGCCTCACGCCGCTCTCCGTGGAGGCCGTGCGCGTGCGCGAGGCGCGCAGCCGCAAGGCCCTGTTTCAGCGCGGCATCAGTCCCACCGACCTGGCCCTGATCACCCGCCAGTGGGCGACCCTGGTGCGCTCCGGCCTGCCGGTGGACGAGGCGCTGCTGACGGTCTCCAAACAGACCGAAAAGGCGCGCCTGAAGAGCATGATGGCGGCGGTGCGCTCGCGGGTGCTGGAGGGCCATACCCTGGCCGTGGCGCTGGGCGATTTCCCGCATGTCTTTTCCGACCTGTTCCGCGCCACGGTGGCGGCGGGCGAGCAGTCCGGCCATCTCGACGTGGTGCTGGAGCGCCTGGCGGACTACACCGAGGCGCGCCAGCAACTGTCACAGAAGATGATGCTGGCGCTGATCTATCCCACCCTGCTGACCCTGGTGGCGATCGCCGTGGTGATCCTGCTGCTGACCTTCGTCGTGCCGCAGGTGGTGCAGGTGTTCGACAACATCGACCAGGAACTGCCGCCGCTGACCCGCGGCCTGATCGCCAGCAGCGAGTTTCTGCAGAGCTACGGCCTCGCCATCCTGATGCTGCTGGTGGTGCTGGGGGTGGGCTTTGCCTATCTGCTGCGCATCCACGCCTTCAAGCGCGGCTTTCATCGCCTGCTGCTGAAGACGCCGCTGATCTCACGCCTGGTGCGCGGCATGGACACGGCCCGCTTTGCGCGCACCTTCAGCATCCTGGTGGCCAGCGGCGTGCCGGTGCTGGAGGGCATGCGCATCTCCGCCACGGTGATGAGCAACCTGCCCATGCGCGAGGCGGTGGAAGACGCCGCGCGGCGCGTGCGCGAAGGCACCGGCATCCACGCGGCGCTGGAGTCCTGTGGTTATTTTCCGCCCATGACCGTGCATCTCATCGCCAGCGGCGAGTCCAGCGGCAACCTGGAAGAGATGCTGGAGCGCGCCGCCAGCGGCCAGGAGCGGGAAATGGAAACCCTCATCTCCGGCCTCATGGGCCTGTTCGAGCCCATCCTCATCCTCGCCATGGGCGGCATCGTGCTGGTCATCGTGCTGGCCATCCTGCTGCCCATCTTCGACCTCAACCAGCTGGTGCAGTGATCGGGGCAATCGCAGGAGCACCTGCAGGCGCGATCGGGCACCTATTCAAGCCCGGTCATCGCGCCTGAAGGCGCTTACGGTTGCCCGGATGGTTGCCGGTGGGCAGTGCCTACCCGGCGCCGAAAAAAGTCCGCGAATGAACGCTAATGCACGCAAATGGAAAAACGCTTTTATTGGCGTTGATTTGCGTTCATTGGCGGACCTCTTTCTTTAGGGCACCTCTAATAATTGCTTGCGGCCTCTGGCTTTCAGGCTGGGCCGCAATCAAGGCGCAACTTCGAAGGCATGCTGGTGGCCTGTCGAGAAGTTGCACCAACAGTAGGCGCTTTAGGCGACGCAGAGTGCGGTTCAGCCTGAAAGCCCCGAAGGGCGCGGCCTGGCAAGCACTATCGCCGCGTTGCTTTGCTTGGAAAGGGCAACCAGCCTTGCCTGCGCAAAGCGCCATGCGATAGTGCTTGTCAGGTTGCGCAGAGGGCACAATCAATTATTAGAGGTGCCCTTTAGTTTTTTCTCCGAGCCTCTGTGTCTCTGTGGTGAAAATCCCCTAGCCGGCCCGCCCCGTCCTGGCCTTTTCGTACAGTGGCATCATCCGCGGAATCAGCGCCTTCAGCGTCTGCATGCGGTTCTTCGGCGCCGGGTGGGTGCTGAGGAATTCCGGCACGCCGGCGCCGCCCAGTCCGGCCATTTTCTGCCACAGGGTCACCGCGGCGTGTGGGTCATAGCCGGCGCGGGCCGCCAGCTCGATGCCGATGCGGTCGGCTTCGGCCTCGGAGGTGCGGCTGTTGGGCAGTTCGATGGCCAGCTTGGCGGCCAGTGCGGCGGCGGCCAGGGTGGTGTCGCGGTGTTTGTCCACGGCGGCGCCGACGGCGGCGAGGCCGAGGGAGGTGGCCATGGCGACGGACATGCGTTCCGCGCTGTGATTGGCCAGCGCATGGGCGATTTCGTGGGCCATGACCTGGGCCAGTTCATCGTCGCTGGGGTGCAGTTTTTCGATCAGGCCGGTGTAGATGGCCATCTTGCCGCCGGCCATGCACCAGGCGTTGACGGTCTGGGGTTCGTCGACCACCTTGACCTGCCAGTCCCAGGCGCGGGTGTCCGGGCGCATCTTGGCGGCCTCGCCGATGAGCCGGTCGGTGATGCCCTGCACGCGACGCTGCAAGGCCGGGTCGGTGTTCAGTTTGCCGGCCTCGGCGAATTCCTTCATGGTGGACAGATAGGCGGTTCTGGAGGCGGCGATGGCGGTGTCTTCCGAGACCAGCATCAGCTGGTGACGGCCGGTGGGCGAGGTGGCGCAGGCCAGCAGCAGGCTGGTCAGCAGCAGGGTTGTGAGAAGACGGGCGTGTGGCATGGCTTACCGGGTGGCGTGGGTGTGCGGCGCTAAGAATAGCAAGAATGGATATTAAGCCGAATCCGTGGGTTGGCGGGTGTATAATAGGCGCCCATAAAAAAGCCCCGCATAAAGATGCGGGGCCAAGAGGAGTGGTGGAGGGGATCCACCTTAGGGGGGGATATCACCACCGAGTCGTTCCGCGGGGGAGGCTCGGTGAGTGATAGCACCGATTCCGGAGGGAGGGAGGGGTATTGATTCGTCGGAAGCAAGTGCGCCGTCGAATCAGTCTCAACTCCAGAATCTGAAAAGGATTTTACGGTTCAGAACCTTAACGCTTCCTGAAGATATGCAATAAATGCATGTTTATGTTTCGTTCAGGTTTCAGGGTTCTTTGGCGATGGTCTGTGACGAAGGAAAGTCGATACTGACCGCCAGGCCGCCCAGCGCCGATTTGCCCAGTGTCAGCGTGGCGCCATGGCCTTCGACGATGCGTTGCACGATGGACATGCCCAGGCCGCTGCCCGGCGCCTGGGCGGTACTGCTGCGGTAGAAGCGCTCCATGACCCTGGCATGCTCGTCGGCAGGGATGCCGGGGCCGCTGTCACTGACGGTCAGGCGGGTGTCTTTTTCGTCACAGTCGATCTTGATGCAGACGCTGCCCTTTTCGGGCGTGTAGCGAATGGCGTTGTCGATCAGGTTGCGCAGCATGATGTGGATGGCGTCCCGATTGCCGGTGATCTGCGCGTCGCCTTCGCTCTCCAGGGCCAGTTCGATGTGTTTTTTCCGGGCCATGTCGGCCTGCTCGGCGAGGCTCTCCTGGCAGACGTCGGCGAGTTTGAGGGGGCTGGTGTCCTGCAGGGCGTTTTCCGGGTCGAGCCGCGCCAGGGTGAGCAGCTGTTCCACCAGGTGGGTGGCGCGGTCGACGCCTTGAATGATGTGTCGCAGGGCATGCTGGCGGGCCTCGTCGTCACTGGCGCCGAGGGCGACCTGTGCCTGGACCTTCAACGCCGCCAGCGGAGTGCGTAGCTCGTGGGCGGCGTCCGCGGTGAAGCGGCGTTCGTTGTCGAAGGCGTGCTGTAGCTGGCCGAACAGCTGGTTCAGGGACTCGACCAGGGGGCGGCTCTCGTCGGGGATGTCTTCCAGCGGCAGGGGTTTGAGCTGGCCGGGCTCGAGGTTGCGGACGTTTTCCGCCAGCCGCAGCAATGGGCGCATGGCGTGTGTGATGCCGTACCAGATGAGCAGGGCCAGGGCCGGCAGACTGAGCAGTACCGGCGTCAGCAGGCGGTTGCTGATGGCGCCGATCAGTTCGTCGCGGATTTCGAGGCTCTGCGCCACCAGTATGCGTATACCGCTGGGTTCGCCCGTGAGCGAAAACACGCGCCAGACATTGTCGTTGATGCGCTGATTGCTGAAACCGATCGCCTGGCTGGACAGGGGCTGGTGGGAAGGGGCGTTGGCGGAGTGCAGGGCGAGATGATCGTCGCTGGTCCAGACCTGGAAGGCGAGCTTGTCTTCGTATTCGTGGCCGGGCTTCCTGGCATCGACATAGGGAATCTCCACCGACTGGGTAAAGCCGTCGCCGCCGAGCATGCTTTGGTAGATCTGCTGTTCGGCCAGCTCATGTTCGCTCATGGCCAGCAGGACGCGCGCGGACTGGGCCAGATGGGCGTCAAACAGCTCCTCGATCTCATGGCGGGAATCGAGGTAGACCGCCAGCGCGGTGACCAGCCAGCTGAAGGCCACCACCGATAGCAGGGTGATCAGCAGGCGGCGCCGAATGGACAGGGGATTGGCGCGGGCGGTGCGGGTCACGAGGCCTTGTCGATGATGTAGCCGACGCCTCGCAGGGTGCGGATCAGCCCGCTGCCGAGTTTCTTGCGCAGGTGATGGATATAGACCTCCACGGCATTGCTTTCGATCTCCTCGCCCCAGGCATACAGGCCCTCCTCCAGCTGGCGGCGGGACAGCACCCGGCCGCGGCTTTCCAGCAGGAGTTGCAGGATGGCGAATTCGCGTCGTGAGAGTTTGACCGCTTGTTCGTCGAGGGTGACGGTGTGCGCGGCGGGGTCCAGGGTCAGGTTGTTGTGCCTGATGAGCGGGTTTGCCCGGCCGTGATGGCGGCGCGTCAGGGCGCGGATGCGGGCGTTCAGCTCGTCCAGGTCGAAGGGCTTGATCATGTAGTCGTCGGCGCCGGCATCCAGGCCGGTGATGCGGTCGGAGACGGTGTCCCGCGCGGTGAGAATCAGTACCGGCAGCTCGCTGTCCTGGGCGGAAAATTGCCGGTTGCGCAGGCGCTTGAGGATCTCCAGTCCGGAGCGGTCGGGCAGGCCCAGGTCGAGAATCATCAGTTCATATTCCTCGGTGCGCAGGGCCGATTCGGCGGCCTTGCCAGTTTCCATCCAGTCCACGGCGTAACCGGCCTGGCTCAGCCCGGCCTGGATGCCGTCGCCGAGCAGTTTGTCATCTTCTACCAGTAACAGGCGCATGGGCGTGTGGGTGCCTTACTTGAGTCGGTTAGGGGGCTAAACACTAGCAGGCGCGGTGCTTTCGTCAAGGGTGCTTTCGTCAAGGGCGGAAATGACAAGCGGTAACGACAGGCAGCTGCCTGGTTCGCGCCGCGTGGGGGCGCCTGCCAATGCGGGTTCGGGCGCACCGTTTGCGGGGGTGGGGCAGGCCGCCGCCATGGATGTCGAGGGGCTGTCCACCCCCCCTTTCCTCCGCTTGGCGGCATGAGGACATGGTGGTGTCCGACCGGGGTGGTTCAAGCCAGGGCGGCCGCCCCTGCTCACGGGGGTGTTGTAGCTTGCTGAAATCCCTTGCTTTTTGTCGCCCATGGCAAAGCATTATTGATCGCTTATATAATAAACTTCTGTTTGTTGTGGTGAAACTGTTGGTGTAAGATTGGCCCACGGGTTGTTCCACACTGTTGCAGAAACAGTCGGCGGGCTCCCTTGTTCGGGTAACGCCCCGACGTTTCTGCGGGCTCGTCCTGTGGCGCCGGTGTAGCTTGCAAGTGGATTCGCTGCGCGACCCCACGCCCGTGTGATGTTGCGCCGGTCTGTTGTCGGTGCGTAATGTAGCTCGTCGTGGAGGGGCTAGTGGTAGCAAAAGGCCAGGGATTGCACTCGCGTTCTTCAGCAGTGCTGGACAAGGTACTCACCTTGCTCGGTGACCTGCGCGCCACCACATCCGGACACATCATTCATGGCCATATCGAGCAGATGCTCGGTGAAATGGTGGCCGACCATCACAAGACCGAAGAGGCCTATGCCAGCTTCCTGAGCATGCTGCTGGAGGCCTGTCTGTCGCAGATTCCCGCGGAAAACCCCCTCCACACCCACCTGCGTCTGTTGCAGATGCGCCTCATGCCGCCACTATCGGTGTCCGAGCTGGGTGCGCTGAATCGTTGCATCGAGGCGGTGTCGGACGAAATACTCAGCACCTCACCGCTGCGCGGCAGCGATCTGGCGCCGGCCCTGACGCCGCTACTGTCGCGTTTCGGCGTGCTGGAGAAGGCCCCGGTGGCAACCCCCCCGCCGTCGACGAGGGCCGAGCCCGAGCAGCCACAGGCGGAGCTGCGCGTCAATGCCGCCTACCGCGCCCATCTGGATGAAAAGCGCGAGGCCATGCTGCGTCTGCAGAGCGACTTTGTCGCGCAGATGGACGAGGCGGTGGCGGAATACGATGCCTTCGGCGAGCTGCTCGACAGCGCCCTGAGCGTGATGCGCAAGGTCGGTGACGTCGATGAGCTGGAAAAGCGCCGCCTGGAGATCATTCAGGCCCTGGAGCAGATTCGTGGCGGGCACGAGGCGCTGGCGAAGAAATTCTCCCGCGCCCAGGAATACCTCGGTCTCATCGAGGACGACAACCAGCAGCTCAGCGATGAGCTGGATCGTGTGCGCCTGCTGAGCCTCACCGATGAACTCACCGGGCTGCCCAACCGGCGCGCCTTCATGCGCCGTCTCGAAGACGAGGTCAGTCGTGTGCAGCGCCACGGCGCGCCGCTGTCGCTGGTGATCATGGATCTGGATTTCTTTAAGAATATCAATGATCTGCGTGGTCATGCGGCGGGTGATGCGGTGCTGCGCCATTACGCCAGGGGCGTGCTGTCCATCTTCCGTCACCACGACCTGGTGGCGCGATACGGTGGCGAGGAGTTTGCCGTGCTGCTGCCCAATACCGATCAGACGGGCGTGTTGCGCGCGCTGGAAAAGGTGCGCCGGCGCCTCACGGACCTCTCCGCCCAGCTGCGCGAGGAGGGCGTGTCGCTGCCGACCTTTTCCGCCGGCGTGGCGGAGTACAGCCCTGGCGAGACCGCGCA
>JALSHB010000113.1 GCA_026982475.1 Chromatiales bacterium
GCGCTGGCACGCAGCCTGGCACGGGTGACGCTGGCCGTAAGCGGCATCGCCGGCCCCGGCGGCGGCAGCGCCGACAAGCCCGTCGGCACCGTGTGCCTGGCCTGGGCGATTGACGGTGAGCCGCCGGTGGTGCGCACAGAGCACTTCGCCGGCGACCGGGCCGCGGTGCGCGCGCAGACCGTCGAGCAGGCCTTGCGGGGCGTGCTGGAACTGCTTGCCCGATCCGATGCCGGCGTCTGAGCGTGAACAGGCCGCGGCGGCCGAGCGTCTGTTCTTTGCCCTGTGGCCGGATGATGCCTTGCGCCGGCGACTGGCGCAGTGCCGTGAGCGGCTGGCCAACGACGGCAACGGCCGCCCGGTGCCGGCCGAAAATCTCCATCTGACCCTGGCCTTCCTCGGTCGCACCGATACCCGCCAGCGGGCCTGTGTCGAGGCCATGGCCGACGCTATTCGATGCCCCGCCTTTGAGCTGCAGCTGAACCGAACCGGCTACTGGCCCCGACCGCGGGTGCTGTGGATCGCCCCGTCGGAAATGCCCGAGGCGCTGAAAGGCCTGGCCGCGGCCCTGCATGGCGGCGCCGAAGGCTGTGGCCTGAGCCTGGATGCGCGCCCCTACCGCGCCCATCTCACCCTCATGCGCAAGCTGGCGCGGCCACCGGGCGATGCCAGGTGTCCGCCCTTGCGCTGGTCGGTGGATCGTTTTGTGCTGGTGCGATCCACGACGCTCCCGCAGGGGGTGAAATACGACGTGGTCAGGGAATGGGGGCTTGGTGAGTAACTCCTCAGATCACCACAGAGAGACGGCGTTCACGGCGCAATGACATCCCGGGCTGTCGCCGGGAATGGCGTCAAACGCCGAGGCCGCAAAGGCGCTGACTCTGGTGGCCGATTCATCATCCCGAGTCGCTAGCTGCGCACACATGAATCCATGCCATCTTCGGGGCAGGCCGCATCGCCTCACGGCATTCATTCCCTTGATCCCTTCTCGGTGTTCTCCGTGCCCCTGTTGTGGTGAACAGATGCCTTGGGGAAAGGTAATCCGGCTGCCGGGCCGATGGTCAATCCGTGCGGCTGGTTACTTCCAGCAAATGATAGCCGAACTGGGTCTTGACCGGGCCTTGCACCGTGTTGACCTCGGCACTGAAAACCACGCGATCAAATTCGGGTACCATCTGCCCCGGGCCAAAGGCGCCGAGGTCGCCGCCCTGCGCGCCCGAAGGGCAGCTGGAATGCTGCCTGGCCATTTCGGCAAAGTCGGCGCCGGCTTCGATTTCACCTTTCAATTGCTGGCATTGTTCTTCGCTGGATACGAGGATGTGTCGCGCGGTTGCTTTGGTCATGGTGTCTCCGATTATCTCACGTTGTTCAAAAAATGCCCGGTGCCAGACGGGCGCGCCAGGCTGATCGCTGGCAGTATCCTGAGGCTGCGGATTCAGGAGTATATCAGCCTGGCGCTGGCGGTGAGTCCGCGGGGCCGCTCCATCGATGAATGCCATCGGCCTGCGGCAGCCTGCCCGTTGCGTGCTAATCTCGGTGGCGTCAGTCCTCCGTGGGGTGTTGTGGGGCTTGGCTTGTGCGGCGCCAATGGCGAAAAGGTATGATTCCGCTGATGAGCGTGTTGGTGAAAAAATGTCTGATCGGGAGAAGGTCTTGAAGCGGAAGGGTTTTGATGGATGGCGGATGGTGCTTGTGTTGCTGGGCGTGTGGGCGCTGCCGGCCCACGCCGGCGTGGCGATCGACCGTCTGCACGCCTTTTCCGCCAGCCAGGAGGGGCTGCGCGCAAGCTTCGTGCAGACGGTGCAGGCACCGGCCTTCGATCAGCCGGAGGTCTCGCGCGGTACCTTGATGCTGCTGCGGCCGAACCGTTTCCGCTGGGACTACCAGGAGCCCTACCGGCAGCAGATCGTCGCCGATGGCCAGCGCCTGTGGCTGTATGACGAGGAGCTGGAGCAGGTGGTGGTGAAGCCGCTGGATGCGGCCCTGGGTGATACGCCGGCGATGCTGCTCAGCGGCAGCGGCGTCATCGAGGATCGCTTCACCGTGGAGGAATTGGGCGACCGTGGCGACGGCCTGGCCTGGGTGCAGCTGACGCCGAAGCAGGAAGATACCGGCTTCGAGGCGGTGCGGCTGGGCTTCGATGACCGCGACCTGCGCCGCATGGAACTGGTGGACGGCTTCGGCCAGGTGACGCGCATGCAGTTCTCCGACGTGGTGCGCGACCCCAGCATCACGCCCGCCGCCTTCCGCTTCGTGCCGCCGCCGGGGGTGGATGTGATCGGTGATCCGACGGCGGGTGACGACGCGCGGCCATGAGTGACACGGCGGATCTGTTCGGCGGCGGGGTCGCCCGGTCAGCGAATGCGCCAGGGCCGCTGACCGGCCGGCCGCTGGCCGATCGCATGCGTCCGCGTTCGCCGGACGAGTATTTCGGCCAGCCCCACCTGCTCGGCGAGGGCAAGCCCCTGCGGCTGGCCATCGAGGCCGACCGCCTGCATTCGATGATCTTCTGGGGCCCGCCGGGCACCGGCAAGACCACCCTGGCGCGCATGATCGCGGGCCGCGCCGAGGCCGAGTTCCTCAGTCTCTCCGCGGTGCTGTCGGGGGTCAAGGACATCCGCGCCGCCATCGACACGGCCCAGCGCCTGCGCCGCGAGCAGGGTCGCGCCACGGTGCTGTTCGTCGACGAGGTGCACCGCTTCAACAAGTCCCAGCAGGACGCCTTCCTGCCCTTCGTCGAGGACGGCACCGTCACCTTCATCGGCGCCACCACCGAGAATCCCTCCTTCGAGCTCAACAACGCGCTGCTGTCGCGGGCCCGCGTGTACGTGCTCAAGGCGCTGAGCCGCGAGGCGATTCGCGCCGTCATCGACGCCGCCCTGACGGATGCCGAACGTGGTCTCGGCGCACGGGCGCTGGATTTTTCCGACTCCCTGCGCGAGCGGCTGGCGCAGGCCGCCGACGGCGATGCGCGCCGCGCCCTCAACCTGCTGGAGATCGCCGCCGACCTGGCCGAGCCCGGCGAGGATGGCCGCGAACGCATCACCGAAGCCCTGCTCGACGAGGTGCTGGTCGGCGGCCTGCGCCGTTTCGACAAGGGTGGCGAGGCCTTCTACGACCAGATCTCCGCCATGCACAAGGCGGTGCGCGGCTCCAGCCCGGACGCCGCCCTGTACTGGATGGCGCGCATGATCGACGGTGGCGTCGATCCCCTCTACGTCGCCCGCCGCGTGGTGCGCATGGCCTCGGAGGACATCGGCAACGCCGACCCGCGCGGCCTGCAACTGGCCCTCAACGCCTGGGACGTGCAGGAACGCCTCGGCAGCCCCGAGGGCGAGCTGGCCATCGCCCAGGCCATCGTCTACCTGGCCTGCGCGCCGAAGAGCAATGCCGTGTACACGGGCTGGAAGGCGGCGCTGGCGGAGGCCAAGGCGTCCGGCTCGCTGGAGGTGCCCCTGCACCTGCGCAACGCGCCGACCAAACTGATGAAGGAACTGGACTATGGGCGCGAGTACCGTTACGCCCACGACGAGCCCGAGGGCTATGCAGCGGGGGAGAATTACTTCCCGGAGGCGCTGGGCGAGCGGGTATACTATCGCCCCGTCGGGCGCGGTCTGGAGATCCGCATCGGCGAGCGGCTGGCGCACCTGCGGTCGCTAGATCGGGCGTACCGGGAAAAGAAATGATCGATTGCCAACGCGGAATCCGCCACTGATGCAGATGCTGGCCATCGCCGCCGGTGGCGCGCTGGGCGCGGTGTTGCGTTTCTGGATGTCCAGCGGCGTGTACGCCCTGCTCGGGCGCGGTTTCCCCTACGGCACCCTGGCCGTCAACGTGCTCGGCTCGCTGCTGATGGGCTTCCTGTTCGTGCTGCTGATCGACAAGCTCAGCCTTGGCCCGAACTGGCGCGCGGCGCTGCTGATCGGCCTGCTCGGCGCCTTCACCACCTTCTCGACCTTCTCCATGGAGACATTGAATCTCATCGAAGAGGGTGAAACCATGAAGGCCCTGTTGAACATGGGCCTGAGCGTGGTGCTGTGCGTGGGTGCCGCCTGGGCCGGGGTGCTGGCCGCGCGGTCGGTTTGATGGGCGGAATGATGCAGCGACAAAAAAAAGATGTAACTATTCAGCTCACCACAGAGACACGGAGGCACAGAGAAAGGCTCTTCAGGTTCATGCCGGGAATGGAATGAAACGCAGAGGCCGCAAAGGCGCAGAGGGCGCAAAGGAAATCCTTTCAGAA
>JALSHB010000114.1 GCA_026982475.1 Chromatiales bacterium
AGGCCGTGCGGATCGCGCAGCCCCAGCACCAGCGCCAGCAGGCTGGACTTGCCGCTGCCATTGCGGCCGACGATACCCCAGCGCTCACCGCGCTGGATGGTGAGATCGACACCTTCGAGGAGCAGACGCGCACCGCGCCGCAGGGAGACATTCTGGAAACTCAGCATGGGGCGCAAGTTTACCCGCTACTGACACCCCGCGTGTACTATTGCCTCGATGGCCCCACGCGGACCATGGACGAACGCTGAACACCAAGAACTAAACACCAAGAACTAAACACTAAGCACTAAATAGGTTGCCTCCCGACGAACTGCTAAAATTGCCGACCCGACCCAAACCGACCCTTGCTAGGCCCAGACACCGTGACCACCACCCTCACCCTGACCGACTTCCTCGACCAGATCGACGCCCAGCCGCACTTTTTCAGCCTCGGCCGCCGTATCATTGAAATCCCCCGCGAGCGCTTCATGGCCTTCGAAAACGCCGCCGAGCCCTGGCCGCAGCCCTTTCAGCAGGCCGCCTGGCTGGGCATCCTGTTCAACGACGCGCAGAGCGGCGAGCCGCACCTGTGGTTTCTGCGCTTCCCCCTCGACGAGCAGGGCCTGCTGGTGCAGGCGGCGCGCGACGAGTTCCTGCGCCGCATCCTCGACAGCGCCGGCCAGCCCGACAGCGCCACAGAGAACCTCGGCGACAACCCCTTCGGCTTCAAGCCCAACGAGGCGCAGATGGCCAGCCTGCACGCGCGCATCGCCCACGCCCAGGGGCGCGCGCCCTCACCGCACCACGCCCACGCACAGGAATACTTCCGCGGCGGGCAGGGCTTCGAGCAGTGGCAGTTCGTTGGCCTGCAGGGCATCGCCGATCTGGCCGTGCGCCACGAGGAGCACGCCGGGCTGCTCGCCAACGCCATCCCGCAGTTGCCTACCGAGCCCTTCAACGTGCTCTGCGGCTGCCTGGAAAACGAGACCCTGGGCGACGAACTGGTCGACAGCATCGCCCAACGCCTGCAAACGGCGCTGGGCGCGGACACGCCCGACCCGGTGCTGATCGCCGCCGCCCTGCGCGGCCTGTCCAACGGCAGGCCGCGCGAGAAGGTCATCGCCGCCTGCGGTGCGGCGCTGGACAGCGCATCGGGCAGCCACCCGGAGGTCCTCGCCGCCATCGCCGGGCGCGCCTGGGAGGCCCTGTACGACGACGCCCTGCGCGCGCGCTTTTTGCAGCGCCTGGCGGAGAGCGGCCAGCGCGCCTTCGACAGCATCCTCGCCGACCTGCTGTTCCTGCCCGTACTGCGCAACCTGCTGCTGGCCGACATTCGCGGCAGCCAGCAGCCGCAGGCCGTGCGCGAGGCGGTCACGGCCTTCATCCAGCGCTTCACCCAGGGCGTCACACGGGGAGGGGAGTCATGAGCGGCGGCGCGGGTGAGCCCCGGCGCAGGAGGGGAGGCAGACATGTCCAAGGATAAAAAGCTGCCCGGAAAACCCGCCGTTGCCGCCTTCCTGCAAAAGGCCGCCAGCACCCCCCTGGCGCGCAAGGACACCACGGGCGGCAAGCGCGGGCGGCTGATCTTCGCCCTCGACGCCACCGCCAGCCGCGAGGCCAGCTGGGATCGGGCCAGTCACTTGCAGGCGCAGATGTTTCAGTCCACCGCCGCCCTCGGCAGTCTCGACATCCAGTTATGCTATTACCGCGGCTTCGGCGAATTCCACCCCAGCCCCTGGCTCACCGACAGCCGGCAGCTGCTGCGCGAGATGACCGCCGTGCACTGCCTGGCCGGACACACGCAGATCGGCAAGCTGTTGCAGCACGCCCTGCGCGAGACCCGCCGGCAGAAGGTCAACGCCGTGGTCTTCATCGGCGACTGCGTGGAAGAGAATATCGACAACCTCGGCCAGCTGGCCGGGCAGCTGGGCCTGCTGGGGGTACCGCTGTTCCTGTTTCACGAGGGCCACGACGCCAATGCCGCGCGCGCCTTCCGCCACATGGCCGAACTCAGCGGCGGCGCCTATTCCCCCTTCGACGCCAACAGCGCGCAACAGCTGCGCGACCTGCTCGCCGCGGTGGCGGTGTTCGCCGTCGGCGGCCATGCCGCGCTGGCGGACTTTCACCGCCGCCACGGCCGCACCCTGCTGAAGCTCACCCGACGCTGACATGCCCCGCCTGCTGCTGCTCCTGATCCTGTTGTTCGGCGTCTGGCTGGCGATCCGCTGGTTCGTGCGCACCCCGCCCCACGACGTGGTGCGCACCCTCAAGCGCATCGGCCTCGCCGTGCTGGTGCTGGCCATCGCCTTCCTCGCCGCCACCGGCCGCCTCAACTGGATCGCCGCCGCGGCCTTTGCCCTGCTGCCGCTGCTGCGACGCGGCTGGGTGCTGTTGCGCTATCTGCCCTTCCTGCGCGGACTGTACGCCCGCCATCAGGCCGGGCAAGCACCCACCGGCGGCCAGCGCTCCACGGTGGAGACGCGCTTCCTGCGCATGAGCCTGGACCACGACAGCGGCGACATGGACGGCGAGGTGCTGGAAGGCCCCTACGAGGGACGCTTCCTCAGCCAGATGCCGCGCGAGGCGCTGCTGGACCTGCTGGGCCAGTGCCACACCGCCGACGACGATTCCGCCGCCCTGCTGGAGGCCTATCTCGACCGCCACCACGGCGACTGGCGCGAACAGGCCGATGCGCGACAGCAACGCCCCAGCAGCACCGGCGGCCCCATGAGCGACGAGGAGGCCCGCGCCATCCTCGGCGTGGCAGCGGGCGCCACGGAGGAAGAGATCATCCAGGCCCATCGCCGCCTGATGCACAAGCTGCACCCGGACCGCGGCGGCTCGGACTACCTGGCGGCAAAGATCAACCTGGCCAAGGATTGCCTGCTCAAAGACTAAGTGGGCGGCAGGCAC
>JALSHB010000115.1 GCA_026982475.1 Chromatiales bacterium
CCATGAGCACGCCGATGGAGCCGACGATGCTGGCCTTGTCGGCATAGATCTCGTCGGCGGCAGCGGCGATGTAGTAGCCGCCCGAGGCGCAGATGTCGGTGACCACCGCATACAGCTTGATGTTCGGGTACTTGCCCCGCAGGCGCTTGATTTCGTCATACACATAGCCGGCCTGCACCGGGCTGCCGCCGGGGCTGTTGATGCGCAGGATGATGCCGGCGGTGTCCTCGTCCTTGAAGGCGCGGCGCAGGCTGCTGACCAGGTTGTCGGCATTGGCAGGGGTGTTGGCGGCGATCACGCCGTCGAGTTCCACCAGCGCGGTGTGCTTGCCGGTGGTGATGGTGGTGTCGCCCCACTCCATCGGCACGTAGAAAAGCAGCACGAACAGGTAGATGAAGAACAGGGACTTGAAAAAGATGTTCCAGCGGCGCGCCCGGCGCTGTTCATTGAGGGCGGCAAAGGCCAGGCGGTTGACGACATCCCGCTCCCAGTCCCGGTCGCCGGGGCCGGCCTTGCTGGATTTTTTGCTGCCGGCCTCGCTGGTGACTTCCGGACCATCGGTCCAGGCGTCGACCGGTTTCTGCGTCCCGGCGGATGAATCGGCGCTGCCGGACGGCGCTTTGGAGGAAGGCTGTTCGTTCATGGGCTACCTTGTTGAGAATCTGGATAACGAAGAAATGAGAAAACCTGTCGGCCAAGCGTAGACAGCCTGAGACCGCCTGTCAGCTTCCCGGTTCAATGGCCGCCAGCCAGGCGGGCAGTTCCCCAATGGCGTCGAGACAACCGCGGGGACTGTGCCGGTGCAGACGCGCCACGTCGTGCACCCCGTAGCTGACCGCCAGCGGCGCGGCGCCGGCGTTGCGCGCCATCTGCAGATCGTATTCGGTGTCGCCGATCATCAGGGTGCGCGACGGCTCGACATCCAGCACCGCCATGATCTCCTGCAGCATCTGCGGGTGCGGCTTGGAGCGCGTCTCGTCGGCGCAGCGGGTGATGTGGAACAGGGGACGGAAGCCGGTGGTATCCAGCAGCCGGTCGAGGCCCCGCCGGCCCTTGCCGGTGGCCACGGCCATCAGGTAGCCCTGCCGGTTGAGCTCGCGCAAGACCTCCTCTGCGCCTTCGAAGGGCTCGCAGGGGTCGTCGGCGAGAAAATGGTAGCGGTAGCGGTCGGCGAGCTGCTGCCGCGGGCCGGTCTCGATGCCGGGAAACAAGCGTTCGATGGCCTCGGCCAGGCCCAGGCCGATGACGTCTTTCAGCGCCGCGTGGGGCAGCTCCGGCAGCGCCACGTCGTCGATGGCGCGCTGCATGCTGGCGACGATGTGCGCCTCGGAATCCATCACCGTGCCGTCCCAGTCGAACACCAGTAATTCAAAGGGTTTGTTCACTTCTCGATCTTCTCCAGTTTGTTCAATACCGCCGTCAGTTCGCCATCCAACGGCGCGCTGACGCGGATTTCATCGTCGATGCCCGGCAGGCGGAAGGCCAGCGAATGGGCGTGCAGGAACAGGCGCTTCAGCCCCTGCCGGCGCAGGCTGGCGCTGAAGGCGTCATCGCCATACTTGTCGTCGCCGGCGATGGGCTGGCCGATGCTCGCCGCGTGCACGCGGATCTGGTGGGTGCGTCCGGTCTTCAGCGTCACCTCCACCAGGGTCGCATCGCGGTAGCGGGTCACGGGCCGGAACAGGCTCAGGGCCTGCTTGCCCTCGACCGCATCGACCACCACCACCCGCTCGCCGGATTTCAGGGTGTTCTTGCGCAGCGCCGCCGTCACCCGCCGTTCGCCACCGCGCCACGCGCCCTTCACCAGCGCCAGATAGCGCTTGTCCATGCCGTCCTCGCGCAGCAACCGATGCAGCTCGCGCAGCACGCTGCGGCGCTTGGCGATGATCAGGCAGCCGGAGGTGTCGCGGTCGAGGCGATGCACCAGCTCCAGATACGGCGCCTCCGGGCGCGAGGCGCGCAGGGCCTCGATGACCCCATGGCTGATGCCGCTGCCGCCGTGCACGGCGATGCCCGAGGGCTTGTTGATGATCAGAAAGCCCTTTTCCTCCCGCAGGATGGCGGATTCGATGCGCTGCAGCAGGCGTTCGCCGGGCGGCAATTTGTCGCCCTCTTCCGCCACCCGCACCGGCGGGATGCGCACCGAGTCCCCCGCCACCAGCCGGTAGGTGGCCTTCACCCGGCCCTTGTTGACGCGCACCTCACCCTTGCGCAGCATGCGGTAGACACGGCTCTTCGGCACCCCCTTGAGGGTGGTGACGAGAAAATTGTCGATGCGCTGACCGGCGCGCTCCGGGCTGATTTCAACGAAGCGCACCCTGGGGGCATCCGCCCCTGCCGCCGCCGACGGCAGCACCGCATCTCGACTGAATTCCTGACTCATTTGCCTATGATACCACCTTGGGCAAGGGGCTCCGCGGACGCGGCGTCAACCGCCGGCGGCATGAAGGGGGGAGAGAAAGCTATCCCCAAAGGCAGGGCCCCTGGCCGTCATGGCACTGCGAAAACGTGGCCTTCTGAATCGAAGCCGACCAGGATGGCGTCCCCATGAATTGCGCTGGTCGCGGTCCCGATCCGGGCGACGCCGATGAATCCCTCTCATCTTGCAACCTGAATCCGTCGGTTCAACCTGAATCCGTGAGTTCATGACGGCGAATCGCACAACGGCTTGATTCGTATCGCGTAATGAAAAATCGAGGGAATAGCGGGGACTATTGCCGAGATTTTTCATATAGCGAGACGGATCAAGCCGTTGTGCGATTCGCCGTCATGAACTCACGGATTCAGGTTCAGGTTTAAACTTACCCGCCTGGCTGCCGATGGAACAACAGATCCTTGCCAGATACCCCTCACTGTGCGAAACAGGGACACGGATGC
>JALSHB010000116.1 GCA_026982475.1 Chromatiales bacterium
CAGTTCTCGGTCACCGACATCAATTTTCAGCGCGTGCCGGTGGTCGATACCTCCAACCCCTTCATTGCCCGTGAGGTTCCCACTTCCAGTGAATGCATCGTCGTCATCCGTTTCCGTGATCCGAAGCGCTATGACTTCCCGCGCCTGATGCGCCTGATCCCGGAGGCACGCATGTCGCGTCCCAATACCATGTTCATTCCCGGCAGCCAGATGTCCCAGGCCATGGACGTGATCTGTACGCCGCTGGTGCACGAACTGGTCGAGCGCCGCCGTCACTGATCGCCGAGCACATCCACCCCCGCCTTGTTCAGCATGGTAACCAGGTGGATCAGCGGCAGGCCAATGAGGGCATTGGGGTCCTCGCCCCGCATGGCCTCGAACAGGGCGATGCCCAGCCCCTCTGACTTGAAACTGCCCGCGCAATTGTAGGGCTGTTCCCGGCGTAGATAGTTGTCGATCTGGCGGCTCGTCAAGGCGCGGAATTTCACCGTGAACGGCACCACTTCCACCTGCGCACGTCCGCTCAGCGCATTCAGCAGACACAGCCCGGTCAGAAACAGCACCTCCTGGCCGCTGGCGGCGCCGAGCTGCGTCCGCGCCTTCTCGTGCGTTCCCGGCTTGCCCAGAATGTCGTCACCCAGCACGGCCACCTGATCGGAGCCAATGATCAGCGCCTCGGGAAACCGCCCGGCCACGGCGCGCGCCTTGTCTTCCGCCAACCGCGCCACCAGCGCCCGAGCCGATTCGCCGGGCCGCCGCGTCTCGTCGGTCTCCGGGCGGGCGGTTGAAAACGGCAGACCGAGCCGTTCCAGCAGGGCCTTGCGAAACGGCGAGGTGGAGGCCAGAACCAGTTGTGTCATGATATATATCCTTGATTTTTCTCGATCAACTTTTTCCATCATCAATTGCCGCATTCTAGCAGCCCGCCATAACATCCGCGTTCCGTTTGACATCGACGGCATCAACTGCCTTACTTGAACCTGAGTCCGTAGGTTCATGACGGCGAATGCCTGATGGAGAAAATGCCATGTTCAGTCTGCGTCCGTTTCTGGTAATTGCGTCATTGCTTCTTCTGTCTGCTCTCGGCACGCCGGTGCTGGCTGGGGCCTGTTCCTACAGCGAGGCCATCATGGCCCTGCAACAGGGCAACCAGGTGCGCGGCATGGCATTGTTGCGCATGGCCAGCCGGGACGGTGACCCGCGCGCCAGCCGGTACCTGGCCTCCCTGCGCGCCACTGACGACAAGCCGGCGTCCGCGCCACTGACCGTGATCGCCAGATCCGCTCGGTAAGCTTTCCGCAATAGCGCCTCCCGCCGTTTCTCTCCCACAGCACGGCCCGTGGCGGTCGAACCGTTCGCGCGCTTCGGGTAATATCGCCCATCCCTGAGACATTGGTCGCCGCGCCGCGACCCGCCTCCCATCGTCACAAGAGTAAATCCGTGAGCGACATCGACACCCTGCTGCAGGTGATGGCCAGATTGCGCGATCCCGAGGACGGCTGTCCCTGGGACCGCGAGCAGACCCTGGAAAGCATCGTCCCGCACACCCTCGAAGAGGCCTACGAGGTCGCCGACGCCATCGCCCGCAACGACATGGGCGAGCTGCGCGACGAACTGGGCGACCTGCTGTTTCAGGTGGTGTTCTACGCGCGTATCTGTGAGGAGCAGGGCGACTTCGGCTTCGACGACGTGGTACAGGCCATCTGCGACAAGCTGATCCGCCGCCACCCCCACGTTTTTGCGCTAGAGGGTGCCGGTGCCGACGTCGCGGACGCCGAGGCGCAGACCACCGCCTGGGAGGAACACAAGGCCCGCGAGCGGCGTGACAAACATGGCGATGGCACCCTCGCTGGCGTCGCCCACGCCCTGCCGGCCCTGAGCCGCGCCGCCAAGCTCACCAAGCGCGCCGCCCGCGTCGGCTTCGACTGGCCCGACCTGCCGCCCGTATTCGACAAGATGCAGGAAGAACTGGCAGAGCTGCGTCACGAAGTGGCGCAGGGAACCATCGACGCGGACCGTGTCGAAGACGAGATGGGCGACGTGCTGTTCGTCGCCAGCAATCTGGCCCGCAAGGCCGGGGTGGACCCGGAAACGGCTTTGCGCCGTGCCAATGCCAAGTTCGAGCGCCGCTTCGCCGCCATGGAGGCGCTGGCCGCCGCCGAGGGTGTGTCGCTGGACGACCTGGACCTTGAACGCTGGGAGGCCCTGTGGGTGCGGGTGAAGCAGGGTGAGGGTTGAACCGTTTTTTACCACAGAGACACGGAGGCACGGAGAAAGGCGACTTCAACGCAAAGGACGCAAAGACGCAGAGGACGCAAAGAAGAAAAAATCATGAAAAAATACGCGTTCTTTGCGGCTCTGCGCGTTTTGCGTTGTAAGTCACCTGAATCCGTAGGTTCATGACGGCGAATCGCACAACTCATTGATACATCTCGCTATATGAAAAATCTCGGCAATAATTCCCGTTATTCCCTCGATTTTTCATTACGCGATATGCATCAAGCGGTTGCACGCTTCATCCGCCCTGAACCTACGGATTCAGGCGTCAATAACTCCGGTATTCTTGGTGGTGGGATGAGGTTCTTTGTATTGAAAAATCGTATCTATTCACCACAGAGGCACAGAGAACACAGAGAATGCATCAGTGGGAGGCCATGCCCCGGGTGGCGATGTGGCCTGCCCCGACGACCTGGCATTTCATTTCTCCGTGAACGCCGTGTCTCTGTGGTGAATCAGGGGGCGTTGGCACCGGAGGCCGGACCACGATATCCAACGCAAAGGGCGCAAAGGTTTTCTGAAAGGATTTCCTTTGTGCCCTCTGCGTTTCATTCCATTCCCGGCATGAACCTGAAGAGCCTTTCTCTGTGCCTCCGT
>JALSHB010000117.1 GCA_026982475.1 Chromatiales bacterium
ATGATCCCGACACCGTGCTGCGCCAGCTCAACGCCCTGCGCGACAGCTCGCGCTACCGCACCCTGCATCGCGCCGGCCGCGAACGGCTGGACCGGCTGATGCCCTTGCTGCTGGCGGCGGCGGGCGCACACGACGAGGCCGATGCGGTCCTGCAGCGGCTGCTGAAACTGGTCGAGGCAGTAGCCCGCCGCAGCGCCTATCTGGCCCTGCTGGTGGAACACCCCGTGGCCCTCTCGCAACTGGTGCGCCTGTGCGCCGCCAGCCCATGGATCGCGGCCAGGCTGGTGCAATACCCCCTGCTGCTGGACGAACTGCTGGACGCGCGCAGCCTGTACGCGCCAGCCACCCGCGACGAACTGGCCGCCGAACTGCGGCATCGGCTGGACGCCGTGGCCGACGGCGATCTGGAACAGGCCATGGACGTGCTGCGCCAGTTCAAGCAGGCGGCGGTGCTGCGCGTGGCCGCCGCCGACGTGATGGACGCCGTACCGTTGATGGTGGTCAGCGACCACCTCACCCACATCGCCGAGGTGATCCTCGAGCGGGTGCTGGCGCTGGCCTGGGCTGACCTCACCCGGCGCTACGGCAGACCCTCCACGGCCGGCGATGGCCCCGATGGAGAAAAGGGCTTCGCCATCGTCGCCTACGGCAAGCTGGGCGGCATCGAGCTGGGCTATGGCTCGGATCTCGACATGGTATTCCTGCACGCCAGCAACGATGCCACGCCGGTCAGCCAGGCCGTGACCACGGGGCCGAAGGTGGTGGCGGACGCGGTGTTCTACGCCCGCCTCGGCCAGCGCATCATCCACATCCTCACCACCCTGACCCCCGCCGGCACGCTGTACGAGGTGGACATGCGCCTGCGCCCCAGCGGCGCCTCCGGCCTGCTGGTGGCGGGCCTGCCCGGCTTCGAGGACTACCAGAAAAACAAGGCCTGGATCTGGGAACACCAGGCCCTGGTGCGGGCCCGGGTGGTGGCCGGCGACAAGGACGTTGCGCAGCAATTCCGCCGCGTGCGCCGCGAGGTACTGACCCGCGAGCGCGACCCACGGCTGCTGCGCAAGGAGGTGCGAGAGATGCGCGAGCGCATGCGCGAAAACCTGGGGCGGGAGCCCGCCGGGCGGTTCGACCTCAAACAAGGGCGTGGCGGTATCGCCGATATCGAATTTATGGTTCAATTCGGGGTTCTGCGCTGGGCGCACCAGGCCCCGGATCTGACCGACTTCACGGACAATATCCGCATCCTGGCCGGCCTCGCCGCGCATGGTTTTTTTACCATCGAGGAATGCCGCGTACTCAGCGACGCCTACCGCGCCTATCGCGCCGAGGCGCATCGGCAGGCGCTGCAGGAGCGGCCCGCGCAGGTGGCGGCGGCGCGCTTCAGCGACGCGCGCAAGGCGGTGAGGCGCATCTGGCGTAAGTATCTCGAAGATTGATGGTTTGCAGTGATTCACCACAGAGACACGGAGGTCACGGAGAGGAGGTCACGGCGAAAAGAAAAGATTGGCAAGAAATCAAAAATCTTTTCTCCGTGTCCCTGTGGTGAATCAAGCAATAAACGGTAGAAAGAGGAGTAACAGACTTATGTCGATGGACGACCGCGACGGTCTCATCTGGCTGGATGGCAAAATGGTCCCCTGGCGCGAGGCCAAGGTGCACGTACTCACCCACACCCTGCACTACGGCATGGGCGTCTTCGAGGGCGTGCGCGCCTATCATACCGAGAGCCACGGCACCGCCATCTTCCGCCTGCAGGAGCATACCGACCGCCTGTTCCGCTCGGCCAAGATCCTCAACATGCCCATGCCCTTCGACAAGGCGACCCTCAACCAGGCCCAGCTGGCCGTAGTGCGCGAAAACGGACTCGACACCGCCTACCTGCGACCGATGGTGTTCTACGGCTCCGAGGGCATGGGCCTGCGCGCCGACAACCTCAAGGCCCACGTGGTCGTGGCGGCCTGGGAATGGGGCTCCTACCTGGGCGCCGACGGCATGGAGAAGGGCATCCGCATCAAGACCTCGTCCTTCACCCGGCACCACGTCAACGTGACCATGTGCAAGGCCAAGTCCAACGGCAACTACATCAACTCCATCATGGCCCTGCAGGAGGCCATGACCGACGGCTACGACGAGGCCCTGCTGCTGGACGTGGACGGCTTCGTCGCCGAGGGCAGTGGCGAGAACATCTTCGTGGTGCGCAACGGCGTGCTCTACACCCCCGAACTGACCTCGGCGCTGGAAGGCATCACCCGCGACACCATCATGATCCTGGCCGCCGAACTGGGCCTGAAGGTGGTGGAGAAACGCATCACCCGCGACGAAGTGTACGTCGCCGACGAGGCCTTCTTCACCGGCACCGCCGCCGAGGTGACGCCGATCCGCGAGCTGGACAACCGCCCCATCGGCAACGGCGGCCGCGGTCCCATCACCAAAGAATTGCAGACCCTGTACTTCGACGTGGTGCATGGTCGCCACGGCCAGCACCAGGAATGGCTGGCGGCGGTCAATCAATGAAAGAACCTGTAGGAGCGGCTTCAGCCGCGAACATCGCCCTGCAAGGCTGTCGCGGCTGAAGCCGTTCCCACACACAAGAAAGAGAGAGTGGCGCAGGGTGGGCATCGTCCACCAGCGCATTCGAACCAAGTAACGGTGGGTGGTGCCCACCCTACACGCGGCAAACAGCAGAGAGACAACCATGGCACAAGCCCAGACCATCGAACCCAACGCCCAGCACCGCTACGAGATCACCCGCGCGGACCTGCCCCTGCACTGTCCCCTGGACGGCATGAGCCTGTGGAACTCGCACCCGCGCGTATTCCTGCCCATCGAACAGACCGGCGGCAGGGCCACATGCCCCTACTGCGGCGCGGAATACGTGCTCAAGGACGACTGAGATGTCCATCGACGTGCCCGCCGCCATCGCGGCGCACCGCGAGGCCATCGACTTCGTCGCCGGCCTGGCCGACGAGCTGCGCGCCGTCGCGCAACAGATTCAGGCCACCTTCGAGCAGGGCGGCACGGTATTCGTCTGCGGCAACGGCGGCTCCGCCTCCGACGCCCAGCACTTCGCCGCCGAACTCACCGGCCGCTACTCCATGGACCGCCCCGGCTACCCGGCGGTGGCGCTCACCACCGACGCCTCGGCGCTCACCTCCATCGGCAACGACTACGGCTTCGAACAGGTATTCTCGCGCCAGTTGCAGGCCCTGTCGCGCCCCGGTGACCTGCTCATCGGCATCAGCACCTCCGGCAATTCCGCCAACGTGCTGCGCGCCGTGGACTACGCCCGCGACCACGGCATCCAGACGGTCGGCCTGCTCGGCCGCGACGGCGGCCGCCTGGCGCAACGGGTGGACACGGCGCTGACCATCGGCGTCAACGCCACCGCCCGCATCCAGGAGGCGCACATCCTCATGCTGCACCTGCTGTGCGAGGCCTTCGAGTACGCACACTGAGCGCCGGCCTTTTCTGCGTCCGCGGCATGCGGGTGCGGCTTCGAGCGCGATCGAGGCCGTCATTCATTCACGGCTGAAGCCGCAGCCACGATGACCGCGGGAACAGCCCGGTAAAATCATCGCGGGCGTGGCCCGAGCCAGCAAACGCCCTGTTCCCGGCACACGGAGAATCATGGACTGGCCCACCCAACTCCTCTTGTTCGTCGTCTCCCTGGTGGCGAACGTCTTTTCCGCCTTCGCCGGCGGCGGCGCGGGGCTGCTGCAGTTCCCCATCCTGATCTTCCTCGGCCTGCCCTTCGGCGTGGCGCTGGCGACGCACAAGATCGCCAGCGTGGCGCTCGGTGTCGGCGCCACGGTGCGCAACCTGCGCGAGGGCAGCCTGGACGGCCGTCTGACCGGGTTCATCCTGCTGTGTGGCCTGCCGGGGGTGATCCTCGGCGCCAGCTTCATCCTCTTCGTGCCGGACCGCCAGGCCGAGATCGCCCTCGGCCTGCTCACCGTCGGCCTGGGGCTGTATTCGGTGTTCAAGCCAGGCCTCGGCCAGCACGCGCGCGCCATGCCGCGCGGCCTTTGGCGCCTGGCGCTGGGCGGCGCGGTGCTGTTCCTGATCGGTGTACTCAACGGCTCCCTGACCTCCGGCACCGGCCTGTTCGTCACCCTCTGGCTGGTGGGCTGGTTCGGCCTCGACTACCAACGCGCGGTGGCACACACGCTGGTGCTGGTAGGCCTGTTCTGGAACGGCAGCGGCGCCGTGACCCTGAGCATCCTCGGCGACCCGCAGTGGTCCTGGCTACCGGCCCTGCTGCTGGGCTCGGCGCTGGGCGGCTATGCCGGCGCCCATCTGGCCATCACCCAGGGCAACCGCTGGATCAAGCGCGCCTTCGAGGTGATCACCCTGCTGGTGGGGGCAAAGCTGATCGTAGGCTGAGTCCGGCACAGCTAAAGCCGGGACAAAAAAGAGGCCGGCATCTCTGCCGGCCTCTCCCTTGAGCTGACGCCTGATGCGCCGCTCAGAACGGCGTGCACACCTCGCCGATGCCGCCGGGGATGGTGATGCAGGCCTCCAGGCCGTCGCTGCCGGCCTTGATCCGGCCGCCGCTGAGGGTGGTGCAGTCGCCGTTGAAGCAGTAGTCACCACTCACTTCGCCGCCGATGCCCTGGTTGCCCAGCAGCAGGGCGATGTCGCCGCGGAACTCGCCCTTGGGCAGGTTGAGGTCGACGCTGGTGTAACAGCCGCGCGGAATGTCGCAGCTCTTGGGCACGGAGCAGGACTTGGCGACCTGGCAGGTCTTGGCGACATTGCATCCTCCCTGGCCGGTGATCAGGCTCCAGCCGCAGGTGGCGATGTCGGTAACCCATCGGGTGCCGCAGATGGCCGCGCTGGTGACGGTATTGTAGCCGCAGATGGCGCCGTTGGTGACGGTTTCGGCGCCACAGATGGCGGCATCCGTCACCTTCTCGTAGCCGCAGATGGCGCCATCCACCACCCACTCACTGACCGCCTCCACCACGCTGATGGGGATGGTGATGCCGGTGTTGCCGCGCATCTCGATGCCGCGGGCGTCGATCTGGCCGCTCATGCCGATACGCGTCAGCGGGGTGACGAAGTCGCCGCTGAGGCTTAGTCCGGCACTGCTGACGTTAAGCTGCCCCTGGCTGATGGGGGTGCCGGCGATGTCCATGTTGCCGCTGATGCCGATGCCCCAGTCGCCGGGCACGCCGGTGAAATGGGCGTCCAGCTGGGCATCGCCGTCGAAGCCGACGCCGGGGTAGATACTGCTGCGCGTCAGGCCGGTCAGGCGCACGCCGTTGCGGTCGGCGCTGAAGCTGGCGCTGGTGGCGGTCAGGTCGTTGAGTTCGGCGCCCACGAACCGGCTCAGGGTCGAGGCATCGAGGCGGTATTCCCCCTCGCCACGCAGGAAGGAGCGGGCGATGTCGTCGCTGATCAGACCAGCCATGTTGACCGTGTTGCTGGGCCGGATCGGCACCAGTTCCTGCGGCAGGAAGTCGGTGTCGGGGTCGAGCTGGCCACTGAAGTAGGCCTGCTGCCCCTCCTCGGCGAGCTTGATGCCGAGGCTGGCGCTGCCCAGTTCGAAGCCGAAGCTGAAGAACTTGAGGAAGTCGACGCCGACGTTGAGAGTGCCGTTGCCGCCGTATTCCACGTCCGGCGCGAGGCTGTTGAAGAGGGTGTTGCCGTCGTCGTTGGCGTCCACGTCGACCACCAGTGAGCCATCCAGGTTCAGTGGCAGACGGGCGAAGGGAATGACGCCCTGCAGATACAGATTGGCATCGAAGTTGCCAATGTCGTCACCGATGCCCCAGGTGGTATCGGGGACGAAGGGGATCAGGCCCTGCAGGGACATGGCGATGCCAAGGTCTTCCACGCCGGCGATCTCGGACAGGCCGGCCAGGCTGCCGGTGAGGAAGAAGAAGGGGTCCTGCGGGTCGAGGGCGAAGGTGATGGACTGGCCGCCAGGGGCCTCGAAACCGATGGCGCCGACGCTGGCCTCGAAGCCGGCGCTGAAGCGGAAGAACAGGTACTGGCGGTCGTCCACCAGCGGCGCCTCCAGGTCGGCCAGGTTGCTGCCGTAGTCCAGGCCCACGTCGGCCATCGCCGGGGTGCCGATCTCGGCGCCGGCGAGGATGCCGAGGTCGGGAAAGGGCACCTGGGCGGTGCCGCGCAGACGTTCGATGCCGCCCAGACCGCCGGCGCCATATTCGAACACCAGTTCGGCCTCCTGAATCACCATCTCGCCCATCGGCGTGAGCAGCAGCAGCGAGCCGCTGGCGTTCAGGCTGGTGAGCATGCCGTTCATGTAGTGCTCTTCGAGATTGTCCTCGCGCACGCGGAAGGTGATCTGACCCACTTGCAGGTCGCGGAAGGCGCTGCTGTCGACCACGTCGGTAGCCGCGCAGCCGGCGTTGTCGACGCTGTCGCCGGCGGTGCTGTCGGGGCACAGGTCGAGTTCGTCGGGCACGCCATCGCCGTCGCTGTCGGCCTCGACGATGACACTGATGCGCACATGGCGTTCAAGACCGGCACCAGGCAGGCTGGCGCGCAGGTTGAGTTCGAAGCGGCCGGTTTCGACGGCAGTCAGCGTCTGGCCGAGGCGATAGCTGTTGCTGCCGGCGGCGAGGCGGATGGCGCCGCTGTTGTCGTTGCCCAGGCGCAGGCCGGGGGCGACGCTCTCGCGCAGGATCAGCTCGCGGGTGACGCCAGCGGGGCTGTAGGCCAGCAGGCTGTAATGGATGTCGCGGCTCTCGCCGAGCCCCAGGCGCAGTTCCAGCTGGCCGGCCTCGATACTGAGGCTGGCCTCGCGCTCGGCCTCGATGGCCCACACCAGGTCTTCGACGCGGAAGGGCTGGCCGAGATCATGGCGCAGGACGAAGCTGTTGCGGCTTTCCTGGCGGCCGTTGGCGGCGACGGTGTCGAAGTTCAGGGTGTCATCGATGAGGGTGATGCCGTCCGGGGCCTCGACGATGCGCGCGGTGACCTGGCTGGCGGGAAAATCGTCGTTGCTCAGACGGGCGCGGTAGGTGTATTCCATGGTGTTATCGTCGATCTGGCGGCTGTCCTCCAGGATGTAGCCGTCGATCTTCGCCGCCGTGGCAAGGGGTTCCTCCTCCAGGCCCTCCGGCGCGGCGGGCTGTTCCTCGGGCGTGGCGGCGCCGTTGTCACAGGCGCCGAGCAGAAGGGTGAGCAAGATGATGGCCGCCAGCCAGAGGCCGGGAGGCAGGTTTCGCTTGGGTCGAAGGTGCATGGGGATGTCCTCTATCTCGGTTGTCATGTACTTACCGCCGGGAGGTTATCAGCGCAAATCCGGAGCGGGTATTAGCCAGAAGTCTAATTAGGTGCTGGCGCGGGGTTGTGTAGACTCGGCACCTGATGGTTTGAAAAGGCAGCTGGAGAGAGGCTTTGAACGACACCACGGACACGGCGCCGGCCGGCTTCGAGGCGCAGATTCACCGGGACAAGATTTACCTGTTGCGGGCGCAGTTGCCCTTCGTGCTGATCGCCGTGGTCGTCGTTGCCACGGGCATCGCCGTCCTCTTTTGGGAGGCGGTGGATACAGGGCTGTTGATGTCCTGGGTGGCCATACAGTACGCCTTCAGCCTGCTGCGCTGGCAGCTGGCGGCGCGCTTCGACCGGCTCGATCTCGACGACGACGAAATGCGCCGCTGGGGCTGGATCTTTGCCCTGACGTCGGGGCTATCGGGCTGTCTGTGGGGCGCGGCCGCCTTTCTCTTCATGCAACCGGACAATCCCTTTTACCTCATCAGCCTGGTGATGATCATTCTCGGCATGGCGGCGGGCTCCATGCCCTCCCTGTCGGCCTATCCGCCCGCCTACGCCGCCTATGCGGTGCCGGCCCTGATCGGCCTGAGCTGGAGCTTGGCCGGGATCGGCAGCCAGGGATACATCCTCGCCATCCTGACCCTGGTGTTCCTGGCGGTGAACCTGATCTTCGCACGCAATGTGCACCGTTCGCTGGTGCAGTCCCTGCGCTTGCGTTTCGAGAACCTGGCCCTGGTCGCGGAACTGCGTGAGCAGAAGGCCATTGCCGAGCAGGCCAATCTCGCCAAGTCGCGTTTCCTGGCCGCCGCCAGTCACGACCTGCGTCAGCCGCTGCATGCCCTGGGCCTGTTCGTCGATGCCTTGCGGAGTGTCCAGGATGAGGCCACCCGCCTCCGCCTGCTGTCACAGGTGGATGTCTCGCTGGACGCCCTGGGCAAGCTGTTCAACGCCCTGCTGGATATCTCCCGTCTCGATGCCGGCGTGGTGGAGGCGCAGGTGGAGGACTTTCCCCTGGCGCGCGTGCTGGAAAAGCTGGAGGGGGAGTTCCGCGCCCTGGCGGAGCAGAAGGGGCTGACATTCCGCCTGCTGCCCTGCAGCGTGGTGGTGCAGTCCGATCCCGTGTTGCTGGAACGCATCTTGCGCAACCTGATCAGCAATGCCATTCGCTATACGGAGACAGGCCGTGTCAGCGTGGGCTGCCGCCGCCGCGCGGGCTGGGTGGAGGTACAGGTGCGGGACACCGGGCGCGGCATCCCGGAGGCGGAGATCGATCACATCTTCGACGAATTCCAGCAGCTCGACAATCCCGAGCGCGACCGCACCAAGGGCCTCGGCCTGGGCCTGGCCATCGTGCAGCGCCTGTGCAACCTGCTGGACTACCCCTTGCAGGTCTATTCCACCCCGGGCAAGGGCTCGGCGTTCTGCATCGGCCTGCCCCAGGGCCGCGCCGAGGCGGTGCTGGAGCGGCGCAGCGGCGTGGCGCAGCCGAGCCTGCGAGCGGCGCAGCGGCTGGTGGTGGTGATCGATGACGAGACGGACATCCTCGAGGGCATGCGCGAGATCCTGCAGCGCTGGGGATTCGAGGTGCTGACAGCGGAATCCCTGCAACAGGCGGAGCAGCGGCTGGCGGCCCGTGGGCGCGGGCCGGACGTCATCCTGGCCGACCTGCGCCTGCGTGATCATCACACCGGCATCGAGGCCATCGAGGCCCTGCAGGCCACCCATGGGGCCCATGTGCCGGGCCTGATCCTTACCGGCGACACGGCCCCGGAGCGCTTGCAGATCGCCGGTACGGCGGGCTATCGGGTATTGCACAAACCGGTCAAGCCGGCACGCCTGCGGGTCGCGTTACAGCAACTGCTGGCGACCGACTCAGCTTGACGGGGCATCGCCCGTCAGCAGGCCGAGGCGCTGGGCCTTCTGCACGCATTCAGTGCGATTGGCGACCTTCAACGCCTGAAACAGCGCGCCCAGGTGGGCCTTGACCGTGTGCTCGGTGAGATTCAGGCGTTGCGCGATCTGCTTGTTGGCAAGCCCCTGGGCCAGCAAGGCCAGCACTTGCTGCTGGCGCGCGGTGATGCCGCGGCCGGCGGGGGTCTCCTCGCTCATTTCCAGTTGCGCGATACGCTCGCGGATGTCGTCCGGCAGATAGGTTTCGCCTTCCTCGAGCACCCGGCGGATGGCCCCCAGCATGTCTTCGGCGTGGTGTGACTTGGGAATGAATCCCAAGGCGCCGGCATCGAGGGCGGCGCGAATCTGGTGCAGGTTTTCACTCGCGGAGACCACCACCACCGGCACCAGGATGGCCTCGTCGCGCAGGATGCGCAGCAGGCCCAGGCCATCGGTGTCGGGCAGCCCCAGGTCCAGCAGCAGCAGATCGAATTCGGTCTCTCCGCGCAGCAGCCGCAGGGCCGCCGCACCGCTCTCGGCGCAGTGCACCTGTACCGGCGTCTCCAGTTGCGAAAAGATGTGACGCATGCCATCGAGGAACAGCGGATGGTCATCGGCGAGCAGTATCTGCATGGATTTCCTTCCCGTGTTCGTTATTTACGCCAGAAGGCCGGACTGAGCAGTACCAACAGGGTGAAGATCTCCAGCCGCCCCAGCAGCATGGCGAAGCACAGCACCCACTTGGCGACATCGTTGATGCTGCTGTAGTTGCTGCCCACCTCACCGAGGCCGGGGCCGAGGTTGTTCATGCTCGCGGCGACGGCGGAGAAGGCGGACACCTGGTCCATGCCGGTGGCCATGATCACCAGCATCATCACCGCGAAGGAGCCCACGTAGAGGGCGAAGAAGCCCCATACCGCATTGATCACATGCTCCGGTACCGGCTTGTTGCCGATCTTCACCGGACGCTGGGCGTTGGGGTGGATGAGACGAAACACCTCGCGCATGCCCTGTTTCACCAGCAGCAGGAAGCGGATCACCTTGATGCCGCCACCGGTGGAGCCGGCGCAGCCGCCGATGAAGCTGGTGAACAGCAGCAGCACCGGCAGGAAGCCGGGCCAGGCGTAGTAGTCGGCGGTGGTGAAGCCGGTGGTGGTGCCGATGGATACGGCCTGGAAGATGCCATGATGCAGGGAGGTGCCATAGGTATCGAAGGTGCCGGTGAAGTACAGGTAGGTGCTGGACACCAGGGCACTGAAGCCGAGCACCGCGGCATAGGTGCGCACCTCCGGGTCGTGCAGGTAGGGGCGCACGCTGTTGCCGCGCCAGGCGACGAAGTGGATGGCGAAATTGATCCCCGCCAGCAGCATGAACACCACCGCCACGGACTCGATCAGGGCGCTGTTGAAATAGCCCATGCTGGCGTCGTGGGTGGAAAAGCCGCCGATGGCGATGGTGGAGAAGCTGTGCGCGATGGCGTCGAAGGGCGTCATCCCCGCCAGCCAGTAAGCCGTTGCGCAGGCCACGGTGAGGCCCAGGTAGATGTACCACAGGGCCTTGGCGGTCTCGGTGATGCGCGGTGTGAGCTTGTTGTCCTTCATCGGCCCCGGGGTCTCGGCGCGATACAGGGACATGCCGCCGATGCCCAGCATGGGCATGATGGCCACCGCCAGCACGATGATGCCCATGCCGCCCATCCATTGCAGCTGCTGGCGGTAGAACAGGATCGAGTGCGGCAGGTCGTCGATGCCGGTGATCACCGTGGCGCCGGTGGTGGTCAGCGCGGAAATGGACTCGAACACCGAGTCGGTGAGCGACATGTGCGGGTTGTCCGACAGCAAGAAGGGCACCGAGCCGGACAGCCCCAGCACCAGCCAGAACACGGCGACGATGATGAAGCCGTCGCGCAGGCGCATGTCGCGCTGCACCTTGCGCACCGGCAACCACAACAGGGCGCCAAGGACGAACAGGCCCAGAAAGGCGCTGACGAAGGGCAGGATGGCGCCGTCGCCGTACCACAGGCCGACGGCCACGGGCGGCAACATGTTGAAACTGAAGACCATCACCAGCAGGCCGACGATGCGTTGAATGGCGCTGTGTTGCATGTATTCGCGGCTCAGAGGAAGGTGGCGCTGACCTGGAACAGGCGCTCCACCTCGGGGATGCGTTCCTTGTCGACAACGAACAAAATGACGTGGTCCTCGGCCTGGATCACCGTGTCGTGATGGGCGATCATCACCTCGTCACCGCGCACGATGGCACCGATGCTGGTGCCCGGCGGCAGATCGATGTCCTCGATGGCGCGGCCGACCACGCGCGACGAGGCCTTGTCGCCATGGGCCACCGCCTCGATGGCCTCGGCGGCGCCGCGACGCAGCGAGTGCACCGCCGTCACGTCGCCACGGCGCACATGGGTCAGCAGGCTGCCGATGGTGGCCTGCTGGGGCGAGATGGCGATGTCGATGATGCCGCTCTGCACCAGGTCGACATAGGCCGAGCGGTTGATCAGCGCCATCACCTTCTTGGCGCCGAGGCGCTTGGCCAGCATGGCGGAGAGGATGTTGGCCTCGTCGTCGTTGGTGACGGCGCAGAACACGTCGGTGTGGTTGATGTTTTCGTCCAGCAACAATTCCTCGTCGGCGGCGTCGCCGAACAGCACCAGGGTCTTCTCCAGTTCCTCGGAGATCTTCTGCGAGCGCTGTGGATTGTGGTCGATGAGCTTGACCTGGTACTTGTCTTCCAGGGCCCGGGCCAGGCGGATGCCGATGTTGCCGCCGCCGGCGAGAATGATGCGCTTGACCGGCTTGTCGAGGCGTCGCAGTTCCTTCATCACCACGCGGATGTGGCGCCTGGCGGCGATGAAGAACACCTCGTCGTCGGCCTCGATGACGGTATTGCCCTCGGGCACGATGGCCTGGCCGCGGCGATAGATGGCGGCCACGCGGGTCTCGATGCCGGGCATGTGTTCGCGCAGGGCCTTCAGCTCGTGACCCACCAGGGGACCGCCGTAGTAGGCCTTCACCGCCACCAGCTGCACCTTGCCGCCGGCGAAGTCCAGCACCTGCAGGGCGCCCGGATACTCGATCAGGCGCTGCACGTAGTCGGTGACCAGCTGCTCGGGGCTGATCAGCACGTCCACCGGCAGCGCCTCCTGGGTGAACAGCTGTGGGTGCGAGAGGTAGCCGACGCTGCGCACGCGGGCGATCTTGGTGGGGGTGTGGAACAGGGTGTAGGCGACCTGGCAGGCGATCATGTTGATCTCGTCGCTGTTGGTGACGGCGAGGATCATGTCGGCATCCTCGGCGCCGGCCTGGGCCAGCACCTCGGGGTGGGCGGCCTCGCCCTGCACGGTGCCGATGTCGAGGCGGTCGCGCAGGGCCTCGAGCTTCTTGCTGTCGACATCGACCACGGTAATGTCGCTGGCCTCGCTGGCGAGGACCTCCGCAACCGATGTGCCGACCTGGCCGGCGCCGAGAATGATGATTTTCATCTCTTCAACTTTGACTCTGCTTGTCGCGCCGGGTGTCTATGCCCAGTGATTTCAGTTTGCGGTACAGGTGGGTGCGTTCCATGCCCACCTGCTTGGCCACCTTGCCCACGCTCCAGCCGGTCTGGCGCAGATGATATTCCAGATAGGCCTTTTCAAACTGTTCGCGCGCCTGCCGCAGGGGGAGATTGAAATGGGTGGCGACAGGCTCGGCGTCTTCCTGCTGGCTGCTGAGGATCATCTCGACCTCATCCAACTCGATCTGTGATTCCAGCCCCCCCACCAGCATGCGCCGCACCAGGTTTTCCAACTGGCGGATATTGCCCGGCCAATGGTAATGGCGCAAGCGATTCTGCGCGGCGACGGAAAAGCTGCGGTACGGCAGGCCCTCCCTGTCGCCGAGCAGATTAACATAATACTGGAGCAGCTCGGTGACGTCTTCGGCGTGCTCACGCAGCGGCGGAACGGGGATCGGCGCGACGTTGAGCAAGTGGTAGAGATCCTCGCGGAAACGCCCGGCGCGCACCTCCTGTTCGAGGCGGTAACGGGTGCCGACGATGATGCGGGCATCGAGGTTCTGCACGTCACGGCCATCGAGTCGCACCCACTGTCCCGTGCTCAATACCGCGGCCAGGGTTTCCTGCAGGCCGGCATCCAGCTCGGCGACGTCATCGAGAAACAGGGTGCCGCCCTGGCACTGCTCCAGCAGGCCCGGGGTGACGGTGCCGGCGCGTTCGCTGCCCAGCAGCAGGGCGGCGCCGTTGCCGTCACGGAAACTGCAACTGTGAATATCCATGAAGGGGCCATTGCGACGCTTGCCGCAGCCATGCAGGTAGCGGGCGCAAAAGGTCTTGCCACTGCCGGGCTCGCCGATCAGCAGTACCGTGGTATCGAAGGCGGCGGCGTGTTCGAGGCGCTCGCGCAAATGCTGCATCTGCGTGCTCTTGCCCAACGGCGCACTGTAGCCGGGCTGGTTTCTTGGCCCCGCCGATGGCGTCGTGGCGAGGGTCTTTTCCACCGTATGCAGCAGCTTGGCCAACGACAACGGTTTCTCGATGTAGTCGCGGGCACCCAGCCGGGTGGCCTCGACGGCGGTCTCCACGGTGCCATGGCCGGACATCATCACCACCGGCGCGCGCAAGCCCATGTCGGCGGTGAATTCCTTCAGCAGGCTGATGCCATCGATGTCCGGCATCCAGATGTCGAGCAGGATCATGTCCGGTTGCCGGCCACGCACCACGCGCCGGGCGGCGGCGCCGTTCTCGGCGGTGATGACGGTGTAACCCTCGTCTTCGAGGATGTCCTTGACCGAGCTGCAGATGTCCGGTTCGTCGTCCACGACCAGGATGGTGGCTTTCATGATCAATCGATGTCCTTGCGTCAGTAACTGGAATCAGCGGCCTTTCGCCTGCCCCGGGTGCAGCTGCGTGACATTGTCGGCAGGCTGCTCCAGGGCCGGCAGGCTCACCACCACGCGGGCGCCGGCCGGGGTGTTTTCGGCAAACAGGCTGCCCATGTGTTCCTCGACGATGCGCTTCACCACCGCCAGTCCCAGGCCGGTGCCTCGTGGCTTGGTGGTGGCGTAGGGCTCGAACAGCTTGTCGAGCATGTCGTCGGGGATGCCCTGGCCATTGTCCTCGATGGCCAGCTCGACAAAGCCCTTCGAGCCCTCCTTGCGGCTGGCCAGGGTGATGCGGATCTGTGCATCGCCCCGACCGGCCAGCGCATCGATGGCATTGCGGATCAGGTTGTGCAGCAGTTGCCGCAGGCGTCCGGGATCGGCCTCCACCGGCGGCAGGTTCTGCTGTTCCTCGAAGCGGAAGGATACCTGGGTGCCATAGCCGCGATACAGGTCGAGTACCTCGCGGATCAGTTCCCCCAGTGACAGCGCGCGTAACTGTATCTGGGGAGTCCTCGCATATTCCGAAAAGGCCTGCACCATTTCCTTCAGCGCCTGCACCTGTTGCACGATGGTGTGGGTGGAGCGGTCGAGCACCTCGGCGTCCTTTGCGTCCATGCGGCCAAGATACTTGCGCCGCAGACGCTCGGCGGAAAGCTGGATGGGGGTCAGGGGGTTCTTGATTTCGTGCGCCAGGCGCCGTGCCACCTCACCCCAGGCGGCATCGCGCTGGGCCTGCACCAGCTCGGTGACGTCCTCCAGCACCACCACGTAGCCGGCGGGAATGCCCTCCATGCCGGGCAGGCGGGTGCCATGGCAGGTGACGATCTTGTGGCCGCCGCTGCCATACAGGGAAACCTCTTCACGCCAGTCCGTTTCCGTTTCATTGAGGTGCGGCAACAGGGTCTGCACGAACTGGGCGACTTCCGGAAAGTCTACTTCCAGTTTGCTGAGCTTGCGCCCGGCGCTGCAATCGAGATTGACGCCGAGGATATGGCTGGCGGCGGCATTCACGGCGCGCACCGTGAGGTCGCGGTCGAGGGTCATCACGCCCGACGACAGGCGTCCCAGCACCGCGCGCAGATAGGCGCGCTCGCGGTCCGCCTGACGCTGGCTGCGCATCACCTGGTCCTGGGCCTCGGCGATGCGCTGGGTCATCTCGCTGAACGACTGCACCAGCGAACCCAGTTCGTCGCTGCTGGTGACGGGCAGCTTCTTGTGATAATTGCCCGCCGCCACCGCGCGCGTGCCGATGGCGAGGATGCGTATCGGCGCCACCAGCCGCTGGGCAAAGAAGAATGCCGCCCACACCGCCGACAGCAGGGTCACCAGCAGGATCAGGAACAGGGTGAAGGCAAAGGTCTGCTTGAGGGGTTCGCGCAAATACACCAGCTCCTTGTACTTGGTGTAGGCCGCCTGCACGCTCTCCGCCATCTGGCTGATGCGTTCGCTGACCGGATACAGGGCGATGAGGATTCTCGCCTCGCTGGCGGCGTCCGTCTGCTCCAGGCTGATGGCGACGCGGGTATGCAGACCCTGGTCACGCAGCGGCGCAAGACCGATGTAGAACTTGTTGTCCCTGGCCTGCTGCAACACCGCCTCGTCGGGCAGGCTGGGGATGATGGTGCTGGGATCGGCGCTGGAGGAGGCGATCACGCGGCCATTGGCCTCGGCAACCAGCAACTCGCTGGCGCCGGACTTCTCACGCAATTCGTTGAGGCGAAAAAGCAACGTGCCATCGTCGGTCTGCTGCAACTGGCGGGCCAGCTCGCGGCTTTCCTTGAGCTTGTCGCGCATGCGCATGTCGAGCGCCGACTTGCTCAATTCCAGCGCCTCGGTCATGGCGCTATCGATGCGCACGTCGAACCAGCTGTCGATGCCCTGCTGCATGAAGCCTAACGAGAAATAGAAAACTATGGAGACCGGCGTGACCGCCATCACGACGAAGATCAACACCAGCCGCGCAGTGAGGCGCGAGCCGGTGGCGGAGCGGCGGTATTGATGAATCAGGCGCAGCAGGCTGACGCCGATCAGACCGGTGAGGACGATCAGGCCGAGAATGTTGATGACCACCAGCACGAGGTGCAGGCGGCCGAACTGGGCGGAGTTTTCCGTCGCCGCGGAAAGCAGCCACAACGAGCCCAGCATGAAGATGCCCATCAACGCGACCGGGATGAAGCTGGTCGAGATGCGCCGCAGCCAGGCGATGAAGGTATTCATCAGGACATCCCCAGGTCCCAGCTGTACCAGCCGCTGGTGAGCCACCAGTCACGGGAAATATAGCCGCGCATGCGCAGTGGCACCGGCAGGCTTTCAAGATCCAGGTAGGAACGGATGCTGACCATGTAGTGCTTGCCGGGCCTGAGCAGCTTGGCGTCGATGATGGGCAGGCCGCGAATATCGCCAAGGGCGCGCAGCGCACTGGCTAACGTGGAATAGCTGGCCTCGAAGCCACTGTTGAGGTTGCGCAGCAGGTATTGATCGCTGAGGGCGAAATACTGCAGGGTGGTACGCTGTTCGAGGCTGGCGATGCTGTCGTCCCACAGATAGCGGCGCGGGCGATGGACTTCGATATCCAGGGCAAAGGTCAGGGGCACGCCGTTGTCCAGTGCCTCCAGGACCTTTTTCGGCAGATCGAAGTTAAGGTGGGCGTCGAGGCGGTAGACGCCGTCCTCCAGGGTGGTCCGGGCATCCTCCACGCTGAACGACTGCGCCATTGTCGGCACTGGCGCGACGCAGATCAGCAGCGCGCACAGCCAGCCCAGCAGCCGGCCGCCATGCCGGAGCGGGCGCGTCAGGTGCGGGCTGTGGCGCGTTTGTGCAAGCATGCGTAGTAAAAACCGTCCATTTGGGCCGCGCCACCGGGCAGGATCTGCCGGCCGATGCCGGTGGCCCGGCCCCAGTCCGCGTCCATCGGCCGGCCCTCGGCGTCGGGCCGTCCGGCGAGGAAGGCCGCAACACACCGTTCGTTTTCCTGTGGCAGCACCGAGCAGGTGGCGTACAGCAGCATACCGCCCGGCGCCAGCAGCGGCCAGATGGCGCGCAGGATCTCCCCCTGCAACTCTAGCAGAGTTTCGATATCGCCCGGGCGGCGCAGCAGCTTGATGTCGGGATGGCGGCGGATCACGCCCGTGGCGGAACAGGGGGCGTCGAGCAGGATGCGCTCGAAGGGGCGGCCGTCCCACCACTCATCGGGCCGGCGGGCGTCGCCTGTGCGCCGCTCGGCGTGCAGGTCGAGGCGGCGGAGATTGTCGCGCACGCGTTCGAGCCGGCCGGCCTCGACGTCCACCGCCAGCAGCTCGACATCGTCGCTGCGTTCGAGGATGTGCGCGGTCTTGCCGCCGGGGGCGGCGCAGACGTCGAGCACCCGCTGGCCGGGGCGGGCGTCGAGCAGCATGGCGGCCAGCTGCGCCGCCTCGTCCTGCACCGACACCGTGCCCTCGCTGAAGCCGGGCAGCTGGCCCACGTCGCAGGGGCGGCGCAGGCGGATGCCGGCATCGCTGACGGCGGTGGCCTCGGCCTCGATGCCGGCCCCTTCGAGCAGGCCGAGGTAGTGGTCGCGGGATTGCCGACGACGGTTGACGCGCAGGGTCATGGGTGCGCGTTCATTGTTGGCGGCGAGGATCTGCCGCCAGTCGTCGGGCCAGGCCGCGCGCAGGGCGTCGATGAGCCACTGCGGGTGGGCCCAGCGCCCGGGCTCGCTGGTCTCGACGGCGGCCAGCCGTTTCTCCGACTGGCGCTGGAAGTTGCGCAGCACGGCGTTCACCAGGCCACGCGCCCAGCCCTTGCCAAGGGCGTTGACCGCGCCCACCGTCTCCGCCACCACGGCGTGGGCGGGAATGCGCATGGCGGTGAGCTGGTGCAGGCCGAGCAGGATCAGGGCCTGCACGTCGCCGTCCTTCCTGCCCAGGGGCTTGCGCAGCAGGCCGGCGGCGAGGCGTTCGAGGCGCGGCCAGGCGCGCAGGGTGCCGTAGCAGAGTTCCAGGATCAGGGCGCGGTCGCGGTCCGGGGCCTGCGGCAGGCTGTCGTCGAGGGCGGCGGTGAGGGAGGCGCCGGAGGCGACGCGGGCGAGGATGCGGGCGGCAAGGGCGCGGGGG
>JALSHB010000118.1 GCA_026982475.1 Chromatiales bacterium
TCCAGCGGTACCAGGCATCCATGCCCTCGCCGGTGGTGGCCGAGACCTGTAACACCTTGATGCCCGGATTGACGCGCCGCGCGTAGTCGATGCACTGCTCGACATCGAATTGCAGATAGGGCAGCAGGTCGATCTTGTTGAGAATCATCAGGTCGGCGGCGTGGAACATGTCCGGGTACTTGATGGGTTTGTCCTCGCCCTCGGTAACGGAGAGGATCGCCACCTTGTGCGCCTCGCCCAGATCGAAGGCCGCCGGGCATACCAGGTTGCCGACATTTTCGATGAACAGCACGCTGTTGTCGGCGGGTGCCAGGCTCTCCAGCGCGTGGCCGACCATGTGGCCGTCGAGGTGACAGCCCTTGCCGGTGTTGATCTGCAAGGCCTTGACGCCGGTTTCGCGGATGCGCTCGGCGTCGTTGGCGGTCTGCTGGTCGCCCTCAATCACCGACAGTTCCAGCTCGGCCTTGAGGTCGTTGATGCTGCGCGACAGCAGGGTGGTCTTGCCGGAGCCGGGGCTGGACACCAGGTTCAGCGCCAGGATGCCGCGCTCGGCAAACCAGCGGCGGTTGGCGCTGGCGTATTCGTTGTTCTTGCCGAGGATGTCCTGCTCGATCTGCACCATGCGCGCCTGACTGAGGCCGGGTGCGTGGGCGTGCGCCGGGCCCTGGCCGTAGTCGTGGGTGTGCTCGTGGGCATGCTCATGGCTGTGATCGTTAGAATGCTCGCCGTGACTGTGATCATGACTATGCTCATCGGCGTGAGCGTGCCCATGTTGATGATCGTGGCTATGGTCATGGGCGTGGCTATGTTCATGCCCCTCGATTCGGGTTTCACCCTCGCTGCATCCGCACACCGTACACATTACTCCACCTCCAGTTCCTTGATTTTCATTTCATCGCCAGCCGTGACCTGTAATTGGTAGCTGTCGCATATCGGGCAGGCATCGAAGCGCTGCGTCACGGTCACCGTTTCCGCGCACTGCATGCACCAGGCCTGACCCGGCAAATCGATAATCTCCAGCGTCGCGCCGTCGGCCAGCGAGCCGCGCATCACCACGTCGAAGCTGAACCGCATGGCCTCCACCTCGACGCCCGACAAGGCGCCGATCTCCAGCCAGACGGTCTTCACCCGCCGGAAACCCTGGGTCTCGGCACTCTGTTGCAGGATTTGCAGCACGCCTTCGCAGAGGGACATTTCGTGCATCAGTGCAGCTCCAGCGCATAGCCCACACAGGGGTCGACGGCGTTGATCAGCAGCGCGGCCTGTTCGCGCAGGGTCTCTTTGTCCGCCATCGGCAGTCGCGCCAGCCCTTGGGCGACCACACCCTCGGGGTGAAAATTCCACTCCGTGGGGGCGAGAATCTGGTAACGCCGCACCCGAGTATCTGCCAGCTCGACGCGATGCACCAGCCGCCCGCGGGCGGCCTCGACCTGGCCGATGCCGATGCCGCCGGCCAGCGCCCCGTCCGTCCCGTCGACGGGCGAATCATCCAGCCCGGCGAGCAGCCGGCGCATATCGCCCGGGATGCTGGCCAGTGCCAATAACCGTGCCGTGAGGCGTGTCAGCAGGCCGTTGCCGTAGTGTTCGCGCAGGGCGCGGGTCAGGCCATGGTCGGCCTGGCGCGTCAGTGCGCTGGTTTCACGCGGCCGTGTCTCCCAGCGCGGCGCGGCGATGAATGTCTCGGCATCGCCGGTCGCCAGTTGTGCATTCAAACGTGCCGGCGGCAGCGCCGGCAACGGTGCAACGTCACAGGCGGCGACGGCCTGCCAGTCGCGCACAATGACCTGCCGCAGCAGTCGCGCGGCAACGCTGTCGGCACTGTGCGCCCAATCGTGCAATGCCGTCTTCGTTGTCATCGCCCTCCACGCATCGGCGCTGCCGTCGAACACCTGTTCAGCCAGCAACTGTTCCAGTCTCTCGATCACTGTCGTCACTGCCGACATATCCACCTGCGCCGGCGTTTCCAGCGCAAAGGCATCGGCCTGGCCAAACAGGGCCTGACGCAAGGCCGGCAACAGAGGCTGAATGGCCGCGGCGCGACGCGCATCAACGGCCTCGTTCAGCAAGGTTGGCCAGTCCAGCAGGATGCGCCACAGGTGTTCGCGGGCGCTTTCCATGTCCACCAGCAAGGCGCGCGCCCTGTCTGTCGTGCCTGTCTCGCGGCGCCCCAGTGCCTGTTTGAAGGCCCGGGTCGCGGCCGTGGCCTGGGCGACACCGCAAATGCTGAACAGCAGGGGCAGTTGCATCAAGACCTCTGGCACGCTCTTGCCTTCGAAAATACGCGCGGCCTGCAGGGGACGGGTGGAACGGATGCTGACTGCATGCCCCTGCCCGGCTTGCGGATAGAGGTCGATCTGCAGGCGTCCCTCGATCTGCACGTCTATCCCCGCCGTTCGCCGGCGGACGACGTCTTGCGCAGGAAGGCCCCGCGCAGCAGGTCGCGGCGACTCATGGGCTGTTCGATGCGATCTTCCAGGCTGACTGCCGGTTCGCTGGCAGTCTCTGTGCTGTTGCTTGTTTCGGCAGCATCGGCGCTGTCCGCCTCGCCATCGCGGGTGACAGTATCCTGCGCCTGCATCGCATCGCCCTCGCCCCGCCAGATTTTCTGGATTTCGCTCTCCCGGGTCGATACCTCGTCTCTGTTGGCCTCGTCCAGAATACCTTCCAGTACGGCCTCGGCGGTGGCGACGGCAGCGGCCTGATCTTCAAATTCAAACATGGGCGAAAACAGCGAACACATTTGATAATGACCAATGCCCTCTTCCTCGCCGACGATGAATTCGTAAGTACCCGATGGAAAGCTGTGGTTGACCTTGGTGCCGCTGGGCAGCTCCGCCCACTCGTCGCCCTCCTGGGGCAGCAGCATCAAATTCATGAACCAGGGGGTAATCAACACCCCCAGGCAGCAATCCTCCCATTCACTGAAGCCCACTGCCTGCACCTGCAGGCGCGGGTTCAAGATGGGAATATCCACCATGCGTTCGCGCTGAATGGCACTGAAGGTGGCCTCCAGGCCGGTCTCCAGGTAAGCGGGGCAGATCACCGGCTAGTCCGCCAACAACATGAAGTCGCGCTTCTTGCCGTCACATTCCGGGCAGCTCCAGTGCTCGGGCAGCTGCGAGAAGGGCGTGCCGGGCGGAATCTGCCAGTATTCGTCGCCCTCGGCCGGGTCGTAGACATGCCAGCAGATCTTGCACTCCAGCTTGGCGTCATCCGCAATCTTGCTGGCGTCGCCACCGTAGGAGCCGGGAAGAAATTCCTCAGTCACGGTAAATTTCCAGAATATCGAACAGGCGCCGTGCGCTGTCTTCGATGTCTTCCTGTGCGGCACAGGCGACATCGGGTACCTCGCTGATCTCCAGGGTGTTGAGAATCAGCGTGTCCTGCGAGTTGAAATACTGCACCCACCAGACATTTTGGGTGCTGGTGCTGCTGATGCGGCAGTTGCCGTAGCCGCGCGAGAGGATCACTACCGGGCCCACACCGAGGGTGGCTGCGAGATATTCGATGTCTTCATTGGTGTGTGGCAGCAGCGACAGATTGATCACATGCGGTTCGTCACCGCTGCGATACGTCGGCAGCTTGTCGGCGATCTCGGCCAGCAGCGGCGGGGCGTTGTAGACGTCCTCGGGGATCTGCAGGCTGCCGACATCCAGCGAGCTAGCGGCGTTGGCGAAGGTCGACTCTCTGACCAGGCTGGGCATGCCGGCGATTTCGATGACGTCGCGCTGCACCTCGTCGTTGTCACCCAGGTACTGCACGCGCCACACGCCGGCGAGCACGGATTCCTGAATCCGTGCCTTCACCTCGCCGTGATATTTTATGCTCACTTCGCCGTCGCCCAGCATCTGATTGACCAGCTCGATGTTGCGCTCATCCAGCTCGTCCAGCGACAGCACTACGGCGGGCTGATCGGCCCGGTAGCGTTCGAGTTCGGCCTGAACCTGGCGAAACAGATCGATGGCGGCCTCCAGCCCCCTGACTTCGTCGGGCTCCGGGATCAGCGGTGCCGAATAGGTCGACATGTCGGCATCGGGCATCTGGTAATCCACTTCAAAGCCGTCTTCTTCCGGGGGCTGCGAGCCGGGGCCGACGACAACCGGAATATCGATTTTATTCATCGTTTACTTCCTTGTGGTGACGGGGCCGGCAATGACCTGCGCAGGGACGGAGAGCATGGCATCGGGTGCCTGGCCGGGTTCGGCGGCAAGAATCTGCTCGATTTGCTCAAGATAGTCGTGCCAATCCTGCACCCGGGAAATGGCGCCGAGATACTCGCCTGCGCGCAGGAAGACCAGGGTTGGCCATTCGCGGAAGGCATAGCGCCGTTGCAGCTTGTACTGATCCGGGCGCGCCACCACGGCGGCCTGGAAGCGGCCACCAAAGGCCTTGACCAGCTCCGGCAGAATCATCGCCACGTCGTCTGTTTCCGGGAATTTCTTCGCGTCTTCGGTAAAGAAGAGCACCACGCTGTCGTGACGGCCGGTGAAGGCATCCAGGGTGTCTTCGGTGACGATGGGGTAGTCGTATTGCTCGATCATGTTTTGCGTGAGCGGTGAAAACATCAGCTATCTCCCTGCGGGCTTGGTTTCTTTTTCGCGGGCACGTTGGCCTGCACAAAGCTAGGTAGTTGCGGCTCGCGGTCGATGAGGTCGGCAAACAGGTGGTCGATATCGGTACTGCCCTGCATCACCAGCGAAACGGCCTGCACGGCATCGGAAATGCGCCTGGCATCGTCGGCACTGATAACGTCGCGGGCGCCGCCAAGGAATGTCAGCAGCCAGGTACCGACGGGCTGATCGCCCACCAGCTGGGTGTCGATGCGACGTCTTTCGCCCATGCCTTCGCACCAGGCGTAGCCTTCGCCGACCTCGATCACCTGCATGGGCACGCCCATGCACATCAGTATTTGCCCCGGTAATCGACGTCCACGCCCAGGGCGCCGGGCTTGACCGGGTGCGGGCGATAGGCGACTTCGTATTTGTCCGAGGCCAGCACACGTCCATCCCCGAACCGGCAGGCCTCGTCCGCCGAGGGGCGTTCGCCTTCGTAGCGTTCCATGATGACCTCGGCGCCGACGATGGACTGGCTTTCCGGCAGCGGTTGCTGGCGCGCCGTGGCGTGGATGCCCAGTGCAGCCAGCCAGGCCAGCGCGGCCTCCATGGCCGGCTGGATGCGTGCCTTGGTGTCCGCGCGCAGGCTGCCGCCGTAGTCCTCCAGCTGCACGGGCTGCACGCCGACCAGCAGCAGATGGCTGGGGTAGCGACCGAGCATCTGCGCCATTGCCAGCACTTCCTGGAATCCGGTCTGGTGGAGACTCATTTTTTTCGCCCCCATGTAGCTGGGCACGTCATCGCCCTCGATGAGCTTGAGGGTGCCGGGCGGCAGGGCGTAATCGATGGCGTCGAAGATCACCAGAATGTCGGCGTCTTCGATGTGCTGGAGCAGATAGGTGCCCTGGGTACCGCCATCCATCAGGGTGACGTTGTCGGCGAATTCGTAGTGGCGGTGCAGGGCCTCCACGGCGCGTACGCCGAAGCCCTCATCGGCCCAGAGAATATTTCCGATACCCAGAATCAAGACGGATGGTGACATGCCAGCATTCTCCCCAGCGCCAACCCGGCGATGCGCGGTGTCGGCTGAATCTGTTGATGATTTCCACCGCGGCAGTCTGCAAGAGCTGCGCCAATGCGCGAGACCTTGCGTAACTGCATGAATTTTCGGGTGTTATCGGCCTCTATACCTTACAGGAATGCCGCAGTATTGATTTGTGTTTTTCATGATAGCGCAAAACTGGAAGATTAGTTTCCATCTGCTCCATGCAGTGACACACGCTTGTCAGCCGGGGGTCAGTTTTGTGGCAAGTTGCTAGACAGCATGTGTCTCGACATGGCAGGGCCGGCCCATGACGCGGTGTCACGGGGGCAGTGTTGGTGCGCCAAGACGTCTTTGTGCTGTGTTGTGCTTGCTCAGCAGTTAGCTGACGGAAAAATCCGCCATTCAGGTTTCCACACCGAGCATCATCCCCAGGGCATGAGTCACCTGGCCCACTGGAACACCGGCCAGCTCCGTGGCCACGGCCATGCCCAGAACCATCATGGGCCAGATCACCTTTCCCGCCACGCCGGCAACGATGCCGTGTACCACTTCATGCACCGACACCGCCAGCATCACGGGGATCACCCACAGGACCAGCCTGGCGGACAGACTTAGAACATCCAATGCCGTGCCTCCCTTGATCGGCGAACACACCCCGGCTGAACACGACATACATGGTGGCCGGGTCAATTAACCCACCCGTGTCAGCAATCAATCCTGCCAGGCGTTGACCCGGTATTCCTTGCCATTTCTGGGCAGTATCCACATCTGATACAGCGATGTCACCCACATGAAGCCGGATGCCGCCGTGTAGCCAAAACCACCAATTATCGTTAGCCAGGCAAATCCAGGGCTGAATTTGGTGAGCCACCAGGAAATCACGTCAAGAATGAGAAACAGGAAGGGCGTGAGTATCGCCACTTCCTTCAGCCATTTTGGAACACCCACACTCAGACTGAAAATCAGCCCAACAAAGAAAAAGATAAAGGAGATGCCAAACAGGTGGATATGCGAAACCCGCGTCAGTGAGCCTATATCCGCACCCTCATCGATTTTGGCCACGTCCTGCACGACCTCCAGCTTGGTGAAATCGGGGATGCCCGGGATGGTGCTGTGGCACATCACGCAATTGTTTTGGAATAACGGTTCGATGTGACTGTCCCACTGATCTTCTGGCGCCCCATTGCGCGCCCATTTGATAATTTCAAGACGATCCTCTGCGGAGGCCTTGTCTTTCATTGAACCGTTCAGCTTGGTTTCCAGTTTGCTGTTATTACGGTTGCCGTAATAACTGTAGACGATATCGTCAACGGACAGCCCGAGCTTGCCGTCGGCCATGCCGTGGGTCAGCATGATCTGGGCGCCTGCCATCGCCAGGCCAAAGCCTGCAGCGAGCAGGAAACCGGTAAACAATACGCGGATGGACAGCCCCAGGCTGGGAAGATTAAGCCATACGCCAGACGCATACTTCATGTTATGCTTCTCCCGAAAGATTGTTTTTGCTCAAAAAAACGCGGCTGGCGCCGCGTTAGGTCTCAGAGGGGGGGGGGAGGCAAATCGTTGTTGGTTACGCCGTGTCAAGGGTTATTGCTTGTCTTCAACATCGCGGCTGTCCTTGAACATGCGCCAGCCACTGACCATGGTGCTGATCATGCTTTGCCGCGACATGATGTCCTCACGAATGGCAACGTAGATATGGATGATGACGAAGATGACGATGTACCACATGGCCAGGTGATGCCAGGTATGCACGTCCTGACTCTGTCCCATGAGTGGAATCACCCACGAGCTGAACAGGGTGTATTGCCAGGTTCCCATGCCGGTGCCTTCACCGTAGAGCGCGAAACCGGTGATGATGATGAACAGGGTGCCCCATACCAGCATGACGTGCATGGCCAGGGTCGCCATGGGGTTGTGACCGATATACTTGCGCGGCTCCTTGCTCAGGAAGGTGTACCACTTCAGTTCATGCCAGACACCGCCCCACCATTCCCTGTCGAAGATCGAGGGCAGAAATATCTGTCGGGCGTGGTGGTTGCCGGCAAAGGCCCAGTAGATGCGAAACAAAAATCCCACGCTCAAAATATAGGCTGCGGCAAAGTGCGCAAAGCGTATATAGCCCATGAGAAAGTTTTCGATCGCCTCGCCGGGCTGGGAAGGCAGCGGGCTGGCAATGAACCAGCCGGTGATGGCCAGCACCGTGATGCTGAGGGCGTTGACCCAGTGCCAGAGTCGCAGGGGTGCCTCGTAGACATAAACGGCAGGTTCAGAATGCGTTGAAAAGGCCTTGCTAGTCATAGTCCGTTCTCCATTTCGCTGCCCTCAATTACGCACCCAGTAACAGCCAGGCACCAAAGCCGCCGCCAACGATGCCGGCGCCGCGCAACAGCCATTCGGCCCGCACGCGCTGTGCCAGCTGACCCAGGCCGATGCCGGCCAACTGCAACAGGGCGGTGGAAAGCAGCATGCCGGCACCGTACAGCAAGGGGGTCGCCGAGACGGGCATTTCGCTGCCGTGTGCGGCGCCATTGAACAGGGCAAAGGCCGCTACCAGTACCAGACTGGCATGCATCGGCAGACGCGCCAGCGATGCCACCAGCAGACCGGCCATCAGCAGGGAGGCCGCAATGCCCGTCTCAATGCCCGGCAGGGCAAGGCCCGCCGCGCCGGCGGCGGCACCCATGGCCATCACGGCGAGAAACACCGACATCAGTAGCGGTGCCTGACGGCGGGCACTGACGCCCAGCCAGAGGCCCACGGCGAGAATTACCGCCAGGTGATCCAGCCCCATCAGCGGATGCGTGATGCCGCTGAAGAAACCGGAGACCTCGTGACTGCCGGTGTGGGCGACGGCGATGCCGGAGGCGGAAAAGGCACCCAGAGCGGCAACCATACGAATCGCATTTTTTTTCATTTCTGCAATCTCCTTGAAACTTATGGCCCAGTATTTATAGACCAGTACTTATGAACCAATGGGGCTGGTGGTAACGGTGGCCAGTTCTTCGCCGCCCTCGCTCATCACATGTGTCGAGCAGGCAAGACAGGGATCGAAACTGTGCAGTGTACGCAGAATTTCCACCGGCTCTTCCGGGCGTTCCACCTTGGTGTGCATCAATGATGCTTCGAAGGCACCGATATTGCCCTGTTCATCGCGCGGCGACCCATTCCAGGTGGTGGGTACCACACATTGATAATTCTCGATCCTGGTGTCCTTGATGCGGATCCAGTGACCCAACGCGCCACGTGGCGCTTCTGTAAAACCGACACCCTTGGCCTCTGCTGGCCATTCGGTGGGATCCCAAAGCTCACCACCGTGGGTCGATGAGTCGCCGTTTTTGATGTTGGTCATCAACTTGTCGAAGAAATAGAGCTGCTGATCTGCCGCCCACTGAGCCTCCAAGGCACGCGCCGCTGTGCGGCCTAGGGTGGAGAACAGACCTTCAAGGGGGATATCCAGGGCCGCAAGTGTCCTGTCGATCTGCTCTTTCCAGTACTCGTGGCCCTGCGCGTAACCGATGACATAGCGTGCCAGGGGGCCAACCTCCATGGCATGACCACGCCAGCGCGGTGCCTTGATCCAGGAGTAGCTCGCGGTCTCGTCCAGCTGCTCGATGTTGTGTTTGCTGCCCTTGGCGCTGCTGATGTCGAAGTCGGGATCGGTGATACCGTCCCAGGGATGCAGACCCTTGACGCCATCAGGATATTTATACCAGGAGTGCGGTACGAATTCCTGAATCTGATCGGGATCACGCAGATCGACCTCATGGATTTCTTGCAGATTGCCATTGATGATGGCGCCGCGCGGCATCATCAGGTTTTCCGGCGAATAGTCGTTGGCCTTGTCGGGGATGTCGCCGTAGGCCAGCACGTTCTGGCTCGACAGACCGCCACCATAACCCCAGCCCTTGTAGAACTTGGCAATGGCGATAATATCTGGGATGTAGACATTATCGACGAAGGTCTTGGTGTCTTTGATGATCTGCTGCACCTGGTTCAGGTTCACCATGTTCAGGGCGCCGACGCCACCGACCCCATCCATATTGATGGGACAGGGTACACCGCCCACGGTCCAGTTGGGGTGGGTGTCCTTGCCGCCGAAGATAGTGCGGGTCTTCATGATCTCTTTCTGGAAATCCAGGGCCTCCAGATAGTGGGTCACCGCCATCAGATCCGCCTCGGGCGGCAGCAGGTAGGCGGGGTTGGTCCAGTAGCCATTCTTGAACGGCCCCAGCTGGCCGGACTCGATAAACTTTTTCAGCCGGTTCTGTATATCGCGGAAATAGCCCGGGGATGAATTGGGATGATGCGGCGACACCTGCTGCTGCAGCTCGGATGTGGCTCTGGGGTCGGCCTTCAGCGCATTCACCGGGTTGACCCAGTCCAGCGCGTGCAGGTGATAGAAGTGCACCAGATGATCGTGGATCTGCAACGACAACTGCATGATATTGCGAATGGAGTTGGCGTTTTCCGGAATATTGATCCCCAGTGCATCTTCCACCGAGCGCACCGAAGTCAAGGCATGGGTACCGGTACACACGCCGCAGATGCGCTGCACGAAGGCCCAGGCGTCACGCGGATCACGCCCCTTGAGAATCACCTCCAGCCCGCGCCAGATGGTGCCGCTGGAAACCGCATTGGTAATCATGTTGTTGGCGTCAATATTGACCTCGGCGCGCATGTGTCCTTCGATGCGAGTCACTGGATCAACCACCACACGCTGTCCGCCGGTGTTGAGGGTGTAACCGTTGGGTGTTGTTGTAATGCTCATTATTCCTGGTCTCCCTTGTGCTGGGCTCGTTTGATGGCGGATGCGGCGGCATGTGCGGCAATGCCCACTCCCACCACGGCGGCGGCGGTGCCACCAACCGTGTCAGCGTTCGCTTCAATGCCGAACTGGTCGATGCTGGTGAGACGGTTGTAGAAACCGCCCTTGTCCCAGAAACCATCTTCGGAACAGCCGATGCACGGATGCCCAGCCTGAATGGGGAAAGACAGCCCGCCGTTCCAGCGAATGGTGGAGCAGGCGTTGTAGGTGGTCGGCCCCTTGCAGCCCATCTTGTACAGGCAGTAGCCCTTGCGTGCCGCCTCGTCGTCGAACTTTTCAACGAACTGGCCGGCATCGAAATGCGGGCGGCGGTAGCATTTGTCGTGAATACGCTGACTGTAGAACATCAGCGGGCGACCCTGGCGATCCAGTGAAGGCAGACGGTCGAAGGTCAGCATGTAGGTCACCACACCGGTCATCACCTCGGCAATGGGCGGACAACCGGGCACCTTGATGATGGGCGCATTGCCCATGTCGGGCACCTTGTGCACGGGCGTCGCACCGGTAGGATTGGGCTTGGCGGCCTGTACGCAGCCCCAGGATGCGCACGAGCCCCAGGAGATGATCGCCTTGGCATCCTTGGCCACGTGTTGCAGCTGCTCGGTAAAGGGTTTGCCGGCAATGATGCAGGACATGCCGCCGGTCTTGTCCTGATCCAGACCGGGATTGCCTTCAACGGCGAGGATGTAGTTGCCTTTATATTTCTCGGTGATCTCGTCGATGATCGCCTCGGCCTGGTGGCCAGCGGCGGCCATGATGAGGCTATCGTAGTCCAGAGAAATCATCGACAGAATGACATCCTTGGCCAGCGGATGCGCAGAACGAATAAAAGATTCGGAACAACAGGTGCACTCCAGCCCATGCAGCCAGAGCACCGGGATACGCGGCTTGGTTTCCATGGCGTGCGCAATCTTCGGCGCAAAGGCCGGCCCCAGCCCCATGGCCGCCGCGGTCAGGCTACAGTATTTCAGAAAACTGCGACGCGTTATGCCCTGGCGGCGCATCACGTCGTAAAAGGTTTCGATCATTGCCGGTATCCTCCCGTTCGGTATGGCAGATGCGCTTATGACGAGGTTTTATTCCCCACCCCGCCCGAGCTTCGATGCAACGATCCTGCCAGCCACGATAGTATCTGAGTATCAGTCGGTTAGGCCGGCATCACGGGGTTGACACAGCGGGCAGACCGGCAACGAAAGTAAAGATAGCAACCACCAACTGGAAAGCATTCTTCCACTACCACGCCACGCCGCCCGTCCCAGAATTCCGCAGGAAGCTCTCCAAATGCCGGGCAAACTGAATCAGGACCGTCGAGGATGACCGGAAAGCCCGAACCACACGCTATTGCCGCAGGCTTCAGCAGCCGCACGCTGAGGCGAGGCTTGCCCGCAGCAGCGACGCCTATCCGCCGATTTCAGGACATGGTCTACAACACATAAAGCAGCATGACCAAGTAGTGTGAAATACTGCCGGCGAGGACGAACAGGTGCCAGATGCCATGGGCGTGCTTCATTCTATCGTCGAGGGCATAAAAGACGATTCCGCCGGTGTAGAACGCGCCCCCCAGCACCAGCAGCGCCAGCGCCCCGGCGGGCAGGGCCTGGAACAGGGGATACATGGCGACAAGGATCAGCCAACCCATCAACAAATAGATGGCCATCTGCAGGGCGCGCGCCCCCTCCTTGTGCAGACTGTCCACCACGATGCCGAGAATGGCCAGCCCCCAGATGATGCCGAACAGGGTCCAGCCCCAGACCCCGCGCAGGGTGATCAGGGTAAGCGGGGTATAGCTGCCGGCGATGAGCAGATAGATGGCGACATGATCCAGCTTCATGAAGATCTTCTTGGCCCGGCCGCGCAGAGAGTGGTATAGCGTCGACAGGGTATACAGCAGGAATAGGGACGCGCCGTAGATGCTGAAACTGACGATCTTCCACGGATCACCCTGCAAGGAGGCGAATACCACCAGCACCACCAGGCCGGCAAGAGCGAGCGCGGCGCCGATCAGGTGGCTGATGCTGTTGAAACGTTCTCCGTGATACATCGCACTTCCGCGGGCAAGCAGATACCGAAATCCATCGTTGTGCAGCGCCCTCCGATTGCTTTCAAGCGGGCAACGCACACATCGAAACAGAGCCGATCAGATCTGCCGCCTTATCAGACTCAGGCCTCCCGCCCTCGTGACGGGCACGCAAGGGATTTACACGACCAATGTAGCAGAAGATCCGAGCATGTGGCCGCTTGGTGTCACCCTGGCATGCGATGAGCAACCCCGCTTCGCAGGGCGGTGGGGCTATGGTAAGTGCACTGTCTCTACCCCGAAAAACAAAAAGGCCCACACCGTAAGGATGTGAGCCTTTTGTTTATATGGCGTCCCCAAGGGGATTCGAACCCCTGTTACCGCCGTGAAAGGGCGGTGTCCTAGGCCGACTAGACGATGGGGACGTCGACTTTTTACACCCGCTTTCGAGTGAAATTGGTGGAGCTAGGCGGGATCGAACCGCCGACCTCCTGCATGCCATGCAGGCGCTCTCCCAGCTGAGCTATAGCCCCGAAAAGCGAAGGCGCCATTTTAGAGAAATGGCGATTTCTGTCAAGCGCTTAAACGATTTATTTCGCATTATTTTGCTGTTTTTCGATCTTTGCCCAGGAGTCACGCAGGGTGACCGTGCGGTTGAAGATGGGGGCGCCGTCGGCGGTGCGCGCCGGGTCCATGCAGAAGTACCCTTCGCGCTCGAACTGGAACGGCTCCCCAGGCTGTGTGCTGGCCAGATTCGCCTCCAGATAGCACTGGGTGAGGGTGCGCAGGGAGTCGGGGTTGAGGTGATCCTTGTAGTCGCCGCCGTCTTTCGTGGCGTCCGGCGTGGGGTCGTTGAACAGGCGGTCGTAGAGACGCACCTCGGCCTCGATGGCGTGGTCTGCCGACACCCAGTGGATGACGCCCTTGACCTTGCGGCCTTCAGGATTGGCGCCGAGGGTGTCGGCGTCGTAGCGGCAGCGCAGCTCGATGATGTCGCCCTCCCCGTCTTTGATGACCTCGTCGCAGCGGATCACGTAGGCGTTGCGCAGGCGGACTTCGCCGCCGGCCACCAGGCGCTTGAACTTCTTGTTGGGCGCCACTTCCATGAAGTCGTCGCGGTCGATCCAGATTTCGCGGCCAAAGGGGATCTGGCGGGTGCCGAAGCTTTCGTCCTGCGGATGATTGGCGGCTTCGAGCTGTTCCGTCTGCCCCTCAGGGTAGTTTTCGATCACTACCTTGAGCGGCCGCAGCACGGCCATGCGGCGTGGCGCGTGGGTGTTGAGGTCTTCGCGGATGCAGCTTTCCAGCACGCCCATCTCGACGCTGTTTTCGGACTTGGTGACGCCGATGCGCTGGCAGAATTCGCGGATCGAGGCCGGCGTGAAGCCGCGCCGGCGCAGGCCGGCGATGGTGGGCATGCGCGGGTCGTCCCAGCCTTCGACGAAGCCTTCCTCGACCAGTTCGGTAAGCTTGCGTTTGCTGGTCACGGTGTACTGCAGGTTGAGGCGCGAGAACTCGATCTGCTGCGGGTGGCAGGGTACGTCGAGCTGATCGAGATACCAGTCGTACAGCGGCCGGTGGTCCTCGAACTCCAGGGTACACAGGGAGTGGGTGATGCCCTCGATGGAATCCGACAGGCAGTGGGTGAAGTCGTACATGGGATAGATGCACCACTCGGCGCCGGTCTGGTGGTGGATCACGCCGTGGCGGATGCGGTAGATGGTGGGGTCGCGCAGGTTGATGTTGGGCGAGGCCATGTCGATCTTCGCCCGCAGCACCTTTTCGCCATCGGCGAACTCGCCGGCGCGCATGCGTGCGAACAGGTCGAGGTTTTCCTCGATGCTGCGATTGCGCCAGGGGCTGTCCTTGCCCGGCTCGGTAAGGGTGCCGCGGTATTCGCGCGTCTCCTCGGCGCTGAGGTCGCAGACGTAGGCCTTGCCCTTTTCGATCAGCTGCACGGCATAGGCGTAGAGCTGCTCGAAGTAGTCGGAGGCGAAGAACAGGCGCTCGCCCCAGTCATAGCCCAGCCAGTGTACGTCGCGTTGGATGGCCGCGACGAACTCGGCGTTTTCCTTGTGCGGGTTGGTGTCGTCGAAGCGCAGGTTGCAGGTGCCGTTGTAGTCCTCGGCGATGCCGAAGTTGAGGACGATGGACTTGGCGTGGCCGATGTGCAGATAGCCGTTGGGCTCCGGCGGAAAGCGCGTCGCCACGCGGCCGTCGTTCTTGCCGGCGGCGATGTCGGCATCGATGATCTGGCGGATGAAATTGCTCGGCTTGCTGTCTTTCTTTTCCATGCCCTGCCCTCAGTTCGCGGCGCGCTGGCGGATGAAATCCAGCGCCTTGTCGATGCGGCGCAGGGTGGCGTCCTTGCCCACCAGATGCAGGGTGACGTCGATGCCCGGCGAGGCCGCCCGCCCCACCACAGCGACGCGCAGCGGCTGGGCAACCTTGCCCATCTTCACGTCCAGTGCCTCGGCGACATCCTTCACCAGCTGGTGCAGGACCTCGGGCCGCCAGTCCTCCACCGCCGCCAGTGCCTCGCGCATCTGCTCCAGCGGCGCCTGCGCCACCGGGCGCAGGTGTTTCTTCGCCGCCGCCTCATCGTAGTTCTCGAAGTCGCGGTAGATGAACTCGCTGATCTGCGCCATCTCCACCAGGGTCTGGGCGCGCTCCTTCTGCGCCATCACCACGTCCATGATGTCCGGGCCGTCGCAGGGATCGATGCCCAGCTTGCCGAGATGAATACTCAGATGGTGGGCAATGACTGAAGGCTCGGCGGCGATGATGTACTGCTGGTTCAGCCACAGCAGCTTTTCGGGATTGAAGGTGGAAGCGGCGCCGCCGACATCGCTGACATCGAACTTCTCGATCATCTCGTCGATGGAGAAGATCTCCTGATCGCCGCAGGACCAGCCCAGGCGCACCAGGTAGTTGAGCAGCGCCTCGGGCAGGTAGCCCTCCTCGCGGTACTGCATCACGCTCACCGCGCCGTGGCGCTTGGACAGCCGCTTGCCGTCCTCGCCGAGGATCATCGGCACATGGGCATAGATGGGCAGCTCGGCACCCAGGGCCTGGAGCAGATTGATCTGGCGCGGTGTGTTGTTGAGATGGTCGTCACCGCGGATCACGTGGGTGATGCCCATGTCCCAGTCGTCCACCACCACGGTCAGGTTGTAGGTCGGCGTGCCATCGCTGCGGGCGATGATGAGGTCGTCCAGCTCGCGGTTCTGAAACACCACCTTGCCCTTGATGAGGTCATCCACCACCACCACGCCATCGGTGGGGTTCTTGAAACGGATCACCGGCTCCACCCCCTCGCGCGACTCGTTGCGCATGCGGCAGCGGCCATCGTAGCGCGGCTTCTCCTTGCGCTTCATGGCCTCCTCGCGCATCGCATCCAGCTCCTCGCGGGTGCAATAGCAGCGGTAGGCCAGCCCCTTGTCCATCAGCTGCTGGATCACCTCCTTGTAGCGCGCAAAACGATCGGTCTGGTAGAACGGCCCCTCGTCATACTCCAGTCCCAGCCAGGTCATGCCCTCGAGGATGGCGTTGACCGATTCCGCCGTGGAACGCTCCAGATCCGTATCCTCGATACGCAGCACGAACCGGCCCCCATGCTTGCGGGCATGGAGCCAGGAATAGAGGGCGGTGCGGGCGCCACCGATATGCAGATAACCCGTGGGACTGGGCGCAAAACGCGTACGCATGATTGGCATTCACTCATTCAGACGAAAAAGGGGCGCCATTGTAGCAAGCCGTCGACGAATAAAGGAGGGATTGACGAAGAAGAGGATCCCGTCCGCAATCCGGTTTGACGCGGCCCCCGCCAGTTCGTAGAATCCCACCCCTCGAAAGATTCGGGCGATTAGCTCAGCGGGAGAGCACTGCCTTCACACGGCAGGGGTCGCTGGTTCGAACCCAGCATCGCCCACCAATAAAATCAATCACTTAAAACCTGTTCGCATCCCCGATAGGGTTTCAAAGTGATTATTTGTCACAGCACTGTCACACTCGTTCGCGAACCGGCGGAGTGTGGCAATGGCGACATTCAGAAAGCGCGGCCCTTACCAGTGGCAGGCACAGGCCAGGAAAAAGGGCCATCCCCCTCAGAGCAAAACCTTCAACACCCGCGAGGTCGAGTACGAAATGGACCGGGGCATCTTCGTGTCCCGTGCCGAGGCGGAATCCACTACGCTCAAGGAACTGCTGGATCGCTACCGGGAAGAAATCACCCCATTGAAAAAGGGCGCGGCATCGGAAGCCATCCGCCCCCGCGCCCTGGCCCGGCTCCCCCTGGCGCAGCGGATCGTGGCCGGCATTCGCGGTGTCGACATCGCCCGCTACCGCGACAGCCGCCTCAAAAAGGTCACACCCGCCACCGTCAAACGCGACCTTGTGATCCTCTCCCACCTCTTCGAGGTGGCCCGCAAGGAATGGGGCATCCATGTGCACAACCCGGTAAAGGACATCAAGCTGCCATCCAACAACAACCCCCGGGACCGCCGCCTGCAAGCCGGCCTGCCGGGAGAAAAAAGCGAGGAGACCCGCCTGATGGAGGCCTGCCGGGACGCACGAAACCCCTATCTCCTACCCATAGTGCGCCTGGCTTTGGAAACCGCCATGCGCCAGGGCGAACTGGTCAGCCTGCGCTGGGAACACATCGACCTCAACCGCCGCATCGCCCATTTGCCGGACACCAAGAACGGTAAGTCACGCACCGTGCCGCTCTCCTCCACCGCTATCCACATCCTGCGCGCCCAGCCCCGCAGCCTGCATGGTCCGGTCTTTCCCGGCCTCACCACCGAAGCGGTCAAACGCGCATTCCGGCACACGACACGCCGCGCCGGCATCGAGAATCTGCGATTCCACGACCTGCGTCACGAGGCCACCACCCGGCTGTTCGAGAAGGGGCTCAATATAATGGAAGTGGCCAGCATCACCGGCCACAAAGACCTGCGCATGCTGCGCCGGTACACCCATCTTAAGGCGGAGGATTTGGCGAGGAAGTTGGGGTAGCAGAATAAAGCTTACCGTACTCCGAATGGCGCATTGATGCAGACTCATACCTCACTTTCTGCTCATCGACGTCTTTCAGACGTTTACTCGGGCATATGAACGGATACAGCTCGAACAGCCGCAAGTATGTCAGAAATACGGCGCGCAGCCTTACCTCGCACGTACAAACCAAGCTCGAGAGAGTACTCAAACGACCACTTGTGCATGTTTGATGAACCCACATACGCTGCTGCTGCATCGGCAAGAACCACCTTCGCGTGGAAAGTTTCATTGCCGGGGGAGTCAGCTTTGTCGATGCGAAAATTGAGCACCTGGACACAAACCTGAATCCGTAACTTGGTGACACGCTAAGACCGCATTTTGGCCGATATTTACAGCATCTTCTGTTAAAATACAGCCTCTCGAAAAACTCACCCGGCAAGTGAATGATGAAACGCTTCAAAATCGTACAATCCGAAGAAAACATTATCAGTCACGGCGGACTATCGCTTATCGGTCAAGCGGTAAAACGTTACACAAACTTCAGCAAAGATCTGGATTCCCGGAAAGCACTCCGTCATGGCATTAAACATTCCGATGTGATGAAAAGCTATCTTGCGCTCTTGTGCC
>JALSHB010000119.1 GCA_026982475.1 Chromatiales bacterium
CCATCTGTTCACGGAGCTGCCGAAGGCGGAAACGGTTGAGGCCATTGAAACGCTGCTGCCCGGAAACCTCAGCACGGATCAGATCAAGGTCGGGTGAGCAATACCGGCGTTTGTTAACCGCTTACGCTGATAATACCCTTCCACGCTTCAATGCAAGGGCTTTCAGGGTGATTTGCCACAGAGACACGGGGGACTCAGAGGTATTTGTTTCAGACGAGCCTGCCTGGGTGCAGTGAACAAATCACCCGTGATTCGTTTTCTCCGTGGCCTCCGTGCCTCTGTGGCAAAATAATCCCCAGCCTCACGGTAAAGCCTGCATGGGTGCACGGCTTGGCAGGCCGTCATCAGCTTCCCTGGCGTGCGTTGCGTCCTTGCGAGAAAAACAATCCCCAGGGAATATCCACCCGAGCAGGGGGAGGGCTTTTTAGGGGGCAAGAACGTGCTGGATGTCTGTCTGCTAGTCGATTTCGACGAGCACCTCGTCCGGGTTGACGCTGTCGCCCTTTTGCACGTGAATGGCCGTGATCTTTCCCGTTACCGGCGCCTGAATTTCCGTTTCCATTTTCATCGCCTCGGTAACGATGAGGGCGGTGCCTGCTTCGACCTCATCGCCAACCGCCACCAAAACGTCGACAATGATGCCGGGCATGGAGGTGGTGACATGGCCGGGCGAGCTTGCCTTGGGGCGACTGCTGTCCTTGCCGGATGATGTCTGGCCATCCGCATCGCCCGTATCCAGTTCATTCAGGGACTCGACGATGATCTCTTCGGGGATGCCGTCGACGCTGATGAAGAAGGCGCGCTTGTCCTGCATCTTGTGGCCAGTGCCGGCGACCTTGATGTGATAGTTCTCACCGTGAATGGAGACGTTGAATTCGGTGGCGGCCTTGTTTTGTACGGTGCCTGCTGATGGCAGCGGTTCCAGGGGTTCCGGTTGCAGGGTGCCGGCGCGGCGCTGTTCGAGAAACTCACGGCCCACCTCGGGAAACATGGCATAGGTCAGCACGTCTTCTTCCGATTCGGCAAGATCGCCGATTTCGCTGCGCAATTTATCTATTTCCGCTGGCAGCAGATCGGCGGGCCGGCAGGTGATGATGTCGGCATTGCCGATGGCCTGTTGGCGGACTGCGCTGTTGACGGGGGCGGCGGGCTTGCCATAGCGCCCCTGCAGATACAGTTTGACCTCGTTGGTGATGCTCTTGTAGCGACCACCGGTCATGACATTGAGCACCGCCTGGGTGCCGACGATCTGTGAGGTCGGCGTCACCAGCGGCGGATAGCCAAGATCCTTGCGCACGCGGGGAATCTCTTCCAGCACATCGTTCATGAGTTCCAGCGCGCCCTGTTCGCGTAACTGATTCGACAGATTGGAGATCATTCCGCCGGGCACCTGGTTGACCTGCACGCGGGTGTCGAGGCCGGTGAACTCGCTCTCGAACTGGTGATATTTCTTGCGTACCTCGTAAAAGTAGAAGCCGATTTCCTGCAGTGCCGGCAGATCGAGGCCGGTGTCGTATTCGGTGCCGCGCAGGGCGGCGACCATGCTTTCCGTGGGCGGATGACTGGTGCCACCGGAAAGGGCGGAGATGGCCGTGTCGATGTGCCGGCAGCCGTTTTCGATGGCCTTCAGCTGGCACATGCTGGCCAGTCCGGCGGTGGAATGCGTGTGCAGGTGAACGGGGATGTCCAGCGCATCCACCAGTGCGCGGGTCAATTCGGCGCTGGTGTTTGGCGTCAGCAGGCCGGCCATGTCCTTGATGGCGACGCTGTCGCAGCCCATGGCCTGCAGTTCGCGCGCCTGTTTGACGAATTGTTCGATGGTATGCACCGGGCTGGTGGTGTAGCAGATGGTGCCCTGGGCGTGCTTGCCACTTTCCTTTATGGCTTCGATGGAAACGCGCAGGTTGCGCAAGTCGTTCAAGGCATCGAAGACGCGGAACACGTCGATGCCGTTCTGCGCGGCCTTTTTGATGAAGGCGCGCACCACGTCGTCGGCGTAGTGGCGGTAGCCGAGCAGGTTCTGCCCGCGCAGCAGCATCTGCAGGCGCGTATTGGGCAGGGCCTTGCGCAGTTGGCGCAGGCGTTGCCAGGGGTCTTCCTTGAGAAAGCGGATGCAGGCATCGAAGGTGGCGCCGCCCCACATCTCTAACGACCAGTAGCCGATCCTGTCCAGTTGCTCGCAGATGGGCAGCATGTCGTCGGTGCGCATGCGGGTGGCGAGCAGGGACTGGTGCGCGTCGCGCAGCACGGTGTCGGTGATATGAACTTGTGGCTTTGCCATGGTCTGCGTTCCTGTTGTTCTTTTGGGCTGGGTTATAAACCGAGGTGTGCGGCAACCGCGGCGCCGATGGCGGCGGCGATATCGCGCGATGAGCGATGCACCGAATAGTGTGCCAGCTCCGGGTGCTGCTCGACAAAGGCGGTGTCAAAGCGTCCGCTCTGGAATTGCGCGGAACGGATGATCTCCAGGTGATAGGGGATGGTGGTTTTGACACCGTAGACGCCAATGTCCTGCAGGGCGCGATCGGCGCGATCCAGCAGTGAATCCCAGTCCAGCGCCCAGACGATGAGCTTGGCGCACATGGAATCGTAGTAGGGGGGGATTTCATAGCCGGTATAGATGGCGGCGTCGGTGCGCACGCCGGGGCCGCCGGGGGCGAAGTAGCGCGTGACGCGGCCGAAACTGGGCAGAAAGTCGTTCTGCGGGTCTTCGGCGTTGATGCGGAATTCCATGGCATAGCCGCGGCGCTGGATGTCGGACTGCCGGTAGCGCAGCCTGAGACCGGCGGCGATGCGGATCTGTTCCTGCACGATGTCCACCCCGGTGATCTGTTCGGTGATGGGGTGCTCTACCTGCAGGCGGGTGTTCATTTCCATGAAATAGAAGTTGTCGTCTTCGTCGAGCAGAAATTCCACCGTGCCGGCATTTTCATAGCCGACGACCTGTGCCGCCTTGACCGCCTGCTCGCCGATGAACTGGCGTTGCTCGTCATCGAGCTGCGGCGACGGGGCGATCTCGACCAGTTTCTGGTGTCGGCGCTGGATGGAGCAGTCGCGCTCGAACAGGTGGATGACGTTGCCGTGGCTGTCGGCGAGGATCTGCACCTCGATATGGCGGGGATTGTCGATGCACTTTTCCAGAAACACGTCGGTGCTGCCGAAGGCCTTGCTGGCCTCGGAGACCACGCGGTCGTAGTTGCGACGCAGCTCCTCGGCATTGGCGCAACGGCGGATGCCGCGGCCGCCGCCGCCGGAGGTGGCCTTCAGCATCACCGGGTAACCGACTTTTTCCGCGCAGGCCAGGGCGGCTTCCACGTCATCGAGGTTGCCGTCGCTGCCGGGGGTGACCGGTACCCCGGCCTCGATCATCGCCGCGCGCGCCTCCACCTTGTCGCCGAGGCGGCGTATGACCTCCTCGCTGGGGCCGATGAAGCGGATGTTGCGGCGGGCGCAGATCTTCGCCAGCTGCGGGTTTTCGGACAGGAAGCCGTAGCCGGGGTGCAGGGCGTCGCAGCCGGCGGCGACGGCGATGTTGACGATGTGGTGGGCGTTCAGATAACCGGCGACAGAGTCCGGCCCCAGGCTGTATGATTCGTCGGCTTTCTTGACGTGCAGGGCATAGCGGTCGGCTTCGGTGTAGACCGCCACGGATTTGATGCCGGCCTCGGCGCAGGCGCGTACAATGCGCACGGCGATTTCCCCGCGGTTGGCGATGAGTATTTTTTTTATCATGCAGTCTCTTTGTGTGGCTGACCTGAAATGAACGATAGCGGAAAAAATGATCGCCGGCATCCAGCGGCAGAACCGGCTGGCCGTGATGTTGTTTCGTGGCCGCCCGATAGACCGGTATTCTCGTCAGTATAGACAGCTAAACCGCTGGTTGCATTGAGGTTATTGTTTTTCATTTTGACAGCAATGGATATTGCTTATATCATGGCGCGTTTATGTCGGACCACCTTGGCGAATTGATAGAACCGCTCTCCCTGGCCGAGAAGGGGCGCACCCTTGTGGGGCGGCTGCCTTTGCTGGGTCTGGATAGACTATGTCAGTCGTTGCAGAACGGGAAGGGGGAGGTGGATGTCAGCCTCCATTTCGACCGGGACGAGGTTGGCCAGCCCCGGGTGACGGGGCGTCTTGCGGTGACTTTGCAGCTGCAGTGCCAGCGCTGCATGCAGGCGATGGACTTGCCGCTGAGCGTCGATGTACACCTGGGCATCGTGCGCACGCAGAAGCAGGCGGAATCCCTGCCCGACAACTATGATCCGCTGCTGATCCCGGACGTGCCGATGACCGCCGCGGACATCGTGGAAGATGAATTGATTCTGGCGCTGCCGCTGGTGGCGCTGCATGAAATAAAGGACTGCCCGGCGGCGGATACGCTGGCAGGGCAGGACGAGCAGGATGATGAGGTCGTGCCGCGGCGGGAGAATCCCTTTGCGGTGCTGGCCGAATTGAAGAAACAACGTAACGACTGATAGATGAGGAATTAACCATGGCCGTTCAACAGAATAAAGTGACCCCTTCCCGCCGCGGCATGCGCCGTTCGCACGACGCCCTGACCGGCCCCACCCTGTCCGTGGAGCCGACCACCGGTGAAGTGCATCGTCGTCACCACGTCAGCGCCGACGGCTATTATCGTGGCCGCAAGGTTGTCAACACCAAGGGCGACGAGTAAGTTCGTCGCCCGGCGGGGGCGCTTCGCCCCCGTTGTCATCCCCGGACAACCTGCCTCGAGTGTCTTCCCGCCTTCCATCAACCATTGGCCAGCCGGTTGCGCCAAGCCTCTTTTTCGCAGCACGTAACGCCGCAAGAATTCTGACTCTATGAGTGAAAATGTAACCATCGCCCTGGACGCCATGGGTGGGGATGTGGGTCCCGCCGTTGTGGTGCCCGCCACCTTGCGGATGCTGAAGGAAATGCCCCGGTTGACGCTGGTGCTGGTGGGCGATGAGGCGGTGCTGCGGCAGGAACTGGCCGCGCACGACGCCAAGGCCAGCCCCAGACTGCGCCTGCACCACGCCTCGCAGAAGGTCGAGATGGACGACAAGCCCTCCCTGGCCCTGCGCGGCAAGAAGGACTCGTCCATGCGCGTGGCCATCGACCTGGTCAAGTCGGGTGAGGCGCAGGCCTGCGTCAGCGCCGGCAATACCGGCGCCCTGATGGCCACCGCGCGCTTCGTGTTGAAGATGCTGCCGGGCATCGACCGCCCCGCCATTTGCAGCGCCCTGCCGACCATGAGCGGGCCGACGCACATGCTCGACCTGGGCGCCAATGTGGATACCAGTGCCGAAAACCTGCTGGAATTCGCCATCATGGGCTCGGTATTGACCAGCGCGGTGCAAAACCTGGCGGCACCCAGTGTCGGCCTGCTGAACATCGGTGAAGAGGAAGTCAAGGGCAACGAGCGTGTCAAGGAGGCCGCCCGCCTGCTGTCGGACAGCCGCCTGAATTATGTCGGCTTCGTGGAAGGCGATGATATTTACAGGGGCTGCGTGGACGTCGTGGTCTGCGACGGTTTCGTCGGCAACGTGGCGTTGAAGACCTCCGAGGGCGTGGCGAAGATGATCAGCAACGCCATGAAGGAAGAGTTCAGCCGCAACCTGTTGACCCGCCTGGCGGGGCTGGCGGCACTGCCGGTGCTGAACGCCCTGCGCCGGCGCATCGACCCGCGCCGCTACAACGGCGCCAGCCTGCTCGGCCTGCAGGGCATCGTGGTCAAGAGCCATGGCGGCGCCGATGTGCTGGCCTTCACCTGCGCCATTCGTGAAGCCGTCAAGGAAGTCGAAAAGAACGTACCCCAGCGCATCAGCAAGCAGTTGGAAGCGCTGCTCAGCGAGAGGCAGACGGCGTGATCAATTCGCGAATCAGCGGTACCGGCGGCTACCTGCCGGAAAAGATACTCACCAACCACGACCTCGAAAAGATGGTCGAGACATCGGATCAGTGGATCACGGATCGCACCGGCATCAAGAAGCGCCATGTCGCCGCCGAGGGCGAGACCACCTGTGATCTGGCCGAAAAGGCCGCGCGTGCGGCATTGCAGGCGGCCGACATCGGTAGCGACGAGATCGACCTGATCATCGTCGCCACCACCACCCCGGATCGTGTCTTCCCCAGCACCGCCTGCCTGCTGCAGGAGCGGCTGGGCATCCACGGCTGCACCGCCTTCGACATCCAGGCCGTGTGCACCGGTTTCGTCTACGCCCTCGGCGTGGCGGACAAGTTCATCCGCAGTGGCAGCCACAGGCATGCGCTGGTGATCGGCGCCGAGACCCTGTCGCGCATCGTCGACTGGACCGACCGCGGCACCTGCGTGTTGTTCGGTGACGGCGCCGGCGCGGTGGTGCTGTCGGCCAGCGAGGCGCCGGGCATCCTCTCCTCCCACCTGCATGCCGATGGCCAGTACAAGGAGCTGCTGTCGACCAGTGGCGGCGTGTCCGAGGGGCTGAATGGCGAGGTGCACATCACCATGCAGGGCAACGAGGTGTTCAAGATGGCGGTCAACACCCTCGGGCGCATCGTCGACGAGACCCTCGCCGCCAACGACCTGCAGAAGTCCGACATCGACTGGCTGGTGCCGCATCAGGCCAACATCCGCATCATCAAGGCCACCGCGCGCAAGCTGAAGATGCCCATGGATCGTGTCGTCACCACGGTGCAGGAACACGGCAACACCTCCGCCGCCTCGGTGCCGCTGGCGCTGGACGTGGCGGTGCGCGACGGCCGCATCCAGCGTGGCGAGACCGTGCTGCTGGAGGCCTTTGGCGGCGGTTTTACCTGGGGCTCGGCACTGCTTCGCTATTGAGTGCTGAGAGTTGGTTTCATTGAGGAGTGTATCCATGACGTTTGCCTTCATTTTCCCCGGTCAGGGCTCCCAGTCCGTCGGCATGCTGGCCGACCTCGCCACGCAGCATCCGGCGGTGGGCGAGACCTTCGCCGAGGCCTCTGAGGCGCTGGGCTACGACCTCTGGAAGATCGTCCAGGAGGGCCCGGCCGAGGAACTCAACCAGACCCACATCACCCAGCCCGCGATGCTCGCCGGCGGCATGGCCGTATACCGCGCCTGGCAGGCGCAGGGCGGCGCGCAGCCAGCGGCCATGGCCGGCCACAGCCTTGGCGAATACACCGCGTTGGTGGCCGCCGGCAGCCTGTCGCTGGGCGACGCCGTGCGCCTGGTGGCCGACCGCGGCCGCTTCATGCAGGAGGCGGTGCCCGCCGGCACCGGCGCCATGGCCGCCATCCTCGGCCTGGATGACGCCAAGGTCATCGAGGTCTGCGAGCGGGCGGCGCAGGGCGAGGTGGTGTCGGCGGTGAATTTCAATTCCCCCGGACAGGTGGTGGTGGCCGGCCACAAGACGGCCGTCGAGCGCGCCGTGGCGCTGGGCAAGGAAGCCGGCGCCAAGCGCGCCCTGCTGCTGCCGGTGAGCGTGCCGTCGCACTGCAGCCTGATGCAGCCGGCGGCGGAAAGGCTGGCCGAACGCCTGGCCGGCATCGACTTCACGGCACCGGCGGTGCCCGTCTACAATAATGTCGACGTGCGCGCCGAGAGCGACGCCGAGGCCATCCGCACGGCGCTGAAGCGCCAGCTGTTCAGCCCGGTTCGCTGGGTGGAGACCATCCAGGCGCTGGCCGGCGCGGGCGTCGATACGGTGGTCGAATGCGGACCGGGCAAGGTGCTGGCCGGCCTCAACAAACGCATCGACAAGGCCATGGGGACGCAGGTCACCCTGGATGCCGACAGCCTGGCCAAGGCGCTGGGCGCAACGGGAGGGAACAGCTAATGTCTGACAACGAAATTCTGCAGGGCGAGATCGCCCTCGTCACCGGCGCCAGCCGAGGTATCGGCCAGGCCATCGCCCTGGAACTGGGCGCCCAGGGCGCCACGGTCATCGGCACCGCCACCTCGGAAAAGGGCGCCGCCGCCATCGGCGACACGCTCAAGGAAGGCGGCGTCAGCGGCGCCGGCATGGTGCTCGACGTCACCGAGCAGGCCTCCGTCGATGCCCTGATGGCCGCCATCACCGAACAGTTCGGCGCCCCCACCATCCTCGTCAACAATGCCGGCATCACCCGCGACAACCTGCTGATGCGCATGAAGGACGAGGAGTGGAGCGACATCATCGACACCAACCTCACCTCCGTGTACCGCCTCTCCAAGGCCGTGCTGCGCGGCATGATGAAGGCGCGCAAGGGCCGCATCATCAGCATCAGCTCGGTGGTGGGCGCCGCCGGCAATGCCGGGCAGACCAACTATGCTGCTGCCAAGGCAGGCCTGATCGGCTTCACCAAGTCGCTGGCGCGTGAAGTGGGCGCGCGCGGCATCACCGTCAACGCCGTGGCGCCGGGCTTCATCGATACCGACATGACCCGCGCCCTGCCCGAGGCGCAAAAAGACGCGCTGATCAAGGGCATCCCCCTCGGTCGTCTGGGGCAGGCGGAAGAGATCGCCGCCGCCGTGGCCTTCCTGGCCTCGCCAAAGGCGGGCTACATCACCGGCGACACGCTGCATGTAAATGGCGGCATGTACATGGCCTAAGCCACACAAAATATTGGTGTGTCTTTTGAATTTATAGATTAATCAAGAGGTTATGGGCGTTTTTGCAGGCTTTTTTGTGCTTGTAACCAGACTGGCTTTTCACTAGAATACCGACCGCGGCCTACGGGCCGCCAATGCAAACCATTGGGAGGATTTATCCAACATGAGCACCATCGAAGAACGAGTCAAGAAGATTGTCGTAGAGCAGCTTGGCGTGAAAGAGGAAGAAGTCACCGCCGAGTCCTCCTTCGTTGACGATCTTGGTGCCGATTCCCTGGATACCGTGGAACTGGTGATGGCCCTCGAGGAAGAGTTCGAGACCGAAATTCCCGACGAGGACGCCGAGAAGATCACCACGGTTCAGCAGGCGACGGATTACATCAACGCACACAAAGACAGCTGATCGTCCCTGAATCAGTTGCGAGGCCGCTAGCCCGATTTGGTGGCAGCGGCCTTTTGTTTTTCTAAGTTGCTTCCGTTCCATCGCGGCGCCGCCGGGGTGGGGTGGCTGTGCGGCCTCCGCGGTCGCGGGCAACAAGGCGGATGGCCACCGCTGGCTGTTCGGCTGGATCCGTGGTTGAAGTGAGCTGAAGTGAGGTTATCTCCGTGACGAAACGACGCGTCGTTATTACCGGCCTGGGCATGGTTTCCCCCGTGGGTGGAAACGTGGCCGATTCCTGGGCCGATATCCTGGCGGGCAAGAGCGGCATCGCTCCGATCACCCATTTCGATGTCAGCGGCTTTCCGGTGCGCTTCGGTGGCTCGGTGAAGGGCTTCGATGTCACCGACTACATGAAGGCCAAGGACGCCCGCAAGATGGCGCCCTTCATCCACTACGGCGTGGCCGCCGGTATCCAGGCCATCGAGGATGCCGGCCTTGAGGTCACCGAGGCCAATGCCGAGCGTATCGGTGTCTCCATCGGCTCCGGGATCGGCGGCCTGGGCGGCATCGAAGAGGGTTATGCGGCCTTTCTCAAGGGCGGACCGCGCAAGATCTCGCCCTTTTTCGTGCCCAGCAACATCATCAATATGATCTCCGGCAATCTGTCCATCATCTATGGCATGAAGGGCCCCAACTACGCCATTACCACCGCCTGCGCCACCGCCACCCACGCCATCGGCGACGCCGCGCGCCTGATCGCATACGGCGACGCCGACGTGATGATCGCCGGCGGCGCCGAGATGGCCACCTGTCCCACCGGCCTGGGCGGCTTCGCCGCGGCGCGTGCCCTGTCCACCCGCAATGACGACCCGGAAGCGGCCAGCCGCCCCTGGGACAGGGATCGTGACGGTTTCGTCCTCAGCGACGGCGCCGGCGTGGTGGTGCTGGAGGAGTACGAATACGCCAAGGCCCGCGGTGCCAACATCTACGCCGAGGTGGCCGGTTTCGGCATGAGTGGCGACGCCTTCCACATGACCTCGCCCTCGCCGGGCGGCGAGGGCGCTGCGCGCTGCATGGTCACGGCGTTGAAGAATGCCGGCATCGAGCCCGGCGAGGTGGACTACATCAACGCCCACGGCACCTCCACCCCGGCCGGCGACATTGGCGAGACCGATGCCGTGAAGGCCGCCTTCGGCGAGCATGCCTACAAGCTGGCCATGAGCTCCACCAAGTCCATGACCGGCCACCTGCTCGGCGCCGCCGGCGGTGTCGAGGCGGTATTCACGATCCTGGCGATCCGCGATCAGGTGGCCCCGCCCACCATCAATCTGGACAACCCGGACGAGGGCTGTGACCTCGATTACGTGCCGCACCAGGCGCGCGAGATGACGATCGACGTGGCGCTGTCCAACTCCTTCGGCTTCGGCGGCACCAACGGCACCCTGGTGTTTGCCAGGCTCGGGCTCCGCACGCCCGATTGACTCGACGGGCGGCGCGCCGGCGTCGCCCCCGCCGACCGAGGCCAGCCGCGCCATCATGCCGTACACCCGCTCCCTCGATTCCGCTCAGGGCATCGACCTGCTGGCCCTGCACGAGGCCCACCCCGGGCGCTACCCCTACCTGCTGGAGAGCGTCGCGCGCGGCGGCGACGCCCGCTACGACATCCTCTTCGCCCTGCCCGGCGAGACCCTGAGCAGCGCCGACGGCGAGGATTTTCTCGCCGCGCTGGATGCCGCCTGGCGGCGCGAATCCTCCTCTGTGGCCGATGCCGCCGATCTGCCTTTCCACGGCGGCTGGTTTCTCTACCTGGGATACGAGCTGGCCGCGCAGATCGAACCGCGCCTGCAACTGGCCCTCGCCAACGATGGCCTGCCCATGGCCTTCGCCACCCGCATCCCCGCCGCCGTGATCCGCGACCACCAGGGCGGCGGCCTGTGGCTGGTGGCCGAACGGCCCGAGCATCTAGCGCAGCTGGCGGCCGATATCGCGGCGCTGTCGATCGATGCCAAGCTGGACGAAGCCGCGCCACTGCCTCTCAGCCTGCGCGAGGCCGACCCGGCGCCCTACCTGGCCGGCGTGGAGCGCTGCAAGCACTACATCGTCGAGGGCGACGTGTTCCAGGTCAATCTGTCGCGCCCCTGGCGTGGCGAACTGGCCACCGCGACCCGGCCGGCCGACATCTACCGCCGCCTGCGCCGCCACAACCCCGCGCCCTTCGCCGGCCTGGCCGTGCATGGCGACGCCGCCATCATCAGTTCCTCTCCCGAGCGCCTGGTGCGGGTGCGCGGCGAGCGCGTCGATACCCGGCCCATCGCCGGCACCCGGCCGCGCAACGCCGAGGCGGGACAGGACCGGGCCCTGCAGGACGAGCTGCTGGCCCACCCCAAGGAGCGCGCCGAGCACATCATGCTCATCGACCTGGAGCGCAACGACCTCGGCCGCATCTGCATCCCCGGCACGGTGAAGGTGGACGAACTGATGGTGCTGGAGAGCTATGCCCACGTGCACCACATCGTCTCCAACGTCTGCGGCCGCCTGCGCCCCGGCACCACCCCGGGTGAGGTGATCCGCGCCGTGTTCCCCGGCGGCACCATCACCGGCTGCCCCAAGGTGCGCTGCATGGAGATCATCAGCGAGCTGGAAGGGGAGGGGCGGGGGGCCTACACCGGCTCCATGGGCTACCTCAACCGCGATGGCAGCCTAGACCTCAACATCCTCATCCGCAGCATCGTGCAGCACGGGCTGGGCCTCAGCCTGCGCGCCGGCGCCGGCATCGTCGCCGACTCCGATCCGAAGCGTGAACTGGCCGAGACCCGCGCCAAGGCGCGTGGGCTGCTGCTGGCGTTGGGGGTGGGATAGGCGTTTTTCACCGCGCAGGCACGGAGAAAGGAAAACGTGGTTCGTCGGTGCGGGGAGGGCGCAGCGGAGAACCGGTATCCCCTTGGGCCACTGGACCCCGGGTCAAGCCCGGAATGATGGGAGAACTTGTTCAATGGTAACTATTCAGCTCACCACAGAGACACGGAGGCACAGAGAAAGGCTCTTCAGGTTCATGCCGGGAATGGCATGAAACGCAGAGGCCGCAAAGGCGCAGAGGGCGCAAAGGAAATCCTTTCAGAAAACCTTTGCGCCCTTTGCGTTGGATATCGTGGTCCGGCCTCCGGTGCCAACGTCCCCTGATTCACCCCAGAGACACGGCGTTCACAGAGAAATGAAATGCCAGGTCGTCGGGGCAGGCCACATCGCCACCCGGGGCATGGCCTCCCACTGATGCATTCTCTGTGTTCTCTGTGCCTCTGTGGTGAATAGATACGTTCAATGTTATGTTTCCCGTAGCGGCCATCACGTGGCTTACCCCGCCCATTGGCCAATGTCACCACAGCAAAATCCTGCTGGCAGGACAGCGCTGCTGCGGGGGGTTAATTGAAACCGGGCTCCGCAGGCCCAGGTCAAGGATTTCTCTGTGCCTCCGTGTCTCTGTGGTGAACCACCTCGTGGTATCCTTCAGGGTTTGAACAACGGCATCGGCCCGTGGCGAAGATACTTATCAACGGCAGCGAAACAGACCGTCTCGACGCCCTCGACCGCGGCCTGCACTACGGCGACGGTCTGTTCGAGACCCTGCGCATTCGTGCCGGCCGGCCCCGTCTCTGGTCGGCGCACGTGGCGAGACTGGCCCACGGTTGCGAACGGCTGGGCCTGCCGCTGCCCGCTGAGGCTTTACTGCGCGATGAGGCCGACCAGCTCTGCGGCGGCATGGCCGACGGGGTGCTGAAGATCGTGCTCACCCGCGGACCTGGCGGGCGCGGCTATCGGCCGCCGCACGACGTTGCGCCGACGCGCTTGCTGGCGGTATTCCCGGCCCCGGTTCATGCGCCGGAATACGCGACCCAGGGCGTCGCCGTGCGCCTCTGCGACACCCGCCTGGGCCACAGCCCGGCGCTGGCGGGGCTCAAGCACCTCAACCGCCTGGAACAGGTGCTGGCGCGCGCCGAATGGGACGACCCGGACATCGCCGAGGGGCTGATGCAGGACATCGAGGGGAACATCATCGAAGGAACAATGAGCAATCTGTTCGTGGTGCAGGGTGAGCGCCTGCGCACGCCCGCGCTGTCACGCTGCGGCGTGGCCGGGGTGATGCGCGCGCAAGTGATGGCCGCCGCCGCGGCGCAGGGCATCGCGGTGGAGGAGGGGCGTCTCGGCCTGAAGGAACTCGCCGCCGCCGACGAACTGTTCCTCACCAACAGCGTCATCGGCCTGTGGCCCGTGCGCCGTTTCGAGGGCAACGACTACGCCGCCCCGGGCCCGCTCACCGCCCGCCTGGCCGCCGCCGTGGAGGCCGCGGATGACTAGGGCGCTGATCTTCAAGCTGCTCGGCGCGCTGCTGCTGCTCGGCAGCCTCGTCACCGCCTGGGTGTGGATGGACTACCAGGGCTTCACCGACGAGCCCCTGGACTTCGGCGACAGCGGCCTGCGCTACGAACTCAAGCCCGGCACGACCCTGACCCGCCTCGCCCACGACCTGCAGACGCGCGGCATCCTCGACAACGCCCGCTACCTGGTGTGGCTGGGCCGTCTGGAGAACAAGGCCAGCCGCATCAAGGCCGGCGAATACCGCTTCGACAGCGGCATCACCCCGCGCCGCCTGCTGGAGCAGCTGGTCAACGGCGAGACACTGCAGTACGCCCTCACCATCGTCGAGGGCTGGAACTTCCGCCAGCTGATGGACGCCGTACACAGCAACGAATACCTGCTGCACACCCTGTCTGACTACAGTGACGCCGAGATCATGGAACAGCTCGGCCACCCCGGCGAGCACCCCGAGGGCCGCTTCCTGCCCGACACCTACCACTTCCCGCGCATGACCACCGACGTGGCGTTCCTGCAGCGCGCCTACGACGCCATGCAGACCCTGCTGCGCGAGGAATGGCCGGCGCGTTCGCCGGATCTGGCCTTCGACACCCCCTACGAGGCCCTGATCCTCGCCTCCATCGTCGAGAAGGAGACCGCCCTGCCCAGCGAGCGCAAGCAGATCGCCGGGGTGTTCAACCGGCGCCTGAAGAAGCGCATGCGCCTGCAGACCGACCCCACGGTGATCTACGGCCTCGGCCGCAGCTTCGACGGCAACATCCGCCGTCGCGACCTGCGCCGCGACACCCCCTACAACACCTACCTGCACAAGGGCCTGCCGCCCACCCCCATCGCCATGCCCGGGCGCGACGCGGTACTCGCCGCGCTGCACCCGGCGGAGGGCGACGAACTGTACTTCGTCTCCCGCGGCGACGGCAGCCACCAGTTTTCCGCCACCCTGAAGGAACACAACAAGGCGGTGGTCGAATACCAGCTCGGCGGACGCGCCAAGGCGTTCTCCTCGCTGCCGTCGGGGAAGCTGGGCAAATGATTTTTTCACCACAGAGACACGGAGTGCGCAGAGAAAAGCCCGCTGCTGCCGCGTCTTTATTCCCTGTAGAAGCGGCTCTAGCCGCGACAGCCTGTCACCGTGATTCATCGCGGCTAAAGCCGCTCCTACAGGAAAACCGGGTCACTCCCGAAAACCACCTCGTAGGGTGGGCACTGCCCACCCGTACACAGCACGAAACTGCAGGCAGGCAATGCCCGCCCTGCGGGATTATTTTTCATTCAAGAAAACTCTGTGCCCTCCGTGTCTCTGTGGTGAAAGCCCATTCCGCAGGTAACACCCAATGACAAAAGGCCTGTTCATCACCCTGGAAGGCGGTGAAGGCGCCGGCAAGAGCACCCAGCTGGCCTACGTGCGCCAGCGCATCGAGTCCGCCGGCATCCCCCTGCAGGTCACCCGCGAACCCGGCGGCACGCCGCTGGCGGAGCAGATCCGCGAGCTGTTGCTGGATCACCGCGAAGAGACCATGGCCGCGGATACCGAGCTGCTGCTGATGTTCGCCGCCCGCGCCCAGCACCTGGCGACGCTGATCCGCCCGGCCCTGGCGCGCGGCGAGTGGGTGCTGTGCGACCGCTTCACCGACGCCACCTACGCCTACCAGGGCGGCGGACGCGGCATCGACTTCACCCGCATCGGGGTGCTGGAAGACTGGGTGCAGGGCGAGCTGCGCCCCGACCTGACCCTGCTGCTCGACCTGCCCGTCGAGGTGGGCATGGCGCGCGCCGGTCAGCGCGGCGCGCTGGACCGCTTCGAGCGTGAGCAGCGCGACTTCTTCGAGCGCGTGCGCGCCGCCTATCTGGCGCGCGCCGCACAGGAGCCGCAGCGCTTTCGCATCATCGACGCGGCGCAGGACATCGCCGCGGTACAACGGCAGATCGATGCCGCGCTGGCACCCTTGCTGGAACAATCGGGGGTCGGCGCATGAGCGACCTGCTCCCCTGGCAGGCCGATACCTGGGCCGGGCTGATGGCCCGCGCAAGGGACGAACGCCTGCCCCACGCCCTGCTGCTGACGGGCGCGGAGGGCATCGGCAAGCGCGACTTCGCCACCCGGCTGGCAGAGGCCCTGCTGTGCCTGCGCCCGCGCGAAGACGGCGACGCCTGCGGTGAATGCCAGGCCTGCGGTCTGCTGGCGGCCGGCAGTCACCCCGACCTGCGCCTGGTTGCGCCGCCGGAGGACAAGAAGGTCATCCCCATCGATACCATCCGCGCGGCGGGTGAGTTTTTTGCCCTCACCAGCCAGTACAACGGCCGCCAGGTGGCCATCATCCATCCCGCCGAGGCCATGAATCCGGCCGCCGCCAACGCCCTGCTGAAGACCCTGGAGGAGCCGACCCCGGGCGCGCTGCTGATGCTCGTCTGCAGCCAGCCCTCGCGGCTGCTGCCGACCATCCGCTCCCGTTGCCAGCGGGTCGCCTTTGCCTTGCCGGAGCCGGCGCAGGCCCTGGCCTGGCTGCGCCAACGCCTGCCGGGCGATGTCGATGCGGAGGCCCTGCTGGCGCTGGCCGAGGGCGCGCCGCTGGCGGCCCTGCGTCTCAACGAGGAGGGCGGGCTGGCCGCGCGGCAGAGCCTCTCCCGCCAGTGGGCCGGGCTGCTGGAAGGCCGCGAGGACCCCCTCGCCGTGGCCGCGCAGTGGAAGCCCTGGGGCCTGACGCGCAGCCTGCAATGGCTGAACAGCTGGGTCACGGACCTGATCCGCCTCAAGTCCGCCGGCCCGGATGCCGCTATCAGCAACAAGGATCTGGGCGCGCAATTGCAAAACATTGCGCAGCGGTTAGACTTGAGGGCTCTCTACGCGTTTCTGGACCAGTTGACGGAATACGGTCGCCTCGCGGCCAACAACCTCAACGAGCAGCTGGCGCTGGAGGACTTGATGATCGCCTGGCGTCGCAGCGCGGCGCGCAGATAATCACTCGCAAGGACATCACACAGGCATGACCGGTTTTCGACAAGGCGGCATTCTCTCCCTGGCCATCAAGGACAAGAGTTCCTTGTACGCGGCCTATATGCCCTTCGTGAAAAATGGCGGCCTGTTCATCCCCACCAACAAGAAATACAAGCTCGGCGACGAAGTCTTCATGCTGCTCACCCTGATGGACGAGACGGAAAAGCTCCCCGTTGCCGGCAAGATCGTCTGGATCACCCCGCCCGGCGCGCAGGGCTCGCGCGTGGCCGGCATCGGCGTACAGTTCAGCAACCAGGACAACGGCGCCGTGCGCAACAAGATCGAGGGCTACCTCGGCGGCGCCTTGAAGTCGGAACGCCAGACCCATACCATGTAGCACCGCTGCCCGCCCGGGCCGCGTGTCTTTTCCTCTTCTCCTAGTGCTCTTTCAAGGTAATAACACGGATTCAGCGTTCCTGTGGTGTTTCGCGGCAAGGCGCAGTGCGCAGGCAATGGCCTGGCCCTTGTCAAGCACTGCAACGCAGCAGCGGGACACCACAGGAGCGCCCGAAGGGTTGGCCTGTCAGCGTCCATGGCGGCGTTGCGCCTCTTGCAAAGGACTAAGGCCATTCGCTGCGAGGCGCGCCTTGCCCTGAACGCTGACAGACCAACTGAATCCGTGTTATTACCTTGAAAGAGTACTAGTGATTCAGCCTCGCGCAGGTAAATGCCGTGACCTATCTCGTCGATTCCCACTGCCACCTCGATCGCCTCGACCTCACCCCCTGGGGCGGCGAACTCGACGGTGCCCTGAGCGCGGCCGCCGAGCAGGGCGTGGGTTATTTCCTCTGCGTCTCCATCGACCTGGAGCACTACCCGAACCTGCTGGCGATGGCCAAAAAGGACCCGCGCATCGCCGTCTCCGTCGGCGTGCACCCCAACGAACAGGACGGCCAGGATCCCAGCGCTGACGAACTCGTCGAACTGGCCGCCGAACCACGAGTGGTGGCCATTGGCGAAACCGGGCTGGACTATTTCCGCTGTCAGGAAGGCGAAGAGGGCGGGCTGGAATGGCAGCGCGAACGCTTCCGCCGGCACATCGCCGCCGCCAAGGCCACCAGCAAGCCCCTCATCATCCACATGCGCGACGCCACCGAGGACACCCTGCGCATCCTGCGCGAGGAGGGTGCCGACGAGGTGGGCGGCGTGATGCATTGCTTCGTCGAGGACTGGGACGTGGCCAGGCGCGCCCTCGACCTCAATTTCGACATCTCCTTCTCCGGTATCGTCACCTTCAATTCAGCGAAGGCGCTGAAGGACGTGGCGCGGAAGATGCCCGCCGAGCGCATGCTGGTGGAGACCGATGCCCCCTACCTCGCCCCCGTCCCCCATCGTGGCAAGCCCAACTACCCGGCCTATGTCCGCCAGGTCGCCGAATGCATCGCCCAATTGCGTAACTGCCAATGGGAAGCCGTCGCCGAACAGACCACGGAAAACTTCTTTCGCCGCTTTCCCGGTGCCTCCCGCCGCTGAGTCTTCC
>JALSHB010000120.1 GCA_026982475.1 Chromatiales bacterium
TGGCGCGCGGTGATTCCCGTCGACACCCTGTTCCGCGAGGCCAGCCGCCTCGGCGTGCCGCTGACCATCAAGGCGCCACGGGATCGCGGCTCCCTGGCCTATGCCGAGTTGATGCAGGACCTGCTGGCCGAAGGCCCGCCTCGTGCGGCCGAAGCGGCGCCGCTGTCCGCACTACGCTGATGGCCGGCAAGCGCCCCGAATCATCCTCCCTCGCAGAGCCCCAGGAGGCGCTGGGCTTCTATCTGGACTCCCTGCTGACGGATTTTCCCCGGGAAGCGTCGCCAGCAGAGGCCGTTACCGACGCCCCGACCACGGCCACGAAATCGTCGCCAGGTGAGCCTGCCGCCGCCACCGCGCTGCCGCCAGAGACGCCCCTCGCGGCGGACCCGCGCCCGTTTGCCGAGCCCGAACGGACGCTGTCGCTGCTCGCCGCGCCGTCCCTGTTTCCCCAGCTGCGGCTGGATAGCCCCGATGCCGAGACGGCGGTGGAGGATACGCCGCAGAACAGCGCCATCGAGATCCCGGCCGAAGCGGCCGCCGCAGCATTGCCGGTGGCAGCTGATCCAGTGGTCGAGGTTGTCCCAAGGCCCGTGCCGGACGGGCCGCCCACCCCCAGTGCGGCCCCGCCACCGCCGCCCGCCGCCAGAGAGACGCCAGAGCCCCGTCCTCGCTGCGCGCCACAGCGAGGGGCGCCAGCCTGGGCCGGTGACGGCTTCCAGTGCCTGACCTTCATGGTGGCCGGCCTGACCCTGGCCGCGCCGCTGGATCGGCTGCATGGCATCGTCGAATGGCCGGGCGAACTCACCGAACTGCCGGGCTATGCCGACTGGTTCATGGGCCTGCTGCCCAACCGCGGACAGAACGTGCGCGTCATCGACACGGCGCAGATCATCATGCCCGATGGCCGCATGCCCGACGCCCGCCCGGTGCTGGAGCGGGTGAAATTCGTGGTGCTCATCGACGATGGCCGCTGGGGCCTGGCCGCCGACGCCATTGCGCAGATATTGACCCTGTCGCGGGACGGCGTGCGCTGGCGCGGCGAGGGCGGCAAGCGCCCCTGGCTGGCGGGCACCGCCGTGGAACAGATGTGCGCGGTGCTGGATATCGACAACCTCAGCGCGCAGCTGGCCGAGGGGCTCAAGCTCGACGATTAGTGGCCCTGCCCGGTGGATTTTATGGTTTTTTGTTGCACCACGGAGGACACAGAGGTTCACAGAGTTGCATGAATTGAATGGTGGCGAAATCGAAACCTTTTCATTTATCTGTCTCCGTGAACCTCCGTGTCCTCTGTAGTGAATCTGATTGCTTCGGCGGTTGTTCCTTTCGCCGCGGCCAAGTCGAAAAAGTGGTACGGAACGTGCTTTTGATTACAGAGTGAGCGGAATGTGACGATACATTGACAGATCATCAAGCCAACGAGATACAGGGTAAAAGGGTTATGAACACATCAGTGAACAGTGCCAGTAGCGCCGGGGTCGAGCAGGAACTGCGTTGGGTCACCTTCCGGCTGGAGAACGAAAAGTACGGCATCAACGTCATGCAGGTGCAGGAAGTGCTGCGCGTGTCGGAGATCGCCCCGGTGCCGGGCGCGCCCGATTATGTGCTGGGCATCATCAATCTGCGCGGCAACGTGGTGACGGTCATCGACACCCGCAAGCGCTTTGGTCTGGAGCCGAAGGAGATGGACGACTCCACGCGCATCGTCATCATCGAGTCCGACGACCAGGTGGTGGGCATCCTCGTCGACAGTGTCGCCGAGGTGGTGGATCTGCGCGTTTCCGAGATGGAGGCCGCGCCCAATGTCGGCACCGAGGAGAGCGCCAAGTTCATTCAGGGCGTCGCCAGCCATGACGATGAACTGCTGATCCTGGTGGATCTCAACCGCCTGCTCACCGATGAAGAGTGGGCCGAGATGATGCTCTGATCCGCCGCCGGGTCGGGGAGGGGAGAAATGCACATGCTGAATGTATCGTTCGACGTGTTTGCCATTGCCGGGCTGGTGACGGCCCTGGTGGCGCTGGTGTTCGCCCATTCGGTCAATGGCCGGCTGCGCGCGCGGCTGGAGAAGCAACAGGACGCCCTCAAGACCCTGCAGGCCGACGTGGCCGCCATGTGTTCCGGCGCGGTCAAGCTGGGTGAACGCCTGGCGCAGCAGGAACAGCGCCTGCAGACCCTCAGTCGCCGTCAGGATGACCTGGAACTGCACGAGCCCTCTGGCGACACCTACCGCCATGCCGCCCGCCTGATGGGCAAGGGCGCCGAACTGGAAGAAGTGATGGAAGACTGCGGCCTGGCCCGCGGCGAGGCCGAATTGCTGGTGCTGGCGCAGAAGTTGGAAAAGGTGAGCTGATCGCTAAGTTTCTGTTTGCCACAGAGGCACGGAGTACACGGAGAAAATTATATTTCTTCCTCACTGCTGCCCCATTAACTTCATCTCTTATTTGGCATAGCTGGCGAAATACTTGGGGAAACGGAGTATTTAGCGTAGTGGAAACATGAAGAACAATAATTTCCTCCCGTCATTCCGGCGCAGGCCGGAATCCAGTGGTTTCAACAACGTGCTGGATGCCGGGTCAAGCCCGGCATAACGATGTAAGGTTAATGGGACAGCAGTGTTTTTTCCTCTGCGTTCTCCGTGTCTCTGTGGCGAATTTTTTTACGAATGTGTTTCAATTTTCCGGCCGTTTTCCACTCAATAAATAGGCGAAGGCAATCACCTCCGCCACCGCCAGATACAACTCCGCGGGAATCTCCGTGCCCAGATCCAGGCGTGACAACAGCGCGGTGAGGGCGGCGTTTTCCTGCAGCGGAATGCCGTGCTCCTTGGCCAAGGCGATGATCTGTTCGGCGACGGCGCCGCTGCCCTTGGCGGTGACCGTCGGCGCCTTGTCGCCGTCATAGTGCAGGGCGACGGCGGTGGTGGGTGGGTGTTTCTGTCTGCTCATGCTTCCTCGTCCAGCAGTACGTAGGGCAGGCCGGGTTTGTCGTCCGCCGCCCGCGGGAACCCGTGACGGGCGCCGAGGCTGCCGACGCGCAGGCCGGCGGCCTGCAGGCGTTGCTGCAGTTCGCCCAGATGCTGCTCGAACAGCTCGGCGGTGTGCGCGTTGCCGGCCCAGAAGGTGGCGCTGACCACGCCGCCGTTGAGCGTCACGCGGATATGTATCTCGCCCAGGCCCTCCAGTTCGACGGCGAGGGTGACGCTCCACTGGCTGCCTGCCCTGCGGCCCTTGCCGTCGCGCTCTTCGTCGATGCGCATCTGCAACAGGTCGAGCCGATCGCCGTGGCGCAGGGGCAGGTCGAGCAGCCAGCTGCGCCGGCCGTCGTCTTCGCTGTTGCTGGCCAGCTGGCTGAGCTGGATGCGGGCCAGGCCGCCGTCCACCTGGCGCAGCAATTCCTGCAGCTGTTGCGGCAGGCTCAGGTTGGGCGTCGATGCGGTGCTGGCCGCCGGGCGCGGCTGGGCAAAGGGCTGGCCGTTGGGCAGGGGCGGCGGCACCTTGGCGAGGGGCCTGTGGGCGCCCTGGCCCGGCCGGTCCCCGGCGCCTGCCGGCAGGCGCAGCCCCAGCAGCAGCGACAGCAGGCCGAGCAGTCCACCCTTGAGGTCGCCGCCCAGCTGTTGCGCCGTCTGTGCGAAGGGCTGGCCCGCGCGCAGGGCCTCGGCCAGGCGCGCCTCGAGAAACAGGCCGGAATTGGCCAGCGCCTGTTGCAGGCCTTCCGCCCGGGTGGCGTCGTTGCGCCGGGGCAGCCGGTCGAGGATCTGCCGTATCTGCTGCAGGATGTCGGCGGGCAGTTTGTCGCCGCGTGACGGCCTGTCGCCGGCAACGGCCTGCAGCGTGGACAACAGGGACGACAGCGGCAGTTGACGGGGCAGGGCGTCGCGCATCGCCTGCTGCGCGACGGCGGGCGCCGAGGCCTCCAGTACCCGCAGGGCGGCGGGCTGGCCGGGATCGATCACCTGCAGCCGCAGGGGCTGTCCCACCGGCGCCGGCAACGAGGGCGCAGGGAGAGGCAGGAGCCTGCCGTCGATACGCAGCAGGAGCGGTTCGCCCGGTGCCGGCGGCAGGAGGCGGGCCTGAAGTATCTGTCCGGCCTGCCACGGCCGGGCGGGGGCGGGCAGGGAGATGCTGGCCGGAGCCGCGGGGTCGAGCCATTTCAGCGCGGCGGCCACGGCGGGGCGGATGACCTCCAGCCGCAGCTGCTGGCCGGGGATCAGCGACTGGCCGTTGCGGGTCTGCAGCAGCTGGCCGTTGATCTCCAGCAGCGGCGGGCCGGCCTGCGGGTTTTGCCTCACCGTGGCCCGCAGCGTCGTTCCGCTGTCCCAGCCCTGCACCATGGCGGCCGCCGACAGGGATACCCGCGCGTCCGGGCCGGTGGCGGCGGGGGGTGATGCGGCGAGAGAGGTTTGTGGGTCCTTAATTTGCATGGTTGCTCTGGGTCATGGACGAGGCGTTGATACCTGTTACTAAGGATAGAGCCGGCAGGGCTAAGTCAGGGCTTGACAGCCCCCCCGCGGACTGTAAAATACAGCGCTCCTGAAGACGTGACGCGGGAATAGCTCAGCTGGTAGAGCACAACCTTGCCAAGGTTGGGGTCGCGAGTTCGAATCTCGTTTCCCGCTCCAATTCTCTGGATTGACGGAAAGCCCCGGTCTCAGTGGTCGGGGTTTTTTCAGTTGGAAACCATGCAAAACAGATAGCCGGCGACGTGGCAGAGTGGCTATGCAGCGGACTGCAAATCCGTGTACCTCGGTTCGACTCCGGGCGTCGCCTCCACTTTTCCGACCGCCGTTTCCGATCGATCCTTTCCCCATTCCTCCATGCGGTAATGGCCCTTTCGCGCTTCCTGCGCCGATGGTTTTCTGCAATAGTTACCGCTGTTGAACCTGCCCGCCGCCCGGGTGGTGAAACTGGTAGACACAAGGGACTTAAAATCCCTCGGCTTCACGGCCGTGCCGGTTCGATTCCGGCCCCGGGCACCATTATCCCCGACCGCATGCCCCCCGTGGCAAGTCATGTTCCCGAGTCCATGGATTCAGGCGATTGGTGTGGATGCGCAACTTTCCCGCCAAGGCGTAAGCAGAGCGGCCATTGCTGATCAGGAAGGGGGACCCGCAGCAAACAGCGCCATTCCTTCTTCAGTGAATCAGGAAGAACTCCACCTCGAAACCGGCGATGTTGATGATGTCGCTGGCCTTGAGGTCCTGTGGCGCGGGGCCGAGGGCTTCGCCATTCAGTAGCGGGCCGCCGGTGCTGAGCCGCCCCTCGTTATTGGGCACGGCGCAGATAGTGTAGCCTTCCAGGCCGCGGCTGATGAGGGCGAGTTTCCTGCCCTGAAAGCCAATGGTGTTGAAGGGCTTGCGCAGTTCCATGATGGTGCGGGCGAGGGGGCCGTTGAGGGTGCGGAGGCCCGCCAGGGGCTGGCCCTTGATGCTTTGTTCGAGGGATTGCCATTCCGGCAATACCATCTGGGTTTCGTCCATCTCGGCCTTGACGAACATGGTGGGCTCGTACCTTGCCTGGCCTTCGCACAGGTAGGTGAACTGGTGGTGTCCGGTCTGGATGATGTCGCCGTGTTTGAGGACGGCACTCTTGATGTGGTTGCCGTTGAGCAGGGTGCCGTTGGTGGAGCCCAGATCCTCGACATAGACCTGCTTGCCCTGGGCGATGATCAGCGCATGGCGGCCGCTGACGGTGAGATCGTTGAGTTGTATTTCGTTGCCGTGCTTGCGGCCGATGGTCAGGGATTCCTTCTCAATGGGGTATTCGTTGATGACCTCACCATCGAGGGTCAGGATCAGTTTTCCATTCATTTCTGCCTTCTCTCCCGTGAAGTCGCTCATCCTGCCTGCAAAGGGTCATCAGCGGATGTAATAGAACTCCACTTCGAAACCGGCGATGTTGATGACGTCGTTTTCGCTCAGGGGCTGGGGCTCCGTGCTCAGGGGGATGCCGTTGACGAGGGGGATGTCCATGGCGCGGCGGCTGCGGGTGCTGGTGACGGCGGCGATGGTGTAACCCTTGGTGCCGCGGGTGATCAGCGCCATGCGCTTGCCCTGGAAGCCGATGGCGTTGTAGGCCTTGCGCAGCTCCATGACGGACTTGGCGACCGGGCCGTTGAGGGTGCGCAGGCCGCCCAGCGGCTGGCCCTTGATGATGGACTCGCTGCTTTCGTCCCATTCGGGAATGATCATCTGCGTCTCGTCGAATTCGGCCTTGACGAACATGGTGGGCTCGTACTTGGCCTCGCTCTGGCACAGGTAGGTGAACTGGTGGTGGCCGATCTGGATGATGTCGCCGTGTTCCAGGGCCACCTTCTTGATGTGGTTGCCGTTGACCAGGGTGCCGTTGGTGGAGCCCAGATCCTCGATGAAGACATAGTCGGGGATGCTGGTGATCATGGCGTGACGGCCGCTGATGGTGAGATCGTTGAGCTGGATGTCGTTGCCGTGCTTGCGGCCGATGCTGATGCTCTTGTCGCCGACGGTGTACTCGCGCACCACGTCACCTTCCAGCGTCAGAATGAGTTTCCGATCAGTCTTGGGGGACTCCGTGCTCGCCATGGGGGCGGCCCCTTCTGTGGGATTTGAGGGGGTGCTGGAATTTTTCACCAGGCTAATCTTGGGCGGCTGGGGCTGGCTCATTTTGTTCCCTGTATTGCTCGAAGTTCGACTTGATTCGTGCCTTCCGATAGGCCTCTTCACCCGTGATGAGTTTTTCGTCGAGGAGACGACGCAAGGCGGTGTCGATGCTCTGCATGCCCTGCAAGGCGCCGCCCTGGATGACGTTTTCGAGCTGTTCGGTCTTGCCTTCACGAATGATATTCGATGTTGCTGCATTATTGATCAGAGTCTCTACCGCTGCAAGTCGGCCGCGCTGGTCGGCGGTGCGCACCAGCTGCTGTGAGACCACGCCCACCAGCGAGGTGGAGAGCATGGTGCGGATATAGGGCTCCTCGCCCGGCGGGAAGACGTTGATGATGCGGTCGATGGCGGCGGCGGCGCCGTTGGTGTGCAGGGTGGCGAGGATCAGGATGCCCATCTCGGCGGCGGTGACGGCCAGGCTGATGGTCTCCAGGTCGCGCATCTCACCCACCAGGATCACGTCCGGGTCTTCGCGCAGGGCGGAGCGCAGGGCGTGGGCGAAGCTGTCCGTGTGTTCGCCGATCTCGCGCTGGCTGATCAGGCAGCCCTTGTTGGCGTGCAGGTGTTCCACCGGGTCTTCGATGGTGATGATGTGTCCCTTGCGGCTCTCGTTGATGTGGTCGATCATCGCCGCCAGGGTGGTGGATTTGCCGGAGCCGGTGGGGCCGGTGACCAGAATCAGGCCCTTGCGCTGGCGGGTGAGGTTTTTCAGCGAGGCGGGCAGGCGCAGTTCGTCCAGCGGCACGACGTGGCCCGGCACGGCGCGGAACACGGCGCCGATGCCGTTGAGGTGGCGGAAGGCGTTGACGCGGAAGCGCGACAGGCCGGGGATCTCGTAGGCGAAGTCGGCGCCGCCGCGGTTCTCGAAGCGGGCGCGGGCGTGGTCGGGCATGATCTCGAACAGCAGGTCGCGGGTCTCGTCGCTGCTCAGTTCGCGGTATTTGACCGGGTGGATCTCGCCGAACAGGCGGATGCGCGGTGGATTGCCGGACACCAGATGCAGGTCGGAGCCCTGTTGCTTGACCAGCAGTTCGAGGAAGGCGTTGACGCGGTTCATGAGACGGCCAGGTCGACCTGGGGCAGCAGGTCGGGGTCGGTGACGAAGCGCTGGAACTGCTGCTTTTCCGTGGCGTGGATGTAGGCGTCGTCGGGGTCGATCTCCTTGCGTTGCAGGGCCTCCAGCAGGGCCTGATCCATCAGCTGCATGCCCTTGTCGCGGCCGGTCTGCAGCACCGAGGGGATCTGAAACACCTTGCCGCTGGTGATCAGGTTGGCGATCGCCGGGGTGTTGACGAAGATCTCGACGATGGCCTTGCGCGAACGCCCATCGGCGCTCCTGACCAGCTTCTGGCTGACCACGCCGCGCAGGTGCTGGGCGAGGAACAGGCTGGCCTGGGTCTTCTGCGAGGTGGGCATGGCGTCGATGATGCGGTCGAGGGTCTTGGCGGCGGAGGTGGTGTGCAGGGTGCCCAGCACCAGGTGGCCGGTCTCTGCGGCGGTCATGGCCATCATGATGGTCTCCGGGTCGCGCAGCTCGCCCACCAGGATCACGTCCGGGTCTTCGCGCAGGGCGGCGCGCAGGCCTTCGGCGAAGCTTTCCACGTGGGTGCCCACCTCGCGCTGCACCACCAGCGATTTCTGGCTCTTGTGAATCTGCTCGATGGGGTCTTCGAGGGTGATGATGTTCAGCCGCCGGGTCTTGTTGAGCAGGTCCAGCATGGCGGTGAGGGTGGTGGACTTGCCGGTGCCGGTGGCGCCGGTGACCAGGATCAGGCCCTGGTTGGCGTCGAGAAAGCGGGCCACCACCGGCGGCAGTTGCAGGTCTTCCAGGGTCAGGATGGCGGGCGGGATGACGCGGAAGGCGGCGCCGATGCCGCCGATCTTGCGGAACAGGCTGACGCGGAAGCGGCCCACCTCGTCACCCTGGTAGGAAAAGTCCAGATCCTGTCCGGCCTCGAACTCGGCGCGCTGTTTGTCGTTGAGGATTTCGAAGATCAGGCTCTCCAGCTCTTCCTCGCTGAGGGCGCGGTATTTGATCGGCGCCAGGTCGCCCAGCAGGCGCAGCAGCGGCGGGGTGCCGACGGCGAAGTGGATGTCGGTGCAGCCCTGTTCGCGGCCCAGCTTGAGGAAGGCGTCGATGCGCGCCATCAGGCTTCCCCTGTCTCGGCGGCGACGGCCTCGAGGGCCGTGCGCAGTTCGTCGAAGGTCTGGAAGCGGTCGTCGGGGTTCACGGCCATGGCCTTGAGAACGATGGCCTCCAGCGATGGCGGGATGTCCGGGTTGATCTCGCGCGGTGGCGTGGCCTTGCCCTCCACGTGCTGGAACAGAATGGCCATGGATTCCTCGCCCTTGTAGGGCGCCTCGCCGGTGAACAGTTCGTACATGATGATGCCCAGGGTGTAGATGTCGGTGCGCGAGTCGATGGTGCGGCCGCGCACCTGCTCCGGGGCCATGTAGGTGGGGGTGCCGACCAGGATGCCGCTCTTGGTGAGCCGTGAGTCGGACTTGGAGGCCGCGGCGGCGAGGCCGAAGTCGACGATCTTGACGATGTCCTCGTCGTTGATGAGGATGTTGGCCGGCTTCAGGTCGCGGTGCACCACGCTGACCTCCTGCGCCCGCGCCATGCCCTTGCAGATTTCACCGAGGATGTGCAGGCCGCGACGGCGGTCCATGAGGCCGTCCTTGCGCAGTTCGTCCGCCAGCGAGTGACTGGGGAAGTACTCCATGGAGATGGCGTAGGTCTGGCCGAAGGTCACCAGGTCGTAGATGCGGATGACGTTTTCGTGGGTGATCTTGCGGGCGTAGCGCAGCTCGTGCAGGAAGCGCTGGATCATGTTCTGGTCCGAGGCCACGTGCGGGTTGAGGAACTTGAGCACGAACTGGTCGTTGACCATCAGGTCGTCCACCAGGATGGCGGTGCCGAAGGCGCCTTCGCCGATCTTGCGCACCACGTGGTAGCGGTCGGTGAGGATGCTGTTGGGCACCAGCCGCGCCGGGTTGATGATGCCGTCGCTGCTGTCGATGACGTTGGGGCTGCTGTCGAGAACCCGGGTTTTCTGTGAGTCCGGCAGGGAGGTCATGCGGGTCGGTTCGTCTTCCAGGGTGGCCTCTTCCCGGGTGCTCATGATGCGGGTGGTGCGATCACCGTAACGGGTGACGAGGGTCTTCACGGTCTCGCTGGCGACGCTGCCCACTTCGTCCTGGCTCACGCTCATGAGTTCGGTGGCGGCTTCCTGCACCCGGCCGGCATTGGATTCGTCGGTGAGGGTCTGCAGGGCGCGCAGGGCCTCCTTGCGCACCGTGTTGTCAGCGTGCTCGAGCTGTTTCAGCAGTGGCTTGACGGCGCGCTTGTCGCCCAGGTTGTGCAGGGCGCGGATCACCACCTGGCCGGCCTCGGGATTCTCTTCCAGCATCTCGATGAGGTGGGGCACGGCGCGTTCGTCGCCGATGCTGGCCAGGGCGTCCACGGCGCGTTCGCGCACCCACCAGTCGTCGTCGCGCAGGGCCTCGATGAGGCGGTCGAAGGAGCGCGGATCCTTGCTGGTGTTGAGGATCTCCACCGCGGTGCGGCGCAGGAATTCGTCTTCATCGCGGATCAGGGCGAGGATGGCGTCGAACACCTTGGGACCGCCGATGGCGCCGAGGGCGTCGGCGGCGCGCACCTTGACCCACCAGTCGACGTCGCGCAGGGCGTTGAGCAGGTCCTTGACGGCGTTCTGGTCGCCGATCTCGTTGAGCACTTCGACGGCGGCGCGGCGCACGTATTCGGACTCGTCCTGCAGCACCTCCACCAGGTATTTCACCGTGTTCGGCGCGCGGATCTTGATCAGGGTCTCGATGGCAGTGGCCTGCACCGTGAGGTCGGGGTCGCCGAGCAGCCGGCAGATGGCCTCCACCGCCTGGGGCGACTGCATCTTCGCCAGGCCCTGCAGGGCGGACTGGCGCACCGCCTTGTTGGGGTCGTCGAGGGCGCCGATGAGGGCGTTCAGGCTGCGCGGGTTGTCGAAGCGGGACAGCACCTGCACCAGGTGGGTGCGCACCATGGGCTGTTTGGCGTCGAGACGGCGGATGATGTCGGGCAGCAAGGCCTCGTCGGCCACCTTGTCCAGCAGGCGGTAGAGCATGGGACGCACCTTGCTGGAGACGCGGTCCAGCATGCCGAGCAGGATGTTGGGCTTGATGCGGCTCGAATGGGCGAGGAGGATTTCGCACAGCGCCGACTTGGAGATGTCCGGGTGGTCGAGCTGTTCGAACAGCTGGTTGGGATCGAAGTCGCCCGAGCGGCAGAGGATACGGCTGACGCCGGCGACGATGCTGTCGTCCTCGCTGGCCAGGCCGGTCAGATAATAGGGCAGGGTGCTGTTGCGCACGAAGCTCAGCAACAATTGCTCGATCACCGCCGGATGCCGGGTGTCGCCCAGGGCCTCGATGAGCTTGGGAATGGCGGGCTCACCGATCTGTTTCAGTTTCACCGCGGCCCGCTTGCCTTCGGGCGTTGCGGCGGCGTTTTCCGTCATTAATGCGGCAATGGCGCGATTGGCCTGAAAACCGGACAGCAGGCTCATGCTGCGGGCCTCTCGTTAGCTTGCGTCATCGACTGCATCATCCACATGGACGTGGATGATGTAGGCCTTGTTGATGAGGTAAATGATACCTTCGTCCATGTGCATCTTGATGAAGCATTCATCAGTGCGGTTGAGATAGTCAAGCAGCCGCGCGCGCGCCGGCGGCAATTGCTCGCGGATGGCGCCGCTGATGAAGGAACCGTCCATCATCTGCATCTGGCAGCGCTGTCGGGGAATATCCGCTGCCGGCTCGCCCTCTTCCTCATATTCGACGCGAATGATGGAGCGCATGTTGTAAAAGCGCAGCTCATCCGGCTCTTCGCGCTTGATAACCACGAATGGTGTGCACTGGTTGAGGACTTCCAGGGGCTGCTCCGGGCCGGCATGATCGGGGCTTTGTTCGCGCAGGTACAGCGAGCCCCGCACGCGGCCCTCGGGATGCACCCACAGGGTGACGGGCTTCAGTTTCTTGGGGACTTTCAGTATTTCGTTGGTCACTATCGAGGCCTTCAATGTGGTAAATACCTAAAAAATTCCGTTCTGATGGCACTATCTTTGAATATTATACGCCGATACAGTAGCGATTCATGGTAAACACATAAGACAAACGATAACAAAGCCTGCTGGATGAGGCCTTGTTATCATGGAGTCTTGGCAAGACCCTGCTGTTGATGCAGCCGCTGGCTTGAGGCGTATTTCACGCCACTTTCAGTTCCGCCAGAGTTCCGCCAGCTGCTGCTTGCGCCCGGCGCCCCTGCGGATTCCTTCCGAATCGGGGATTAATATACCCCCTGGCGGCGGCAAGGCGATAATCACGGAGATGATTTCCGTATCCTGGGCTGGATGTCCGATTTGATAGCTGATACTTGATGACCATTACCGAAACCCTCCACACGGCCTCCCTGGAGGTGCTCAATGGCACCCTGGCCGGCAAAAGCTTTCCCCTCCATGACGAGACACTGATTGGGCGTTGCGAAGAAGATCAATCCGATCTCGCTGGCCACATTCGCCTGCCGGACAGCCGCGTCAGCCGCCAGCATGCGCGGATCATCCGGCGCGGCGGGAACTATGTGATCCAGGATCTCGAATCCACCAACGGCACCCTGCTGAATGCGCGCCCGCTGACGCCGAAGGCATTCTATGCCCTGCGTGAAGGCAGCAACCTGCAGCTGGGCGGGGTGCATCTGCGTTTCCGTCCGCCCGCGGTTGCCGAGGAGAAGGTGCCGGGCAGCAGCCCGTGGGCGTCTGAAATCGGCGGCAACGAAGAGGCCTTCGATCTGGCCTTGATCGCGGGCGAGCCTCCGGCGCAAGGGCAGGCCAGCAGCGCCTCCCTGGTGATGGTCGGTTCGAAAGATGCGAAGCCCGACCTGAGCATGGCCATCGATGCCCAGGAGGCCCTGCGGATGCTCAAGGCCAACCTGCACGAGGACCGTGTCGCGGCCACCGATGTGCAGCGTCGCCTGCGCGCGCTGGCGCAGGTCAGCATCGGCCTGGGCGGGCAGAGCAATCACGAAGACCTGCTGGCCAAGGTGATGGATTTCATCTTCGACATCTTCCCTGCCGCCGAGCATGCCTATGGCCTGTTGTGCAACGAATCGGGGCAATGCAGCGATTCGCTCAAGCCGGTGGTGGCGATGAGCCGAAAACAAGGCCCGGTGGAGGCGGTGCTGTCGCGCGCCATCGTCAGCGAGGTCGTCAGCGGGCGCCGTGCGATTCTTTCCAGCGATGCCAGCAGCGACAGACGCTTCGACAGCCACACCTCCATCGTCGACCTGAATATCCGCAGCGTGATGTGTGTGCCGCTGCTGCTCGATGACGAGGTGCTGGGGCTGATCCAGGTGGATACCCGCAGCACGCATGCCTTCGACAGTGAGGATCTGCAGATCCTTTCCGGTATTGGCGTGCAGGCCGCCATTGCGCTGAAGAACCTGGGCCTGGTGGAGGACATCCGGCAATTGTTCGAAGGCTTCGTCACCGCCTCGGTACACGCCATCGAAGCGCGAGATCCCAGTACCGCGGGTCATTCGTTCCGTGTCGCCGAATACAGCCAGCGTCTGGCCGAGGCCGTGGGGCGTTCCACGGTGCCGGAACTGCGCGAAGTCAATTTTACCCGCGAGCAAATGAATGAATTGCGATACGCCGCCCTGCTGCATGATTTTGGCAAGGTTGGCGTGCGCGAGCATGTGCTGACCAAATCCCACAAGCTGTATCCGCGCCAGTTCGAATTGATGCAGGCGCGCTTTCAGTACGCCATCGCCAGCATGGAGCGACACGCCTATCGCGAGTTGCTGGATCAGCAGGAACGCGAGGCGCTGAGCCCGGAAGCGTTCAGGGCCCGGCGTCGCCGCATGGAGCGGCATCTGGCGCAGGAGACCCAGCGTATCCGCCAGTTCATGGAACTGATCATCAAGGCCAACGAGCCCGCCGTCTTCCATCAGACGATCCCGCCCGCCTTGCAGCAGGTTGTGGATTACTGTTTTCCGGGCGAAGGCGGAGAGTCGATCCCGTTGCTGTCCGAGTTTGAAATGGAGGCGTTGACCCTGGCGCGCGGCAGCCTGACGCCCGATGAGCGGCAGGAAATCGAATCCCACGTGTCGCACACCTACGCCTTTTTGCAGCATATTCCCTGGACCAAGGGCCTGGCCGCGGTGCCCGAGATTGCCTACTCTCATCATGAGAAGCTCGATGGTTCCGGTTACCCGCGCGGACTCGGCCGCGCGCAGATTCCCCTGCAGGCCCGCATCATGACGGTGACGGACATTTATGACGCCCTGACCTCGGGGGACCGACCCTACAAGCAGAGCCTGCCGGAAGAGCTGGCGCTGGATATCCTTCGTGACGAGGCGAGGCAGGGCAAGGTCGAAAAGTATCTGGTCGACATCTTCATCGAGAGCAATGCCTACCGCCTGTTGCCCGAGCGTTAGGAGCCCGCCGGGCTTGGGCGTCAGGCTCGTAACGATCGCCCAGATACGCGGGCTTTCGGTTTCTTGCCAAAACAGATATATCTGCCGAAATTTGTGGGTTTTATTTGCACCATAAATTGCGTTTCGCTATGGTTTGCCTTCCTTTGCCAATCCCTCCGACGCCGTACACAGGAGCCGTGCCTCAACGATGACCATTTTTACCTGCGGACATGACACCCACATCGGCCATATCCGGCCTCAAAACGAAGATTGCTATCTCATCGATGCAGAGTTGCGGCTCGGCGTGCTGGCCGATGGCATGGGCGGGCACGAGTGTGGCGAGGTGGCCAGTAAGATCGTCGTCGAGCAGATACGGAGAGAGGTTCGTTCCGGCACCTCGCTGGCCGAGGCACTGGTCAAGGCGCACCATGCGGTGCTGGCCGCCGTGCGTGATGGCAAGGGACGCGCCGGCATGGGTTCCACCGCCCTGGCGGTGAAGATCGACGATGACAGCTTCGAGGTGGTCTGGGTGGGGGACAGCCGGGCCTATCTCTGGAGCCATGGCGCGTTGACGCAGATCACCCGCGATCACTCCCTGGTGCAACTGATGGTGGACCAGGGCGACATTACCGCCGAAGAGGCAGAGTTCCACCCGCAGCGCAATTTCATCACCCAGGCCATCGGTATGGAGAGCCTGAGCCGTCTCGAAGTGGGGCTGGTGCGGGGGCGCCTGTATCCCGGCCAGCAGATCCTGTTGTGCAGCGACGGGCTGAGTGGCGAACTGAGCGTGGATGAGATCACCGCTATCCTGTCACAGCAGGCCGATGAGCAGGCCAAGGTCGACCAATTGATCCAGACGGCGCTGGATAATGGCGGCAGTGACAACGTCACCGTGCTGCTGGTCTCCGCCCCCCAGGCGAAAGACAGCGATGGCGCGGAATAGATTGCCTTCGGTTTCATGACTCCTCACTGATTGCCGCCCGAACCCGCGGATGCAGGCGCCGTTCATGGGCGCAACGGCGAATCCGGTGTCTGCGGCTTTCTGCCCTATAATCGTGCCCACCAATGCACAAGCCTGAGCCTGCGGGTCCAGGAAATAGAGGGGCACGTATGAGCGCGGACAGCATCTATTGGCACGATTATGAAACCTTTGGCGCCGATCCGCGCCGCGACCGTCCCGCGCAGTTTGCCGGCATTCGCACCGACCTCGATCTGAACGTCATCGGTGAACCATTGGTGTTGTACTGCCGCCCGGCGGATGATTTTCTGCCCCAGCCCGACGCCTGTCTGATCACCGGTATAACCCCCCAGTTGGCCTTGCGCGAAGGCCTTCCCGAAGCGGAATTCATCGCGCGAATCCACGCGGAATTTTCCCGTCCCCGCACCTGTGTGGCGGGCTACAACAACATTCGTTTCGATGACGAAGTGACGCGCAACGTCTTGTACCGGAATTTCTTCGACCCCTATGCGCGCGAGTGGCAAAACGGCAATTCACGCTGGGACATCATCGACCTGGTGCGTGTGACTCACGCCCTCCGGCCGGAAGGCATCGAATGGCCCCGTCATGCGGACGGCAGACCCAGCTTCCGCCTCGAAGACCTGACTCGGGCCAACCAACTGTCCCACCAGTCGGCACACGATGCCCTGTCCGATGTGCACGCCACCATAGCCATCGCCCGGCTGATTCGCGACCGCCAACCGCGCCTGTACGATTATGTCTTCCGGCATCGCTCGAAGCAGCAGGTGGGACGCTTGCTGAATGTGGCAAACATGACGCCGGTACTTCATGTGTCGTCCATGTATCCCGCCGAACTGGGCTGCATCGCCCTGGTGGCCCCGCTGGCGAATCATCCATCGAATCGAAATGAAGTCGTGGCCTATGACCTGCGTCATGATCCATCGGCATTCGTTCACCTCTCCGTCGATGAACTCCGTCTACGCCTGTTTAGCCGTCAGGCCGAATTGCCCGAAGGTGTTGGACGCCTGCCGGTAAAAACCATTCACATCAACAAATGCCCGGTTGTGGTGCCGGCGAACACCCTTACCGCAGAGGCCGCTGAAAAATGGCAGATCGATGTGGATACCTGCCAGCGGCATTTGCAAATCCTTCGCCGAAATCCACATTTCATTGCCACGCTGCTTTCCGTTTATGAGCAACGTGAATTCGAGCCGGAAACCGATCCAGATCTGATGCTCTACAGCGGCGGCTTTTTCAGTAACGAAGACAGGCGCAAAATGGAGGAGATTCGAAATGCCTCTCCGCAGCAGTTAAAGACGCTCGATACTCCATTTCAGGACCAAAGAATCGTCGAGATGCTGTTTCGTTATCGCGCCAGAAACTATCCGCAAACACTTTCTGACGATGAAATGGCGCATTGGAATGAATATCGACTGCAGCGACTGACGGACCCTTCGTTTAACGCCAGCATTACAGATCGGGAATATATGGCGCGTATCAATGAGCTGCTCGATTCGCCGGACATTACCGCGCAGCAGCGCGATATTCTTCAGGCGCTGGTGGACTATCGGCAGTCGATATTGGCTGGCAACGGAAATAGCCGCCGGTTTCCGTCGTGAAGTTTTTATTTATTTATGCGTGGATCAAATACGGGAATTTATGAAATTCCAACCATCCAGTCGGTGAAGCAGGCTAAATATTCTGGCCGGGCAACATTGCATTTCTGGATTTTATATTCATTGGTGCGCGTATTGTTTTTGCCGAATTTGGTTTTTTTTCAGAAAAATGGCCAATATTCGTTGCTTTTTTTTGCCAAACACTTGTTATTTAAAAAAAAGGCGATACACTTCGCTAGTGTTTGAAGTTATGTTTGTCCTTAGGAGTGAAAAATGATCAAGAAAAAGGCAGCCCGGGTAAAGGCTAAAGTGGCCAAGACCAAGGTCGCGGCAAAGTCGAAGGCGAAGGCGAAGGCGAGAGGACGTCGCCCGGCTCCTTCCCCGCAGAGTGTTATAGCCGCCAGTCCGGTGAACAAGGCGCATGAGGCCGCATTGAAAGTTGTTGCCCGCGCATTGAAGGCTGCCGAGGCGGCGGCTGGCAAGGTGGCCGCGGCCGAAAAGAAGGCAGTCGCCGCCAAGAGCAAGGTTGCTGCGGCCATGAAAGCCGCGGCACAGAAAAAGACCGCGGCCTCCAGTCGCGCGCTGCTGACCGCGAAGACCGCCGCGCAAAAGGCGCGGGCGGCATTGGCCGCGGCGCGCGCCAAGGCCGCTGAAGCGGACAAGGCGGTCAAGGAGGCCGTTCGCACCGCTGAGGCAGAGCGCAAGAAGGAAGAGGCCAAGGCCAAGGCGATTGCCGCCTTTGCGGCGAAGTGGGAGCGTGAGTACGATGCCAAGGTGGCGAAAAAGGCCAGGAAAAAGGGTCGTCGCGCCACCCGCAAGAAAAAAGCCACGGCCTAGCTAGCGCAATCTGCAGGCCGTCGAGCCCCATAAAAAAACACCGGCCACTGGCCGGTGTTTTTTTATGGGGAATTCACCAGCTTGGGTGGCTGATAAGTAACCGCAAAACCAACCCCACCCTGCCGCCCTGAGTGAATCCACGCCATGCTCTGCGATTTCCATCACAGCGGAGCATGACGATGAGCGAGAGGACAGAGTCAACACTGACGGAACGCCAGCGGT
>JALSHB010000121.1 GCA_026982475.1 Chromatiales bacterium
GGCGAAATGGAAGGCCTGCTGGAGATGCTCAAGGCGCTGGACGACGCGGTGAAGTCGCGCGGCTTCGGGCATGATCCGGCCTGATTTTTTCAACGCAAAGGCGCGAAGACGCAAAGGGCGCAAAGTTTCTGAAATGATCCGTGCAGCAGCCCCGGATCGTAGGTTGGGGTGAGCGCAGCGAACCCCAACGATCGCGCAGAAGCCGTTATCCGCCATTGCCGGCGTTCATTTGCGGACAAGCGCATGAATTTCCTTTGCGCCCTTTGCGTTGGATCTTTTTCGATACGACAGACAAGCCCGGTGGCCCATGTCCACCCGACGATAAACAACCAAGAAAACCCGGAGTCCCAATGACCGCAAAAATCGCCAACATCCACGCCCGTGAAATCATCGACTCGCGCGGCAACCCCACCGTCGAAGTGGACGTCACCCTCGAATCCGGCGCCCTGGGCCGCGCCGCGGTGCCCTCCGGCGCCTCCACCGGCTCGCGCGAGGCCATCGAGTTGCGCGACGGCGACAAGTCCCGCTACCTGGGCAAGGGCGTGCTGAAGGCGGTGGCCAACGTCAACGGCGAGATCCGTGACGCCCTGCTGGGCCGCGACGCCTCCGAGCAGGCCGCCATCGACCAGACCATGATCGACCTCGACGGCACCGACAACAAGGGCCGCCTGGGCGCCAACGCCATCCTCGGCGTGTCCATGGCCGCCGCCAAGGCCGCCGCCATCGAGACCGGCCTGCCCCTGTACCGCTACCTGGGCGGTGACGCCGCCACGGTGATGCCGGTGCCGATGATGAACATCATCAACGGCGGCTCGCACGCCGACAACAGCGTCGACCTGCAGGAGTTCATGATCCAGCCGGTGGGCGCGCCCAGCATCGAGGAGGCCATCCGCTACGGCGCCGAGGTGTTCCACGCGCTGAAGAAGGTGCTGCACGACCGCGGCATGAACACCGCCGTCGGCGACGAGGGTGGCTTCGCCCCCGACCTGCCCTCCAACGAGGCGGCGCTGGAGATCATCATCGAGGCCATCGAGGCCGCCGGTTACGTGCCGGGCAAGGACATCTGCATCGCCATCGACGCCGCTGCCTCCGAGTTCTACAAGAACGGCAAGTACGAGCTGACCTCCGAAGGCAAGTCCCTGACCGCCGCCGAGTTCGTCGACGTGCTCGCCGCCTGGGTGGACAAGTACCCCATCCTCTCCATCGAAGACGGCCTCGACGAGAGCGACTGGGAAGGCTGGGCGATCATGAGCGAAAAGCTGGGCAACAAAATCCAGCTGGTTGGCGACGATCTGTTCGTCACCAACACCGAAATTCTCAAACGCGGCATCGACAACAATATCGCCAACTCCATCCTCATCAAGGTCAACCAGATCGGCACCCTGACGGAAACCTTCGCCGCCATCGACATGGCCAAGGCTGCCGGCTACACCGCGGTGATGTCGCACCGCTCCGGCGAGACCGAAGACGCCACCATCGCCGACCTGGCGGTGGCCACCGCCACCGGGCAGATCAAGACCGGCTCCCTGTCGCGTTCCGACCGCATCGCCAAGTACAACCAGCTGCTGCGCATCAGCGAGGAGCTGGGCGACGCCGCGACCTATCCCGGCCTGTCCGCCTTCAAGCGCGCCTGATCACGTGAGCTGAAATGAAAGCCATCATTGCCGCCCTCGCCGTGCTGTTCGTGCTGTTGCAGTACAAGCTCTGGTTCGGCGAGGGCAGCATGATGGAAGTGTGGCAACTGGACCGCGCCATCGTCGCGCAGAGCGCCGAAAACATGCAGCTGCGCGAACGCAACCAGGCCCTGGCGGCGGAAGTCGCCGATCTCAAGGAGGGCGTCGATGCCATCGAAGAACGCGCCCGCCGCGAGCTGGGCATGATCAAGAAAGGCGAGACCTTCTACCAGGTGGTGGAATGACCGCCGCCATCGCCGACTGAATTTGCCATCTTGAAACGCACGCCAGCGAATGCCGAAGCCCCCCGCTGCTGGGCCGTGGTGCCCGCCGCCGGGGTCGGCGCCCGCATGCAGGCCGACCGGCCCAAGCAATACCTGCCCCTGCTGGGGAAAACCGTCATCGAACACACCCTGCAAGGCCTGCTGCGCCATCCGCGCATCCGTGGCATCGTAGTGGCTATTTCCAGTGATGACGGCTGGTGGCCGGAGATCAAGGTGGAGACGGACAAGCCACTGTGGGTCGCCGCGGGCGGTGACGAGCGCTGCCATTCCGTGCTCTCCGCCCTGCAGGCACTGGCCGCCCGGGCGGACGCGCGGGACTGGGTGCTGGTGCACGACGCCGCGCGCCCCTGCCTGCGTGGCACGGACATCGACGAACTGATCCACCGCTGCCAGGCGCACCCCGTGGGCGGCCTGCTGGCGGTGCCCGTGCGCGACACCCTCAAGCGCGCGGACGCCACCCGCACCGTGCTGGAAACCGTGGACCGCGAGCGGCTCTGGCAGGCACAGACCCCGCAGATGTTCCGCCTCGGCGAACTGCGCGCGGCGCTGCAACAGGCCCTGGACGCCCACGCGCTGGTCACCGACGAGGCCTCCGCCATGGAACGGGCCGGCCATGCCCCGCTGCTGGTGGAAGGCCATGCCGACAACCTCAAGATCACCCATCCCGAAGACCTGCTGCTTGCCGAACTGTTCCTGAAACATAACCTTCCCCGCTGAACGCAGGAGCGGGCCGGGTCCGCGATGGCTTTCCACTGCATGAAATCCACGTACCTGTAG
>JALSHB010000122.1 GCA_026982475.1 Chromatiales bacterium
CCCGCGCACGCTCGGCATACTGGATCCCGGCCTCATCCTTGTCCGGCCAGATCAGCACGCGCTTGTCCTTGAGTGGCGACCAGTCGGTCTTGTCCACCGGCGCGTTGGCACCGTTCATGGCGGTGGTAGCCGCAATACCTTGGCTGATAAGCGCATCGGCGGCTTTCTCGCCCTCAACCAGTACAACCTCATCGGCCAGCAGGAGGCGGGGTTGGTTGTAGAGCGGCCTCGGATTGGGCGCGTGCATCTTGCGTTCGCGCACATCCCACGGCCGGTACTCCTTGCCGTCTGCGGTGTCGTAGCGGTAAACGCAGGCGATGAGCCGCCCCTCGCCGTCGTGGTAGTCCCACTTGGCCGACCAGGGGCCGAGATCATCGACCGGCGGTTTGCGTGACGGCGAAGTAACTGTGGCAGGCGGCGCATCACCCAGCCAGCGGGCGATCTCGCGCACCAGATCCGGAAACTGCCGGTGGCTGTCCAGACCATGGCTCGCTGCCCAGAGATCGAATATGTCGCCGCTCTCGCCGGTGGCGAAGTCGATCCACATGCCCGCTTTGGGTCCCTCGAGTTCCACCACCAGACTCTTGCCGGGATTGCCCTGCAGGTCACCGATAACAAACTGCCTGCCGCGGATCTTGCCGTTGGGAAACAGCCGGGCAAGCGCCTCGGGCAGCCGCGCTAGCAAACGCGCCTTCAGCTCCTTGGCGTCTAGCCCGGGTTCGGTGGTTGTGATCTCCTGGTCGGGCGCATCGTTGAAGTCGAACCAGACGATGTTGCCAGCCATCAAGATCCGCCTCCCCAGCAGCGGTCCTGCCACGCACAGAACTTGCACTCGTAGTGGGTCGGATCGTTGGCCAGGCGCGGCAGCAACTCATGGGCGTTGGAGGCCTGCAGGATTCGCACACCGCGATCCGAGGCGCGCTGCGCCAGCTCGCCATTGAACGGAACCTGCTCGAAATAGAGTTCGGCGGTATCCTTGTTGATGGCGGTGAAGAGCGCCGGGTTCCGGCTGATGCCCGGGACCTGCGGTTCCATGTAGGCCTGGTAGAGCGCAATCTGCGCCGCATAGACTGGCTTGGAGAGCGTCACCCCGCGCTTGACCGTGTCCTTCCACGACTTGGCGTTAAGCGACTTGCACTCCCAGAGCGCCGGGCAGCCGAGCCCGAGCGACTCCGGCCCCGCGGCCAGGATCCCGTCCACATGTCCCTGGATGCGGCCACCGGCGGCAGAGAACCCGTACTGCCCGCCTTGCGAGGTTTCCGTATGGAGGTCGAAACCGGCCAGCCTCAGCCAGCGGATGGCAAGATCTTCGAACACATGGCCCGCCTCGAAGATGCGCAGCGTGGTTCCGGACAACTCCCGGCCCGGATCGACCGGGGCCTGGAGATACTCGTATTGCAGCGCCCGGTCGCAGGCGACACCCAGGCGGGATGCGCCAAGATAAGCGCGTGGCGTTTGCTTGTCTCGTTCGGACGCCAACGCCTCGTCGATAAAGCCCGTCACCCGTTCACTGAAGGATGAGGAAGAATTGAAATCCAGCATCAGCTTCCTCCTCAGAACGGCACGTCGTCAGGTGTGCGTTCCCGCAGGTTGTCGAAGTAGGCAGTCAGCACCACGTCGACCAGTTGCAGGATCTCCTCACGGCTGTACATCGACAGCGGTTTGTCCATCCCGACCGATGCCACGTATTCCCCGAGGTGAGGCAGAACGGCTTCCATTGCGGCCATTTCGTTGTGGGTAGGATCAATCACGACGCCACCTCCCGCCTTGAGGCGTTTTGCATGCAGGGTCTGGCACCCCATCGAGCAGAAGCGTTTGAACTGACGCTTCACCCCGGCTCTGTGCGGCGACACCCAGCAAAAGCCCCGTCCTTCCCGTCCACAGACCGCACATATCACGCCGCCTCCTTGGCCGCTCCCGGCCTCCTGCCTCCCGCGGCACTAGCACTTCCATGTGCGTCGTTATCCGCCGCGCCGAACACCCGGGACTGGATGTCCCGCTTGTTGAACTGGAAGGCCAGCAGGCAGGAGGCCTGGTAACGGGTCAGCCCGAAGTCCTGTCGGTAGGCAGGCGGCAGGTAGCGCAGCTGTTGCTGGGTCGCGGCTTGATTCAACCAGCGGCGGGACTTGAGCGCGGTGTCCTCCGACTCGTGCTCATTGAGCCAGTCATCGGCCGCGGCGAGGCATACGGTGCGTTCACCGAGCGCCAGCAAACTCGTTGTCAGATTCTTGCCGCCGCCAATGCCGAACCAGCGCCCATTCAGGAAAAAGACACCGGCCCAGGCATCGAAGCCTGTGGCCATCAACGCGCCGTCATCACCAAACAGATCGCACCAGCGAAACGAAGATCGCTTGAGCAGGTCCAGCTCCGACATGACGAAATCGGTCAGTTCAACCTTCTCATCCGAATCGGCCCGCTCCCACCGGTGACCACACAGCGGACACTCCAGTGACGCCGCAGGGACCTGCGCGCCGCACTCGGGGCACTCCTTCTGAGGCGCGGTGCCGGTAAAATCCCGCCCATCCAGATTGACGTCCTGCTCCAGCGATCCATGCAGCAGCGTGCTGGTACCAAAATCGAGCACGATACAGTCGGTCTTGGTGACACCGGGATACTCGTTGGGGTCGACGGTGCGCAGCCCACGGCCGACCATCTGGATCAGGGTGGACTTGAAGGAGCTGGGCCGCAGCAGGATGACGCAGTCGGTCGGCGGGTGGTCCCAGCCCTCGGTGA